>NZ_JBRJGQ010000028.1:0-20548 GCF_053628575.1 Roseovarius sp. MBR-51
GACTGACGCATTGGACCTTGAGGTATGATGAAAGTATTAATGGTTGAGGACGATCAGGCAATTCTGGATCTCGTCGCACATTTTATCGGTATCGCAAGTCACCACAACGTCAACGCAGCCCCTTCGGCAATAGCGGCACGTAAGGCCTCGCTTAGTCAGAAGGTTTTTAGGTCGCGTCCTCATTCTGGCGAGCCAAGTCAATGCTTGTGCGAAAAATACAAACGCGCGGACATATAAGTGCGTTTTCTTGCGTAGCGGGCTCGATACTGTTCTTCGCTCCAACGCCGTCTGGCACTTTGTCACGCGGACAAAATTACGCTGACCTAGAACTTCTTCGTGATCGCCGTAGGCGTCTTGAAGCTGCTGCCAACAGATTGTTATGATGGCAGCGCATGGTTCTGGACGGGGGTGACGCCTGATCGTTTCGCTGATACCGTCGCGGCGTTACACAAAGAGGGCGAATCCTCCATGTGGCTGCTTTGTTTGACTCTTGCGCTCGTTCTTCTAAACGCCGCGCAGGCGGTGGCGGATTGACGGGTCGCGCTCCTGATCGGAAACGCCAGCTATACCAACCACGATTTCGCCCTCGCCAATCCTGGCAACGACGTGCGCGCCCTTGACGACGCCCTCCGCCGCCTCAACTCCGAGGTCCGCTCAGCTATCGACCTATCGCGCAAAAAATGATGGCCTCGCTCGACGGGCTCAGCGAGACCGCCCGTGACGCCGACATCGCCATGGTCTTCTTCGCCGGACACTCTATCCAGGTCGGGTCCGAAAACTATGCCATCGGCGTCGACTTGGCCGAGCTCTCCGCCCCAGTCGTCGCGCGGTCCAGCATTACAATGACCGAGATCTGCGCCGCGCTTGAAGAGGCCGATAGTGGTCAACTTTCAGGAATGAAGATCTACAACCGCGCGCGTCTGCGGGGCCATCTGAACAACCTGCAAACCCTCCTGACAAAACTGAACCCCACATGATCCGCCGAAGCGCCATCGTTTCCATCGCCATCACCCTCGGCCAACTGGTCGCGGGGCAGCGGTCTGGCTGGACAGACGATCAGGAGTTGGTGCTCGATGCGTTGCGCCGCTCAACGACCCGCCTTAATTACGCGACCGATCAGGAATTGGCGGATTACCTGACCGCCTTGTCGCCCGAGCAGATGCACGGGGTCACCTCGAACGTGAAGGGCATCTTTCACGAGTATCTGGTCGCGCGGGCCGAGAACCTCGACGGCGATCAAAAGACCGCCACGCTGATCGAGCCCACCAATCACCCGGGCGCGGAGCCTCGGCAGAGGCCGACTGGTGGCGCACGCCTTTTCGAGGGCAAAGGGGACCATCGCGCGTCAGAGCAGCACGGCGGCAGGCGGGACATCAGGACGTTAGGGCAGAACCCAAGAGCGGGGCCTGCTCGCTTTGTGTATGATTTATTGTCGCAAACAGGCCTCAGGTCTCGCCTTTCGCGCACATCCTGATAAAGTTGACCTTGTTAGTCGCACTTTCCAAGGCCACATACCGCAAATGATCACCCACAAGACAAAATATGCTCTCAAGTCGCTCATGGTTCTGGCCGATGAAAAGGCGGACACAGGCGACGCGTTGAGGATTGAGGAAATCGCAGAGCGTTCCGGTGCGCCCAAGCGATTCCTGGAGCATATCCTGCTTGATCTCAAGCGTGCGGGGCTGATCGGGAGCAGGCGCGGGCGCAATGGTGGTTATGAGTTGATCAAGGAACCGCGCCGCATCTCGATCGCAGAGGTGCTGCGCCTTATTGACGGCCCTATGGCACCGCTGCCGTGCCTCTCGCGCCGCGCCTATCGACGGTGCGAAGACTGCAAGGATGAGCAAACCTGCCGCGTGCGGGCCGTCTTTGGCGGGTTTTATGCAACTTATATCCTGATGATCGAGTCCCTGACGCTTGCCGATTTACAACAGGATGCCGACCCTTTGGCGCGCTTTTCTGACGCTGCCCGCGCCGCCGGAGAATAGGATTCTCTAATCACGATAAAAATGGGCGTGATTTTTCCTTTACAATACTCGACTAACTCTGTCGTTATTAACGTGTCAGACGGCGCCAGCCCGGAACCGCCCCATAGTGAGTGGTTGCATGTTCCCCGGCCCGCCCGTCTGACACGAGATTTGAACACGGGGTTGAGCAAAGGAGACACCCATGTATCGCACGATCCAGCAGGGCGCTTATGCGCAGGCGCAGGGCAAATTCATCCGGAGCCTCGGCGATGGTCGCATCGAGATCGAGGCAGGCACCAAGCGGCTTGTCGGGCGGGCAGTTGAAGCCCGGCGCGTGGTGGCCGATATCGGAGCACGGCTTATGGGCCAGCACAGTCTGCGCAATGGGCTTGTGGCGACGGTCGCCGCATTTGGTCTCTTGCTTAGCCCGGTCGGGACGGGCGCGGCCAAGGCGCAGGACGGCGTCAATATCCTCAATGTTTCTTACGATCCGACCCGCGAATTTTACCGCGAATACAACGAGCTTTTCAACACTTGGTGGACCGCGCAGGGCAATGCGCCCGTGACCATCCAGCAATCGCACGGTGGTGCTGGCGCACAGGCGCGCGCGGTGATCGACGGGCTCGAGGCGCAGGTGGTGACGCTGGCGCTGTCCGCGGATATCGACAAGATTGCGGAAAGCACCGGAAAAATCCCCGCCGATTGGCAATCGCGGTTGGAGCACAATTCCTCGCCTTATACGTCAACCATCGTGTTTCTGGTGCGCGACGGCAACCCCAAGGGCATCGAAGACTGGGATGACCTGATCGGCGAGGACGTGGCGGTTGTCACCCCCAACCCAAAGACTTCGGGTGGCGCGCGCTGGAACTTCCTCGCCGCATGGGGCTATGCCGAACAGAACGGACTCGATCCGGCTGAATTCGTCGGCAAGCTCTACAAGAACGTGCCTGTGCTCGATACGGGCGCGCGCGGATCGACCACCACGTTCACGCAACGCGGCATTGGCGACGTGCTGTTGGCCTGGGAGAATGAGGCCTTCCTCGCCCTCAAGGAACTGGGTGAAGATGCGTTCGACATCGTGGTGCCCTCGGTATCGATCCTGGCCGAGCCACCGGTGACGCTGGTCGATGGCAACATCACCTCGGAGGAACAGCGCAAGGCCGCAGAGGCGTATTTGCAGCATCTCTATAGCCCCGAGGCGCAGGCGCTGGCGCTGAAACATTTCTACCGCGCTTGGGACACCTCGGCCGCAGCCCCCGAAGACGCCGCGCGCTTTCCCGAAGTTAATCTTGTCAGCATCACCGATTTCGGCGGCTGGCCCAAGGTGCAGCCCGAGTATTTCGGCGAAGGCGGCGTGTTCGACCAGATCTACGAGGAATAAGCCATGAGGGCGAGCATCTTGCGCTCGCCCTCACCCCTTCCGGGGTTTGGGCTGAGCTTTGGGATCATGATGGCGGTTTTGTCCATCGTGGTCCTTCTTCCCATCGGGGCACTTCTTGGTCGGGGCCTGATGATCGGCCCCGCCGATCTTTGGGATATGGTCAATTCCCGGCGCATATGGTCGGCTTTGGCGCTGTCGTTTCGCGCGGCGCTGATCGCTTCACTCTTCAACCTCGTGTTCGGAATCATGCTGGCTTGGGTGCTGGTGCGCTATCGGTTCTGGGGGCGCAAGCTGGTGGATGCCGCCGTTGACCTGCCCTTTGCCCTGCCGACGGCGGTGGCGGGGATCGCGCTCACGGCGCTCTATGCGCCCAATGGCGTCTTTGGTCAGGCGCTTGCCCCCCTCGGTATCAAGGTCGCCTATACCGAACTGGGCATCTGGATGGCGCTCATCTTTATCGGGCTGCCCTTCGTCGTGCGCACGGTGCAGCCGGTGATCGAAGAGCTTGACCGCGAGGTCGAGGAGGTCAGCGCAACCTTGGGCGCGCGCCGGACCTACACGCTCCGCCGGGTGGTCCTGCCAACGCTGGCCCCTGCGGCCCTGACCGGATTTGCGCTCGCGCTGGCACGGTCGGTGGGCGAATACGGGTCGGTCATCTTCATCGCGGGCAATATCCCCAACCTGACCGAGATCGCGCCCCTGCTGATCGTGATCCGGCTTGAGGAATACAATTACGACGCCGCCGCCGCCATCGGCATCGCCATGCTGCTGATCTCCTTCGCGATGCTGCTGGCAATCAACCTCATACAAATCTGGAGCAGACGGAGGATCGGACTTGTCTGATATCACATTCATCCGGGCGGAATCCGTCACAACCGAACCGCGCCTCGCGCGCGGCCTGCTCATCGGCGTGACCATGGCACTTATCGCGGTGCTGCTCTTTGCGCCGCTGATTGCCGTCTTTGCCGAGGCGTTGCGGCAGGGCTGGGCGGCGTCGTGGGAGGCGCTGGCCTCACCCGACGCGCGGTCGGCCATCCGCCTCACGCTGATCGTGGCGGCCATTGCCGTGCCCTTGAACGCAGTCTTCGGTATCGCCGCCGCCTGGGCGATCACCAAGTTCGACTTTCGCGGCAAGGCCTTTCTGATCACGCTGATCGACTTGCCCTTTTCGGTCTCGCCGGTGGTGGCCGGTCTGGCGCTGGTGCTGCTCTTCGGGGTCAATTCATCGCTCGGGGCTTGGCTGGTGGCCAATGACCTCAAGATCGTCTTTGCCTTTCCCGGCATTGTTCTGGCCACGATGTTCGTGACCTTTCCGTTCGTCGCGCGCGAGCTCATCCCGGTGATGATCGAACAGGGCCGGGCCGAGGAAGAGGCGGCATTGACGCTCGGGGCAACTGGTTGGCGCGCCTTCTTTACCGTGACGCTGCCCAATATCCGCTGGGCGCTGCTCTACGGCGTGCTGCTCTGCAACGCCCGCGCCATGGGCGAGTTTGGTGCGGTTGCGGTCATCTCGGGCAAGATCCGGGGTGAGACCACGACCATGCCGATCATGATCGAGATGCTCTATAACGAATATCTCTCGGTGGCGGCCTTCTCGCTGGCTGCCGTGCTGGCGTTGCTGGCGCTCGTCACGCTCACCCTCAAATCGCTTCTCGAATGGCGTCACGCGGATGTTCTGGCCGCGACGCGCCGTCACTGAAAGGGAAACCCATGCATATCGAAATCGAAGAACTGGCCAAGGAATTCGGCACTGAACGGGCGCTGCATCCGGTCTCGCTCTCTATTCCATCGGGCGCGCTGATTGCTCTGCTCGGGCCGTCCGGCTCGGGCAAGACCACGCTCCTGCGCATTCTGGGTGGGTTGGAATTCCCGACCTCCGGGCGCGTGCTTTTTGACGGGTCCGACGCCACCGGCCTCACGGTGCAGGAACGGCGCGCGGGGTTTGTGTTCCAGCATTACGCGCTCTTCAAACATATGACGGTGTTTGAAAACATCGCTTACGGCCTGCGTGCCCGCAAACGCCGTGAGCGCCCGACTGACGCCGAGATTGGGCGCCGGGTCAATCGCCTGCTCGACCTCATCCAACTGCCCGATATCGGCGCGCGCTACCCCAGCCAGCTCTCGGGCGGGCAGCGGCAGCGCGTGGCGCTGGCGCGTGCGCTGGCGATAGAGCCCCGGATGCTCTTGTTGGACGAGCCGTTCGGTGCGCTCGACGCCAAGGTGCGCAAGGAATTGCGGCAGGGCCTGCGCGAGATTCACGACACCACGGGTCTCACCACGATCTTCGTCACCCACGATCAGGAAGAGGCAATGGAACTGGCCGATCTCGTCGTGGTCATGTCGATGGGCCGGATCGAACAAGTCGGCAAACCCTCCGATATCCGTGCGCGTCCCGCCAATGATTTCGTGCGTGACTTTACGGCGGCCTGACGGAGGTTTGCGACTATGGATCTGACGTCATCAACGCCGTCCCTCTGGCTTCGCATCGCGCTCCACGTGACGACTTTCGCGCCGGGTTCAGCAGCAAGAGGTGTGACGATACCGGTGAGCTGGAGTCTTCGCTTTGCCTCCCCGAAATGGGCATGCGTTTGGCACAACCATTTGGACGAGTTGTCTCGACTGCGGGCGATCGTGATGCCGGAACCCTGGGTTGGCCGAGACTGGCGCTATTGGAACGCTCTTCTGATGCATCAAATGCATCGTCTGGGTTTGACTTCGCGCGATGCAGAGGTGGCAGAGTTAATCAATGCGGATAGCATTCTGTCGGGTCAAATTTCCTCGTTCCGAAAAAACCTTCATCTGGGAACTGAATCATGAGCAAACCTGACCTGGACCGGATCGACCGTAAGATCCTGCATGAGTTGATGCGCGACGCGACTATCCCGGTCGCACAACTGGCCGAGAGGGTAGGGTTGTCACAAACCCCCTGCTGGAAGCGGGTGCAAAAGCTCGAAACAGCGGGCATCATCATGGGCCGCGTGGCTATTGTTGATCCCGCGCAAATCGGCCTTGGCCTTCGGGTCTTTGTCGAGATCGAGGCCCCCGACCACTCCCGCGAATGGCGCGCCGAATTTCGTGCCGTCATCGCGGAATTCCCTCAAATCGTCGAGGTGCATCGCATGGCGGGCGATGTCGATTACCTGCTCAAGGTTGCTGTGGCCGATATGGCCACCTTTGATGACTTCTACCTGCAACTCACCCGCCGCCTGCCGTGCCGCAACGTGACCTCCAAATTCTCGATGGAGGTGATTCGGGACACCACCGTCTGGCCCATCGACACGGTCACAGCCTGACCCCAAGAGAGACTCACATTCTAAAAGCGTGCTGTAATTTGGAACCCTAAATCACGACAAAGATGATAGTGTATATGGGAAAGGAGATCACCCATGATCAGAACCCTTCTTCTTCCCGGCCTCGACGGCTCTCCCGCGCCCCATTGGCAACATTGGTGGGAACGCATGGACCCGACCGCGCGCATCGTCGAGCAGAAATGCTGGGAGAGGCCGCGCTCGGATCAATGGCTGACCGAGATCGCAGGTGCGCTGCTCTTGCATCCCGGTGCGGTTCTGGTTGGTCATTCCCTTGGCGCGGTGGCGGCGGTGCAGCTCTTGGCGCGCTGGCCACAACTCAAAGTCGGTGGCGCGCTTCTGGTCGCCCCAGCCGAGACATCGCGAGATCCGCGCACGGCACCTTTTGGCAAAATCCCCGAAGTGCCGCTGCATGTGCCCACAATCGTCGCCGCAAGCCGGAATGACCCTTGGATGAGCCAGCCGCGTGCCCGCTGGTTGGCGAAACGCTGGGGAGCGGAATTTGTCGATATGGGCGAGGCGGGGCATGTCAACGTGGCCTCCGGCTTTGGCCCATGGCCTGAAGGGCGCGCGCTCCGAGATCTGATCTGGTCTTTGCCTGCCCTGCCGGGTCGCGCAACCGCCAGTTACCAAGACCACCGGAACAAGAAGGAAGTGAACGCATGACACCGATCCTGAACCGCATCCGCAAGGCCGTTCCGATGACCGTCTTTGTCGTGTCCTACACCGCGCTGATGGCCATCGTGATCCTGAGTTGATCCCCCAGACTGAGGAGACCCCCATGTTCTACTGCGCCCACGATCCCGGCTTTGCCGCATTCCTGTCGCCCGAATACGGCGTCCAGGACTCCGATCCCTTGCCCTCGCGCGCTGAAGTGTGCCTGGCGCTGTTCTGCCTCGCCTTCTGCGCCATACTGTTGGCGTCTGTGTGATGGACGGCTCATTCCCCCGCTCCGCCCACCATGTGCTGATCATCGGTGGCGGAGCGAGCGGGGCGCTGATGGCGACGCATCTGTTGCACAACGCCCCCGAGACCCGTGTCACCATCGTGGAAAAGCGCGGCATCTTCGGCTGCGGCATCGCCTATGCGACCGACAACCCCGAGCATCTGCTCAATACCCGCGTCCACAACATGAGCGCCTTTCCCGATGACCCGGATCATTTTCTGCGCTGGTTGCGCACGAGGGACGTGGATTGCGGCGCGACGGACCAGTGCTTTGTCAGCCGCGCCACCTATGGCCGCTATCTCGAAAGCCTTGTGTCGCCTTGGCGCGATGACCGTCTGCGCTGCGTCTCGGGCGAGGTGCTGCGTCTTGAGCCAACGGCAAAGGGTGTGAGCGCGCATCTGGATGACGGGACCGCCGTTCTGGCCGATACCGCGATCCTCGCCACCGGCCATGCGGTGCCCACCGCGCCGCGCGACGGTTTGCGCGGCGCTTGGGATTTCACCCCGCCCGAGGATCTTGATGCAAAGGTGGTGATCGTCGGCACCGGCCTGTCGATGGTCGATCACGTGGTGGCGCTGCTGGCGCGCGGTCATCGTGGGCCCATCACCTGCCTATCGCGTCGTGGCCTCTTGCCGCAACCGCATGTGAGCGGCGCAGCATTGCCCCTTGGACGCGGTGAGGTGCCGCTCTGCGCATCGGTGAGCGCGCTTTTGCGCTGGCTGCGCAGGCGTGTGCGCGCCGCCGAGGCGCAGGGCATCCCCTGGCAGCTTGTGCTCGATGGGTTGCGCCCGCATGTCGCCGCGATCTGGCGGTCCTGGGATACCGAAACACGCGCCCGCTTTCTGCGCCACTGCGCCAGCCGTTGGGAGGTGCACCGCCACCGGATGCCGCCGCAATCGGCGCAGACCATCGAGGCCGCGCGCGCGGCCGGGCAATTGACCCTCCTGCGCGCGCGTTTTGTCGGGGCGGTGCCCATGGGCAAACAGATCGGGATTGTCACCAAAGGGCCTGATGGAACCGAGCGGATGCTGGTTGCCGATCACGCGATTGATTGCCGTGGCCTCCGGCGCAACCCTGAGACGGACAGCGCCCCGGTGATCCAAGATATGCTGGCTCGCGGCATCGCGCGGCTTGATCCGCTGCGTCTTGGGCTGGATACCACCCTTGATGCCCAGGTTATCGCTCGTGGTGGCGTTGCTGCACGCCGGGTCTTTGCCATCGGTCCCTGCGCGCGCGGTGCCCTGTGGGAAACCACTGCGATTCCCGACATCCGTCTGCAATGCGCCGAGCTTGCCCGCGCGCTGAGCGGTCAACCTGACAGTGCTCTCCTGCGGAGCTGACGTTCTCTTTGCACCCTGCGGGCGACAACTCCTCTCTCTTTTCATCAACATCTTTGGAATGGAGGGGAGGATGCAAACTTAATATACATAAAGACGATAGATATAATCGTGAAAGGAAGCGCCATGACAGATATCATCGGCTTTGCCGGCAGCCACAGCCAGCCATCGCGCACACGCGCACTCGTCACAGCGGCGGTGCAGGATGCGGCCCGCCAGACCGGATTGGGCCATGCAGTTTTCGATCTGGGTGATCTAGGGTCCTCGCTCGGCGGGGCCGGATCGCTCGCGGATCTCGCCCCCGAGGCGCGGGCGCATGTCGACGGGCTTCTGGCCGCACGCGCCATTGTTGTCGGCAGCCCGGTCTACAAGGGCAGCTATACCGGCCTCTTCAAACACCTCTTCGACCTGATCGAGCCCGAGGCCCTGCGCGGCAAGCCGGTGCTCTTGACCGCTACCGGCGGCGGCGACCGGCACGCGCTGGTGATCGAGCATCAACTGCGCCCGCTGTTTGGGTTCTTCGAGGCCGCGAGCGTGCCGACGGGCGTTTATGCCGGGTCCGTCGATATTGACGGCGACGGGCGGCTCTCGGACCCGCTTCGCGCCCGGCTCGACACGGCTGTTGCGCAACTGACCGCTACGCTTACCCCGCGCAAGCTGGAGGCCGCGGCCTAACTCCCTTTCCCCAATCGCTGCGCCATCCCAACCGCCCGACCATGCAGGCCGGGCCATGGCGGAGCCTTGACCAAACCAGGGAGACAACCATGACCAGACAAATCAAACTCGGAGCCTTCCTGCCCGGTGGCGGCCAGCATGTCGCCGCCTGGCGCCACCCGCAGGCGCGTGCAGACGGGGCGACCAGCCTTGCGTATCACATCGAACTGGCAAAGACCGCCGAACGTGGGTTGTTCGATGCCTATTTCCTCGCCGATGGGCTAGCCACGAACGGGGCCGGGCGCGAGGGCGGCAGCGCCAAGATCGCAGGCTTAGAGCCGCTGACGCTCTTTGCTGCGCTTGCCACGCAGACGACGCATCTGGGATTTATCGCCACCAACACCACGACCTATGAAGAGCCCTATACGGTCGCGCGCAAATTCGCCTCGCTCGATCTGATTTCGAACGGGCGCGCGGGCTGGAACGTTGTCACCACCGCGACTGGTGAGGCGGCGCAGAATTTCAATCTGGACCAACAGATTTCCCATGCGGACCGCTACGACCGCGCGCGCGAGCATGTCGATGTGGTGAAAAAACTCTGGGACAGTTTCGAGGAAGACGTGTTCATCCGAGACAAGGAAAGCGGCGCGTTCTACGACCCCGATCGGTTGCACGACGCCAACCATGTGGGCAAGCATTTCCGCGTCAAAGGGGCGCTCAATGTCTCGCGCAGTCCGCAGGGGCATCCGGTGGTGGTGCAGGCCGGACAATCCGAGGCTGGGCGTGATTTGGCCGCCGAAAGCGCCGAGGTGATCTTTACCGCCCATCAGAAGATCGAGACCGCGCAGGAATTCTATCGCGATATCAAGGCGCGCGCGGCGGGCAAGGGGCGCGATCCCGATCACGTGCTGATCATGCCGGGTGTCGCCCCCTTCGTGGGCCGCTCGACCGAGGAAGCGCGCGAGAAATACGAGCGGCTGACCGATCTCATCGTCGAGGCCGACGGGCTGGCATTGTTGGGCGGGTTGGCCGGTGGCACGCTCGATCTCAAGGGGCTTGATCTTGACGGTCCGCTGCCCTCTGCGCCCGAGACCGAAGGCATGAAATCGCGGCAGGCCCTCATCCGGCAGATCGCCGACGAGAACGGCTTTACCATCCGCCAGCTCTATCAATGGATCGCCACGGCGCGCGGCCATCTCACGCTGGTCGGGACGCCCACTGAGATCGTGGATACGCTGCAAGAGTGGTTCGAGAACGAGGCCGCCGATGGCTTCAACATCCTGCCGCCCTTGCTGCCGGGCGGTTTGGACGATTTCATCAATCTCGTGACACCGGAATTGCAGCGTCGGGGCCTCTTCCGCACCGCCTATGAGGGGCGCACCCTGCGCGAAAACCTCGGTCTGCCCTATCCGATCAATCGCCACACTGCCTTGCGCAGTGCCGCGCAGGCGGCTGAGTGAAGGAGGTTTCGATGACCTATCAAATTTCAGATCAGAGCGTCCGGTCCCCTGAGGGGCCGGATATTTGGTCCACGCTTGCGCGGATCACGCGTCGGGCGCGCGGATTGCTCTCCGATTACGGGCTTCTTGCGGCCTTCTTCGTGGGCTGGCACGTCGCAAGCGTTACGGGCGTGCTCAATCCGGCGGTGTTCCCGCCGCTCGACCGGGTCGGGCAGGCGCTCTGGAATGGCATCGCCTCGGGACGGTTGGTGGGTGATATCGGCGTCTCGCTGCAACGCGCGGGCATCGCCTTTTTCGCGGCCGTCGCGCTCGGCATCCCGCTTGGCCTTTTCATGGGGCAAATCCGCGCCGTCGAGCGCGCGCTCGACCCGATCTTGCAGCTTTTCCGACAGACCTCGGCCTTGGCGCTTTATCCCGTGTTCATCCTGCTTCTGGGTCTGGGTGAGGCATCGAAGGTCTTTGTCATCTTCTGGGCGACGCTGTTCCCAATCCTGCTGGCGACCATCGGTGGGGTCAAGGAAGTGGACCCTAAACTGATCGAAATGGCCCGCACCTTTGGCGCGACGCGGCTGACCACCTTTCGCCGGGTTGTGCTGCCGGCCTCGGTGCCCGCGATCTTTGTCGGGCTGCGCCTCTCGGCCACGACCGCCCTGTTGCTGCTCATTGCCGCCGAGATGATCGGGGCGAACAAGGGCCTCGGGTTTCAGGTGATGAACGCACAATACAATTTCCAGATCCCGCTGATGTTCGCTGCGATCTTCCTGCTGGCCGGGCTTGGCCTCGCGGCCAACTGGGTTCTGGTACTGCTGCAAAGGCGGCTTTGCCGCTGGAGCACGGCCAAACACTGAGTTCTCTCTCGTCAACCAAACATCCACAAACCAAAGGACAGAAAAATGACCTATCGCTTCAAATCCATCATCGCGGGCGTCGCCCTGTCGCTCTCGGCCGCCACGGCACAGGCCGAGGACGTGACCCTGCGCTACCTCTCCTATCATGGTGGCATCGCCGCGCATGAACTGGCCGCAGCGCTTGGCTATTTCGACGGCACCGGCGTCACATTCGAGGGCGTGGGCTATGCCGGGGGCGGGCCCGAGTCGCTCTTTGCTCTGGCTGCGGGCAGCGTCGATATCGGCTCGGCGGCCACCTCTGCGGTGATCAATTCCATCGCCAGCGGCAATGATTTCATCGCTGCCTATCCCACCAACGGGATCAACGATGACGCACAGTCGGTCTTTCACGTGCTCGAAGACAGCCCGATCAAATCCATCGAGGATATCGCGGGCAAGACCATTGCGGTGAACACGCTTGGCGCACATCTCGACTACACGATCCGCGAGGCGCTGCATCAGCAGGGTCTGCCGCAGAACGCCGCCAATCTGGTGGTGGTGCCGGGGCCACAACTTGAGCAGGTGCTGCGTTCGAAACAGGTGGACATCGCCGCCTTCGGCTATTGGCAGACCACGTTCGAGGGCGCGGCGCGCGCAGGTGGCGGGTTGCGCAAGGTGTTCGACGACACGGATGTTCTGGGCGAGATCGCGGGCGGCTTTACCGTGCTGCGCCGTGACTGGGTCGAGGCACATCCCGACGCCGCGCGCGACTTTGTCGAGAAATCCGCGCTTGCGCTCGATTACGCCCGCGAGAACCCCGAAGAAACCCGCGAGATCATCGCCAAACTGCTTGAAGCACGCGGAGAAAATCCGGAAGTGGCCAAGTTCTTTGCCGGTTTCGGCGTGCGCGAGGGTGGTCTTCCGGTCGCGCGTGACGTGCAGTTCTGGATCGACGTTCTGGTGCGCGAGGGCGCGCTGTCGGAAGGGCAGCTTGCCGCCGCCGACATCCTGCTGGTCACGGGCGATGCGCCCGTCACGAACTGAGGCTGACGCGATGCCACTGGTTCAAACCCAGACGAAAGGAGAGGTCACAATTCGTGACCTCTCCAAGAGCTTTCTCCTCGACGGCGAGACATTGACCGTCCTCAAGGGGATCAACCTCGACATTCGCGGTGGCGAGAGCCTTGCCATCGTGGGGGCCTCCGGCTCGGGCAAGACGACGCTCTTGCGCGTGTTGGCCGGGCTGGAAGAGCCGGATACAGGCGATGTGTTGATCGACGGCGCACCGGTTCACGGGCTGGGGCGCGAGCGGGCGGTAATCTTTCAAGAGCCCCGCCTGCTGCCCTGGCTCACCGTGCTTGATAACGTAACTTTCGGGCTTGAGGTGCAAGGTGTGCCCAAATCCGAAGCGGCCGAGCGGGCGCGTCGCTATATCCGCCTTGTCGGTCTGGCCGAGTTCGAGACCGCCTGGCCCCGACAGCTATCGGGGGGCATGGCGCAACGGGTAGGCATCGCCCGCGCCCTGACCGTGCAGCCCGAAATCCTGTTGCTCGACGAGCCGTTGGGCGCGCTCGACGCCATGACCAAGATGACCATGCAAGAAGAGCTGACCCGTATCTGGCACGAGGAAAAGGTGACGATGGTTCTGGTGACGCATGATCTCGAAGAAGCGATCTTTCTTGCTGACCGGGTGCTGGTGCTTCCGGGCACCAAGGGCGATGCCATCCGCCTCATTGACGTAGACTTGCCTCGCCCGCGTGACCGAAACGATACAGCTTTTGTCGGCTATCGCCGTCAGTTGATGGCCGAGTTCGGGCTGCATTGAACCGCGGGCTGGCCGAGCTGTGCTTGGCCGGCCTCAGCACTCATCAGGATCGCGTTCCGCCGTTTTGGTCTGTGTCCATGTTCTCGGTGGGAATTCTAGGCTCTGGGGCGTCGTCGTCCGAGGGCGACAATGTGAGGATGGCACTGGCCTGATCCGCTTTCAGCTCTTCCTCCGGGTTGAGAAACGCAAACTCGCCACGTTTCGACAGATATCCAAGGATGCTGGCCTCGGGGTTTTTATCACGCCACTCCTCCAGCCCGTAGCGCTCTTTGAACTGCACGCCGCGCACACGCCATCCCTTGGCGATGCGTTCAACCAGATCGGCATAGGTCGGTTTGCCGATCAGGGCCTGTCCGCCAAGCTGCGGCGGCAGGGCATGACGGCTCAGGGCATCTTTGGCGCGCTGCACCTGCCAGACCTGTGTCCGGCCCAATTCCTGTCCGAGGTCGGTGGCGACCAATGTGTTATAGGCATCGTTCTCCGACGCTGCGAGCAGGACCTCGTAGCCGATCAATTCGACATGATGCTCTGCTGCCTCCCCAAGAATGTCGCCGTGAAATACAGGTATATCCTCGTGCCGCGCGCGCAGGATGTTGCGATAATTGGGATCCGCGATCAGCGGGACAACATCAATTTTTTGCAACGCTTTCGCCAGTTCGACCGAAAACGGCGAACCGCCCACGATGAGCACACCCGGCCTGCCGCCCCCGCTCAACCCCAATAGGCGCGCGATCCCGCCGAGCGTAAAGCCGTGCAGGATGACCGTGCTGAGAACCAGCACAAAGGCCAGCGGTGCCAGCAACGCACCCTCTGCCACGCCCACCTCGACCAGCTTGTCCCCGAAGAGGCCGGAAACCGCGATCATGACAACGCCGCGCGGACCGGTAGAGGCAACCAGCAGCCGTTCGCGCCACGGTGTCGTCGTGCCCAGCATCGGCAGCAGCACCTGCAACGGCCGCACAACCGCGATCACGGCAATCACGAATACCGCCGCGCGCCAATCAAGCGCGGTCAGCGACGCAAAATCGAGACTGGCCGCCATCAGGATAAACACCCCCGACACCAAAAGCAGCGCGGCATGTTCCTTGAAGCGGTGCAATTCCGCATGCGAGGCCAGCTTGGCATTGGCCATGACCATCCCCATCAGGGTCACCGCCAAAAGACCGGACTCGTGGAGCAACGCATCGGTGACCGCAAAGACCGCAGTGACCAGCACGAACAGAACCGGCACCTTCATATATTCCGGTACAAGCCCGCGTTGGAACATGCGCGCCAGCCCGATCCCCGATAGAACGCCCACCGCGGCGGCAAATCCGATCCCGATGACGAGGGCCAGCACGGCCTCGCCCGCCGTCATCCCGCCCTCGACGACCAGCACGATTTCCAACGCCAGAACCGCGATCAGCACCCCGATGGGATCGTTGATGATCGCCTCCCATTGCAGCAATTGTGCGGGACGCCGCCGCAGACGCGCCTGCCGTAGCATTGGCGCGATGACCGTGGGGCCGGTCACGACCAGAACGCCACCGAAAACAGTTGCGGCCTGCCATGGTATGCCCATGGTCACCATCATGGCCACAGTGGCCAACAGCCAGCCCAGAGGCGCGCCGATATAGACCAATCGCCGCACCGAGCCCTGTTCCTCGCCCAGCCGCTCCAGTTCCAGCGTGAGGCCGCCTTCGAACAGGATAATGGCCACCGCGACGCCAATCAGCGGTCGGTAAATTTCGCCCAAATCGCGATCGGGAATAAACCAGCCCAGCAAGGGGCCGACCACCAAACCCGCCAGCAGCATCAGCACGATGGAGGGCAAGCGCAACCGCCACGCCAGCCATTGTGCCCCCACGCCCAACACGCCCACCAAGGCGATGGCTTGAACCGGCGACATCAGCGCCTCCGCGTGACCGACTGCCAAGTTTGCTCTCCCTTTGCCGTTGCAACGTCGCCTGTCAGGTCGAAACAATCATGCAGGGCGCAAAAGGTCCATGCCGCAATCTTCAGAACGGAAAGAAGATCGGGATGATGATCACGGCAACGACGGCAAATAGGATGTTGAGCGGCAGACCCACCTTGAGGAAGTCGGCGAATTTATAACCCCCCGCGCTGTAGACGAAGGTATTGGTCTGATACCCGATGGGGGTTGCAAAGCTGGCCGAGGCCGCGAACATCACCGCCATGATGAAGGGGCGCGGATCAAAGCCCAACTCGACGGCAAGTGCGATGACGATGGGGCCGATCAGCACCGCAACGGCGTTGTTCGATACCATCTCGGTCAGCGCGCTGGTCAGGACATAAACGGCGGCGAGGATTGCAAGGGGGCCGACCCCGCCTACGGCATGAACCACCGCCTCGACGATCACCCGCGCAGTGCCGGTGACTTCCATCCCCTGCGACAGGCCGAGCATCCCGAAGATCAGGAACAGGATGCGCCAGTCGATCGCATCGAACGCCTCTTCGGGATCGACGCAGCGGGTCATCATCACGACCACCGCCCCGATCACTGCAAGGCCCGCGATTGGCATGATGTCGAACGCCGCCAACCCCATCACGCCAAAGATCGTGGCAATCGCGATGGGTGCCTTTGACCGCCGTTGCGGGCGTTCGGTAGGGGTCGAAAGGTTGACGATGCCGCCATCCTCCATCATCCGTTGAAGCCCCTCGGGCGGACCCTCGAGCAACAACGTATCGGCGAATTGAAGTCGCAAGTCCTGCAACTCCTGACTGATGTTCTGCTCCTGCCGATGGACCGCCATGAGGTAAACGCCATATTTCCGGCGCAGCTTGAGATCTTTGATCGGCCGCCCGCGCAGATGCGAATTGGGGCCGACACTGGCCTCCATCGTGATGGTCTGATCGGCGGTCACCGGCTCGACATCGTGATCGTCGCGGTCGCGAAAGGCGATCTGTCCGTCCTCCTTCAGCCCCAGAATCTCGCCCGTGCCGGTCTTGAGCACCAACCGGTCGCCGACCTCGAGCACCAGCTCCTTCATCGTGCGCCGCATCGACACCTCGCCGCGGACCACATCCAGAATGCGCGTCTCGGCGGTGTTGAAGGGCAACTCCAAGAGCCGCTTGCCGACATATTTCGACCCGTTGGGGATCAAGAGCCGCGCGAGGAACCTCCGCTTGCCTTCCTGCCCCAAGAGCCCCGACAGGGACGCGCGGTCCGGCAAGAGATAGCGCCCTGCGAACATCATATAGAGCATGCCTGTCGTGGCAAAGATCAGGCCCGGCAGCGTCATCTCGAACATGGTGATCGCCGGCTGTCCGGTCTCCTGTGCGACACCGCTCATCAGGATATTGGTCGAGGTGCCAACCAGCGTCAGCGTGCCGCCGAAGATCGCCGAGAACGACAGCGGGATCAACAACCGCGATGGCGCAACGCCAACCGAGGCCGCGACAGAGATCATGATCGGCGTCAGCAGGATCACCACGGGCGTGTTGTTCATAAAGGCCGAAGCCCCCATCGTACCGGTCATCATCAAGAGCATGGCCCTCAGAAAAGACCCCCGCGCCTGTCGTTTCAGAAAATCACCGATGATCGTGAGCACGCCAGTGCGCTCCAGCGCCGCCGAGATGATGAACATCATCGCGATGGTGATCGGGGCCGAGGAACTGAAGACGGTCAGAAAATCCCTTGTCTCGATGATGCCCGTCGCCAAAAGCGCCGCCGAGGCCGCCAAGGCCGTGACCTCTGGTGGATAAATCTCCTTGAAGAAGCTCAGGAAAACCACCGCAACAAGCGCGAGGACAAATATCTGGTCAAGACTCATGGAGGGCTTTCTCAAAGGAGTTGGCGTTGTCCGGCATAAACGATTAAGGAAGCCATGATTTCAATCGAAAACTGCCTGCCGCTCGCCAGGTTTCGCGGCGTGTCGCTTCAGTCCTAAGGGTTCCACGCCATGCTGCGCAAACTCGGCACCGTTTCCGGCCTGACGCTGGGCAGCCGAATTCTCGGCTTCCTGCGCGATGTCGTGCTGGCCGCAACCCTTGGCGCCGGGCCGGTGGCAGACGCTTTCATGCTGGCCTTTCGCCTGCCCAACCATTTCCGCGCAATCCTGGCAGAGGGCGCCTTCAACGCGGCCTTTCTGCCGACATGGGCCGCCGCCGACGCCGCCGGACGCGACAGCACTCGGCTTGGGGCAGAGGTTCTGGGCTGGTTGACCCTCGCCAACATTGCGTTGCTGGCTTTTGCGCTCGGGGCAACAGGATGGATGTTGGCCGTGCTCGCCCCAGGCCTGAATCCCTCCGACGAGACTTGGCCGCTCGTCGTCACGCTCACGCGGATCACCTTTCCCTATCTGCTCTGCATGTCGCTGGTCGCCTTCCTCGCGGCCCTTCTGAATGGCCGTGACCGCTTCGCCGCCCCGGCGGCGGCCCCGATCCTGCTTAATCTCTTCATGATCGGCGCGCTCCTGATGGCTGCCTCGTTTCCGAGTGCCGCCCATGCCGCTGCCTGGGGCGTCATGGTATCAGGTGTGGCGCAGGTGGTGCTGTTGGTCCTAGCCACGACCCGCGCGGGCCTGCCGCTGCCGCGCCCCCGTCTGGGCCTCTCGCCCGATACGCGCCTTGTGTTCCGCCGCCTTGGACCTGCGATCCTGACCTCGGGCGCGCTTCAGGTGGCGATCTTCGCCGACACGATCATTGCGACCTTTCTGCCTACGGGTTCGCTCTCGCACCTCTATTATGCCGACCGCCTCTATCAGCTCCCCATCGGCCTCATCGGCGTAGCGCTCGGGACGGTCATCTTGCCCGACATCGGACGCCGTGCGGGTCTGGGTGATGCTGCAGGCATGCGGGCCGTGCTCGACCGCGCCCTCCTGATCTGTCTCGTGGTGGGTGTGCCGGTCGCGGTGATGATGGCGACGCTGGGCGATTGGGCGCTGCAAATTCTCTTCGTGCGCGGTGCGTTCGATCTTGGCGCCGCCAAGGCCGCAGCGGCGATCCTCGCGGCCTATGCCCTCGGGCTGGTTCCGGCACTGGCGCTGCGCTCGCTCGTCGCCGGATTCCACGGGCGCGGGGACACGCGAACGCCGCTCCGGCTTCTCGTTGCCGCCACCGTGGTCAACATCGGGCTCAAGATCCTCCTCGCCCCCGCGCTTGGGGCCGTAGGGCTTGCGCTTGCGACATCGGCGGGCCTCACGCTCTATGCGGCGCTTCTGTTTCGGGCAGGGCGGGCCCGAGGATTTCTCAAAGGGCCCTCTCCAAAGGCGGCAATGGTCGTCCTCGGCACCGGTGTCGTATTGGGCCTGATCATCCTTTGGTCCCGCGATGCAACCCTGCGCGCCATCGAGGCCGTGACGGGGGCAGGTTGGGCGTTGCCGATAGCATTTGTGGTCTTGGTGTTCGCCACTCTGATTGTCCAAGGCCTTTTAACCGTTCGGATTCTTGGGCGCGGCGCATTTGCAGGACAGGACCGACCGGGCGGCTAAGCGGCTTTGGAAGAAATGTCCTGATGCGGCATTGCGTCTATCGAGGTGGCTCTGCACTTTGCATGTCCTCCGCATCTCGAAGCGGAGATTTGCGTCGTTACCTTGCCTGGCCCCTCCTGATCAAGAAGATTAAGGCGCAACGCGTGATTAGTCGCGCAACCTCAAATTGCTCCGCGCCAATGCGCCGCCGAAGGGTTGGACCATGTCCAATTCCTGTCGCGCCTGGTCGAACTGGAACTCATCGACCGAGAGCGGCGGATGGTCGAGCGCCGTATCAAGGCCGCGAAGTTCCCGGCCACAAAGAGCTTGGACAGCTTCGACTTCAAGGCGATCCCCAAACTGAACAAGATGCAGGTGTTGGCACTGGCGCGCTGCGAGTGGATTGAACGGCGCGAGAACGTGATCACCCTTGGCCCCAGCGGAACCGGCAAGACACACATCGCCTTGGGCCTGGGCCTGGCGGCCTGCCAGAAGGGCATGTCCGTCAGCTTCACCACCGCTGCCGCGCTGGTCAACGAGTTGATGGAGGCCCGCGACGAACGCCGTCTGCTCCGCGTCCAAAAGCAGATGGCTGCCGTGAAGCTGCTGATCATCGACGAACTGGGCTTCGTGCCCCTGTCCAAGACCGGCGCCGAGTTGCTCTTTGAGATGATATCCCAGCGTTACGAGCGTGGGGCCACGCTGATCACCAACAATCTGCCCTTCGATGAATGGACCGAGACATTCGGCACCGAGCGGCTGACTGGCGCGCTTCTCGACCGGTTGACCCACTACGTCAACATCCTCGAGATGAACGGCGAAAGCTATCGCCTCGCGCAAAGTCGAGCGCGTAAGTCTGGCGACATCAACTGATCCAAACCAACCAGATTTGGCCCTGACGGGCCAAAGCGGCCAGTCACCCGCCGGCTATATGAAGAGCGCGGCTGACTGGCCGCCGCCCAATATGCGCGCCCCGCAGAAACCCAAAGTTGCCCAGTTTTACGCCGCCCCGTGGCCCAATTTTACTCCGGCGTTGACATCTCGAACGCGTTAAGATCGAGAGGGAAGCGGCAAAGACAGTTGAGGTACCACTACCAGACAATCTGCCAGACCTTTATCGGGCTTATTTCGATGATTTGGTGGCTACCTTGAACGACGACGGCATCGTCAGTCGTGCATCAGATTTGCTGCACGACTTGATTGATCGCGTGGTGGTGTCATTCGGTGATCAAGATAAACAGTTCGATTTGTTGCTTGAAGGCAACATCGTCGGGATGTTTTCAGGTGCGAACCCACCCGAGGGTGGCTCATATGCGCGTATGCAAAGTTCGCTAAAGTTGGTTGCGGGAGTAGGATTTGAACCTACGACCTTCAGGTTATGAGCCTGACGAGCTACCGGGCTGCTCCATCCCGCGACAGTGTTTTGCCTGTT
>NZ_JBRJGQ010000029.1:0-18969 GCF_053628575.1 Roseovarius sp. MBR-51
GCCACGCGGTATGAGAAAACGTCACGCAACTTTCTGGCAATGATCAAACTGGCCTCAGTGCGCCTGTGGATCGAGTTTTATGAGTCGGCTGCCTAGTACAGAGACAGGAGAGGCGGTCAGACCAGAGGCACCACCGCTGAAAGCAGCGCGCTCTGAGATCGTACCGCCGACGCCGGGCGTGATGTATTTCCCGTTGAGGTAGCTATACGTCTCTGCGCGCTGCGGTGCAGTGTGTGCCCCGGCATAGATCAGCACGGCAGCGCAATCCATGAATGCGCCCGTATTGTTGCTGAGCTTGTAGTTGATGTAGAGGCGGGACAGCACAGTGTTGAGAGTGGCTGGGGTGCCGGAGATGAGCGGCACGTTGTCGATGAACGCGTTGACCTCCGTCCCGTCGAAAGTCACGGCGAGCACATGCCAAGTATCGTCATTGAAACTATCGGCCGTCGCAAAGCTGGCTGCCCAAAAGTCGGTGAGCACATTTTCAGCGGTGCTCATGACAGTGCCGAAGGCTTGACGTGTCGAGGGTGAGCCGTACCTCAGCATTGAAGTTACCTGCGTTTATAAGTGCAGGATACCGCACCACGACATACGTCGTGCGAGGTTCTGCCCCATCCGGCAGACAGGGCGCAGATCTCCTTCAGGGCCCTCAGCCGGAGGCGGGCGCGCCGCTCCATTCGGGCAGGGGGAAGACCTTGTCGTAGGCCCAGTTAAACCCGAATGCGTAGATCATGTAGAACAGCGCAAAGGACAGATCCATCACGAAGGCCTGCCAGAGCGAGATCCCGAGATACCATGCGAAGAACGGCATCAAGACGATCAAGAGGCCGGTTTCAAAGAGTATGGCGTGCAGGATGCGCAGCGAGGCCGATTTCTTGGTTGTCCCGGACAGGCGTCGCAGGGCCACATCAAACACATAGTTGTAGATCATGTTCCACAGCGTCGCGAGGGTGGCGCTCACAATGCCGACCACACCGATGTCGTGCATCGGGACGTGAAAGGCGACCGCGCCAAGTGGGACGACGAGAAGCAAAGCGATGATTTCAAAACTCAGGGCGTGGCGGAGACGATCAAGCGGGGAGCGCATGGCGACCTCAAACTAGGTGCCGGGTCGTCCCAGGCTGTTGTCCAGATGTGGAGGTCGTCCTCTCTGAGGTAATATCGCAACTCTGCAAGGGTGTTTCAAGCAGGTCAAAGTCTTTTGGCGATTGGGGAAGAGAGCCCCCTGAGCAGGACCTGAGCGACCAAAGGTCCAAGCCGGATGCGGAACGGCCAATCACTCGCTCATGAATGAGGCCATGTGTCCGGCCGCATTAACCTCTTTCGACCATATTCTGAACGAAGGTTCAAACCCGCAAGTAATAGCGCCCCGAATCTGGGTTTCGGGGCGCTTTGCTTTTCGCATCGAGAGGGCTTCAGAGCAACAGCACCTGTGTGCCCACTGCCACCTTGGCGAACAGCTCTTCGATGTGGGGGTTATAGAGTCCGATGCAGCCGGAAGACGATTGCCGCCCGATCTTGCGGGTGTCGTGGGTGCCATGGACCAGATAGGCGGGCCAACTGAGATAGAGCGCATGCGTGCCCAGCGGATTGCCGGGGCCGGGGGGCATGTAGGCGGGCAGGGAGGGATCACGCTCGCGCATGGACTGGGTCGGGGTCCAGTCGGGGCCGACCCGTTTGCGCACCACCTCGGTATAGCCGCGCCGCGTGAGTTCTTCGGTCAACGGCACCGACGACGGGTAGAGCGCATAGGTCTCGCCATCGGCGCCCCAGTAATGCAGCGCACGGCTGTCGATATCGGCCAGAATGGCGCCTTTGCCCAGAGTATCGAAGTGATCGCGCCAATCGCGGGTGACAAAAGCGGACGCATTGCGACGGTTGGTCACTTCGCTCAGGGGGTCAGCGCGAAGGATGCCGGGGGTTGCAAGGGCTGCAAGGCCAGCGGCAATCGCGTGGCGGCGGGTAAGTCGACTGGGGGTCACTGGGCTCGATCCTCTTTATTGTGAATGTTGGCAGGAACATAGGGACAGCAGCGGGCAAAGCGAAGGGGTTGACGGACAGAAACCCGCGTCACCTCACGGAATTGTCATCAGGCGCTCTCAGGTGTCTGCGCTCTCACGTTGCGTGGCACGTTTGCACCTCATGGTTGCGCGACTGGCATTGCCGTGCTTTTCTTTCACCCAAGTGCACGTCATTTCAGCAGCCTATTTCAACGGAGGGCATAACCATGCCAGAAGAACACCGGGTCGCCGTGGCGGTCATTCACGGTATGGGCAGTCAGGGCGACAAGCCACAAGCCGACAACGCGGTCAGCTTTTCCCGCGATCTTTATCAGGCGTTGCGCCGCCGGATGGGGGAGGCACGATTTGACAGTCTTGTGGGGTGGCGGGAGATCTTCTGGTCGGACATCCTGCAAGAGAGACAGCAGGGTTACATGGACCGTGCGCTCAAGGGCGAGGCCAATTGGATGGGGTCGCGGGATTTCGTGATGCACAGGTTGGCCGATGCAGCCTCTTATCGTTGGGAAACAGGGGACCATGCCTATGTCTACCCAGAGGTGCATTCCCGCGTCACCCGTGCCATCGCCCATTTGGAGGGGGTGACGGGCGCGCGAGCGCCTCTCATCGTGCTGGCGCATTCATTGGGCGGCCAGATCATTTCAAACCACATCTGGGATTTGCAAAAGGGCCATAGCGCCGCGCCAACCAAGTTTCAGCGCTTTGAGACGATGGCCGGATTTCTCACGTTTGGGTGCAATATCCCGGTCTTTACGTTCAGCTGTAAACCCGGAGAGGTCAGGGCCATCGACCGGCCCGGCACCGCCATTCCGGCGGGCAAGTGGTTCAAGCCGTGGTGGATCAACCTCAACAGCCGCAATGACATTCTGGGTATGCCTCTGGCTGGTTCGGGGGCAGGCTATGATGTTCTGGCGGCAGATGGTCAGTTGCGCGATCGTTGGATCAGCGCGGGCAACATTCTGACCGCGTGGAATCCGCTGTCGCACAATGCCTATTGGACAGATAGCGATGTACATGGATCTGCCGTGGCGATGATTGAACAGGCAATGCAGATTGGGCCTGTGGGGTGACGCAAAAGGCCCCGGCATCTTTGCCGGGGCCTTTGATCTTGGGCGATTGGGCGCAGGATCAGTCCATTGCCTTGAAGTTGAACTCGCCGCCTTCCTTGATGCCGGATGGCCAGCGGGACGTGACGGTTTTGGTCCTTGTGTAGAACTTGAACGAATCCGGGCCATGCTGGTTGAGATCGCCAAAACCGGATTTCTTCCAGCCACCGAAGGTGTGATAGGCGAGCGGCACCGGAATGGGGACGTTGATGCCGACCATGCCCACGTTCACACGCGCTGCGAAATCGCGAGCGGCGTCACCGTCGCGGGTAAAGATCGCGGTGCCGTTGCCATATTCATGGTCCATCGCCAGTTTGAGGGCTTCTTCGTAAGAGCCCGCGCGCACGGTCGAGAGGACGGGACCAAAGATTTCCTGCGTGTAGATGTCCATGTCCGGCGTCACATGGTCAAAGAGGTGCGGACCGACAAAGAAGCCATCCTCATAGCCCTGCAGTTTGAAATCGCGGCCATCTACGACGAGTGTCGCCCCCTGTGCGATACCCGAGTCGATCAATCCGAGAATACGCTTCTTTGCCTCACCGGTCACAACGGGGCCGTAATCCACATCATTGCCAGCGGTGTACGGCCCGACCTTGAGCTTTTCGATGCGCGGCACGAGTTTCTCGATCAGGCGGTCAGCGGTCTCGTCGCCCACCGGGACCGCGACAGAAATCGCCATGCAGCGTTCACCGGCCGCGCCGTAGCCCGCACCGATCAAGGCGTCTGCGGCCTGATCCATATCGGCATCGGGCATGATGATCATATGGTTCTTGGCACCGCCAAAGCACTGCACCCGCTTGCCATTGGAGCAGCCACGTCCATAGATATACTGTGCAATCGGTGTCGAGCCGACAAAGCCGATGGATTGGATCACCTCATGGTCGAGGATCGCGTCCACGGCCACCTTGTCGCCGTTGACGACCTGCAAGATACCCTTGGGCAGCCCCGCCTCTTCCATCAGTTCAGCCAGCATGAGCGGCACGGAGGGGTCACGCTCGGACGGCTTGAGGATGAAGGCGTTGCCGCAGGCCAGAGCGGGCGCGAACATCCACATCGGGATCATCGCCGGAAAGTTGAAGGGGGTGATCCCTGCGGTCACGCCGAGCGGTTGACGCATGGAATAGATGTCAATGCCGGGACCGGCGCTGTCGGTGAATTCACCCTTGAGCAGTTGCGGCGCGCCGACGCAATATTCGACCACCTCAAGCCCGCGCTGGATATCGCCCTTGGCATCTGGAAAGGTCTTGCCATGCTCGCGGCTGAGCGCCTCGGCCAGTTTGTCCATGTCGCGGTTGAGCAGGCGGACAAACTCCATCATCACGCGCGCACGGCGTTGGGGGTTGGTGGCCGCCCAAGCGGGCTGTGCGGCCATCGCGGCGCGCACGGCTTGATCCATTTCTTCGACACTGGCGAGCGGGCATTTCGCCTGCACGTCGCCGGTGGCGGGATTGAACACATCCGAAAAGCGCCCGGAGGTGCCTTTGACATGTTGACCGTTGATATAGTGGGTAAGCTCTTGCATCTGGAATCCTCCTATCCGTTGGCGGCAGGGTAGTCTTGCAAAACTCCTGCGGAAAGAGGCAATATTCCAAAAGTGATTTGCATTTCTGCAAAGGGGGCCTGTGATGCAGCCGCATTGGGACGATATCCGCATCTTTCTCGCTGTTGCACGCTCCGAGAGCCTGTCGGGGGCGGGTCGTATTCTGCGGATCGACCCGGCAACGGTGGGCCGCCGCATCGCGCGGCTGGAAGAAGAGGTGGGCGCGCCGCTCTTTGCCAAATCGCCAACGGGCTATGCGCTGAGCGAAGCGGGGCAGCGTCTGATGGGGCATGCGATGCGCGCCGAAACTGCGATGCAGGACGCCGCCGAGGAAATGGCCGGGCAGGCGGGGGGCATGAGCGGGCAAATCCGGATCGGCGCGCCGGATGGCTGTGCCAACTTCCTGCTGCCGCAGGTCTGCGCCGCAATCGGGGCGCAAAATCCCGATCTGGAGATCCAGATCGTGGCATTGCCGCGGGTCTTCAACCTGACCCGGCGCGAGGCGGATATGGTGATCGCGGTCAGCCCGCCCACAGCGGGGCGCCTGACCGTGCAGAAGATCACCGACTACCACCTGCATCTCGCGGGTTCGGTCCGCTATCTACGCAGGCATCCGCCGATCACGCAGATCACCGACCTCGGGGCGCACAGGATGGTTGGCTATATCCCCGACATGATCTTTGACAAGGAACTCGATTACCTCAGCGAAGCGGGGGTGGAGCGTGTCAGCCTCGCGTCGAATTCGGTCTCGGTACAACTCAATTGGGTGCGGCAGGGGGGCGGAATAGGGGTGTTGCACGATTTTTCGCTGCCTTGGGCGCGGGGGCTGCAAAAGGTTTTGCCAGAGGTGTTTTCCCTCACCCGAAGTTTCTATCTGGTGCGGCATGCCGATGATCGGCGACTTGAGCGTCAGAACCGATTTGCCACGGCCTTGGTCGAGGGGCTGCGTCAGGAGGTGCAGAGCCTGGAGGCGCGCACTTGACAGAAATTTTATTATCAAGCACGCTGGTTTAGACAGCATTTTATTGCGGAGGATCGTGTCATGCTCGTGCAGCAAATCCTGAAATCCAAGGGTGACAGCGCGGTGATTACCATCACCCCCACCACCAAGGTATCCGAGGCGGCCCAGATCCTCGCCGAGCGTCGGATTGGCGGTCTGGTGGTGTCGCGTGACGGTGAGACCGTTGATGGCATCATCTCGGAGCGGGACATCGTGCGCAGCCTTGCGGTGCGGGGCGTTGTCTGCATGACCGAAACGGTTTCGGAAATGATGACCCGCAACCCCGTTTGCTGTTCCCGTCAGGATACGTCGGATGCCGTCTTGGCGCGGATGACGGACGGCCGGTTTCGGCACATGCCGGTGGTCGAGGCGGGCAAGCTGGTGGGGATCGTCACGATCGGCGACGTGGTCAAGGCGCGACTCGAAGAGTTGTCTATGGAGAAGACTGCCCTTGAAGGCATGATCATGGGTTACTAAGCGCTTGCATTCCCTTGCATATTATTGTTGCGTGAGCCGCGATTGCAGCAATGGAGGGCCGCATGCGCATAGGTCTCTATCCCGGCACGTTCGACCCTATTACCTTGGGCCATATCGACATCATTCGCCGGGCCGCCGTTCTGGTGGATCGGCTGGTTTTGGGCGTGGCGATCAATCGTGACAAAGGGCCGCTTTTTTCTTTGGAAGAGCGGGTTGAAATGATCGAGGCCGAATGCGCCAAGCTGAGCGCGCAGACCGGCACCGAGATCGTGGCGCATCCGTTCGAGAACCTGTTGATCAATTGCGCACATGACGTGGGCGCACAGGTGATCGTGCGCGGCCTGCGGGCGGTGGCGGATTTCGAATATGAATTCCAGATGGTTGGCATGAACCGGGCGCTGGATAATTCGGTCGAGACCGTCTTTCTCATGGCCGATGCCAATCATCAGGCGATTGCCAGCAAACTTGTCAAGGAAATCGCCCGGCTGGGCGGGGATGTGACCAAATTCGTCACCCCCCCGGTGCGCGCGGCGCTGTTGGCCAAGTTCGCCTGAGGTCGCTCAGGTGGGTTCCATCACCCGTGCTTGGCGCGGGGTGGGGCCGCGCCCGGCCTCTAGGTGACGGCCCATTGCGGCGGCGACGTCGAGCATGCGGTTGGAAAAGCCCCATTCGTTGTCATACCAACTGAGCACGCGGCAGAGCCGCCCGTCCATCACCCGCGTCTGATCGGTGGCAAAGATCGAACTGTGCGGATCGTGGTTGAAGTCTGACGACACCAGCGGGCGGGTGGTGACATCGAGCACGCCCGAGAGTGGCCCCTTGGCGGCGTGGGTCACGGCGGCGTTGATCTCATCCACGCTGGTGTCGCGGGCGGCCTCGAAGGTCAGGTCGACGACACTGACATTGGGGGTAGGCACGCGGATGGCGGTGCCGTCGAGTCGTCCGGCAAGATCGGGCAGCACCAGACCCACGGCGCGGGCGGCACCGGTGGTGGTGGGAATGATGTTGAGCCCCGCCGCGCGGGCGCGGTAGAGGTCCTTGTGCATGGTGTCGAGCGTTGGCTGATCGCCGGTATAGCTATGGATTGTCGTCATAAAGCCGCGCGTGATGCCGATGTTCTCATGCAGCACCTTAGCCAAGGGCGCGAGGCAATTGGTGGTGCAGGAGGCGTTCGAGACGATCACATCCTTGGCGGTCAGGTTCGCGTGGTTGACGCCGTAAACCACGGTGCGATCCGCGCCCGCTGAGGGGGCAGAGACCAGCACGCGCCGCGCGCCGTTCTTGAGGTGGCGGGCGGCGGCGTCGCGGTCTGTGAAGATGCCGGTGCATTCGAGCACGATATCGACATCCGCCCATGGCAGCGCCTCCGGGTCGCGCAGGGCGGTCACGCGCATCGGCCCGCGCCCGGCGTCAATCGTGTCGGCGGTGGTGGAGATCTGACCCCGGAAGCGGCCATGTACGCTGTCGAATTCCAGCAGGTGGGCATTGGTCTCGACCGGGGCGAGGTCGTTGATCGCTACGATTTCAATGTCCGTGCGGTCCGAGTCGACCAAAGCGCGCAGCACGTTGCGGCCAATGCGGCCAAATCCGTTGATGGCAAGTTTCAGGGGCATGGCATCCTCCCAGAGATATGTTAGCGCTAACAAGTGAAAGCGAACATAAACGAATTTCGAAACGAGTCAATGCTGGGGAAATCACAGGAGGGTTATCGCCAGAAGGCGAGGTATTCGATGAAATCAATCAGTTTGCGCCCGAGGAACAGGGTGGATTGGCCATCGTTCAGCATGAAATCGGCACCAAGCGCCACAAGGATGATCCCCCCAAGGCCAATCGCGAGTGTGTTGGTCATGCGCCGTGCTTTCGCTTGGTCCGTCTCGCTCGGGTATGCCGCAGAGGCCCTGGCCACGCAAGCCGGATCAGCCAAGGAACTCCCCCGACGTGGGGAACGTCGGGGGGGCGCGCTCTTACTGCAACCGGCCCATCGCAACCGCGACATCGGCCATGCGGCAGGAAAAGCCCCATTCGTTGTCATACCAAGCCAGCACCCGCACCAACCGGTTGCCGATGACCTTGGTCTGATCTGGGGCGAAGATCGAGCTTTCCTCGGTGTGATTGAAGTCGATGCTGACCTTGGGCTCTGGATCATAGGCCAGAATGCCCTTCATCGCACCAGCGGCGGCCTCGGCCACCACGGCGTTGACATCGGCCTTGGTCACGTCGCGCTTGGCCACAAAGGTCAGGTCCACCGCCGAGACATTGGGCGTGGGCACGCGGATGGCAGAGCCATCGAGTTTGCCTGCGAGTTCCGGCAGCACCTCGCCAAGGGCCTTGGCCGCCCCGGTCGAGGTGGGGATCATCGACATGGCGGCGGCGCGGGCGCGGTAGAGGTCATTATGGCGGCGGTCCAGCGTCGGCTGATCGCCGGTATAGGCATGGATCGTGGTCATGATGCCGCTCTCGATGCCGATGGCGTCATTCAGCACCTTGGCCAGCGGAGCCAGGCAATTGGTGGTGCAGGACCCGTTCGAGATCATCCGCTCAGAGGCGAGCAGGGCTTCGTGGTTCACGCCGTAGACCACGGTGCGGTCGACGTTCTTGGCCGGGGCCGAGATCAGCACCTTGCGCGCGCCGCGCTCCAGGTGGGTGCGTGATTTCGCGCCGTCGTTGAAATTGCCGGTGCATTCGAGCACCACATCGACCCCGTCCCAATCCAATTCTGTCATATCATAGGTCGAGAACATCTGGATCGGACCGCGCCCGAGGTCCATTGTGCTGCCCTCGATGGTGATCGGATGGGCAAAGCGGCCATGCACGCTGTCATAGCGCATCAGGTGTGCCGCCGTTTCAATCGGCCCGGTTGCGTTCACCTTGACCACCTTGATATCGTTGCGCAGGCTCTCGGAGATATGGGCAAGCGTGGCGCGACCGATACGGCCGAAACCGTTGATTCCTACGGTGATGGTCATGGGCGACTCCTGATAGCTGACTTGGCGCTCGTATAGACGCGCCAGAGCAGGCCGGAAAGCGTTAAAAGACGTTTTCCAGTTGCAATACAGGATGTTAGCGTTAACCATGGGTGGGTTTCTGCCGTTTTTCCTGTGGTTGCGCTAACGCAAATTGCCGGGTTTACCGGGGGAGTCTGGCGATGGCGAGCGGAAGACGAAGGGGCACCCGAGGGCGCCCCTTTTATTTGATCGGGCCTGAACCTTAGAGGAACTGGAAATCGTCCACCGTGAGTTGCGCCGCCGTAATGCCCTCGACGAGGATGGTGTTGCCATTCACGGTCATCTGCGCGCCAGCCTCAGTGTCGATGATATTCATCGCGGTCACAAACCCGGCCAGACCATTGCCGCCGTTGTTGATGTTCTCAAGTCCGGTGTCGGGATCAAAGCGGCGGATGAAGAAGCTGTCGATGCCATCCTCGAAATCGGTGATAACATCCGCCTCCCCGTCAAAGAAGGAGGCGAAGACGAACTGATCGGCGCCCGAACCGCCCGTGATCTGATCATTGCCAGCACCGGCGTTGATCGTGTCATTGCCCGTGCCGCCGTCGATGATGTCGTCACGGCCACCGCCCGCAAGGAAATCGTTGCCAGCGCCGCCAAGGATATTGTCATCCCCTTCGCCGCCGCCAACCCGGTCGTCACCGGCACCCGCGTCGATGGTATCCTGCCCGGTGCCGCCGCCGATGTCATCATTGCCATCGCCCGCGTCGATCAGGTCATTGCCAAAGCTGCCGGACATGCTGTCATTGCCGTCGCCACCCGAGAGCGTGTCATTGTCGGCACCGCCCGCAACCACGTCATTGCCCGTGCCGCCCGAGATGCTATCGGCACCAAAACCGCCGCCGATGATGTCATCCCCATCGCCGCCGTCCAGCGTATCATCCCCCAGACCGCCGCCGATGTTGTCGTTGCCAAGACCGCCAAGGGCCAGATCGTTGCCATCCGAGGACGACATCCGGTCATTGCCGTCGCCACCGTCGAGCGTGTCATTGCCCGCGCTGCCGCTGAGTTGGTCGTTGCCGCCGCGCCCTTCCAGCCGGTCATCGCCGCCCAGACCGCTGAGCGTGTCGTCAAGCGTCGCCCCGAGCAGGGTGTCGTTGCCTTCCGTTCCTTCGAGGTTGAGCGAGACCGGATCAGCGGTGGTGACGGTTTCAGTCACCGAGGCTGGTACTTCGGCGGCCGAGTCGAAGAACGAGGCGTCATTCGTCAGGGCAAAGTCGAGCACGGCATTCTCGAAATTGGGCGTGCCTTCGATCAGGCCCGCGTCGAGCGCCGCAGCAATCGCCGCATCCCGCACGGCAGGGTCGAGCGAGTCGAGTGTGACGATTTCGCCGGGGAATTCAGGCAGATAGAAGCCATCGACACTCTCGCCCGCGTCATAGGCAAAGAGGCTGTTCGCCTCGGAGGTGACGCGCCAATCCTCGCGGTATTGCCCGTAGAGATCGGCAAAGGCAAAGGGGCGCGCCAGCACGGTGCCATCGGCGCGTGCGACATCGTTGTCGGGATTGCCGTCGCCATCGCCGAGCAGACCCTCGAGACGCCCCAGCAGGTCTTCGTTGAGGCGAACGTCGATATCGACCCGCCCGTCACGCACGATCACGCGCACCTGGCTGTCGCCATCATTGACCACGTTATCTGCGCCCGCATAGACGATGATATAGGTATCGCCTTCGCGGAAGATGCGGTCATTGCCGACCGCGACGGAGCCGAAATCCTCGAGCTCTGTGGCCACGCCGTCGATATGCAGCGGGGTCGCGTCATTGGCGTCGATCATCACCGCCGTGCCGCCAAGGTTGGTGGCAATGGCCTGATTGACGCTGACGTTATCGCCCACCGGCACCATGCGCGCCTGAAGCTCGAAATCGTTGTCGGTGCCACGCAGCAGGACAAATTCGCCTGCCGCCTGGAAATCATAGCCGACCCCGTCGAGTGTCGCGAGATGCGGATCACCTGCGACCCAGCCGCCCGCGCCGACCGGCGGCAAGAGCGGCACGATGGAATCGACCACGCCGCCGTTTCGCACGGCAAAGTTCCAGATGCCGATCAGCCCGGTATTGCCGGGGATCACATCGAGGCTGAGGATCTCGTCCTGATTACCGGATTGCGGTAGCTCAAAGAACGTGCCTTCAACGCCGGTGCCCGACGTATACCCGGCGCGTGCAACCTCGCCGCCCAACCCGTTGGTGCCGCCGCTGGCGTTGCCGGTGGTCCAGTTCACCTCTTCATAGCGGAACTGGATGTCGAAATCGCCATTGCCGCGATCCGTGAGGATCAACTGAAAGGCATTGAGCAGGTCGGTGCGAGTGTCATAATAGCCAACATCGTCCCACGTGACGATGAGTTGGTCGCCCAGCGTGTTGAAATCCCAATGCACAAGGTTGGTGCCCTGCGAATTGCCACCCGGAGTGGGTGTCACGACTCCACCGCGCGTGTCGACATCGGCGAAGAAGGGCGTGATGTTGGGATTGCTGGTGTTGCCGGTGATGACATCAGGCGTAAAGGTGCCGCGTGGCCCGGTAAAGGTCACGGAGCCGTTGTTGTTGATCCAGAGACCCTCATAAACGGTACCAAAGAAATTTAGCCCGTTCTCGAAGATTGGCCTGATGTCGATCTGCGCGGTCGAACCGTCATCATTGCGGACCAGAAAATCCTCGCCGAACCCGGCATCGCCGCCGAGACCCCGAATCAGCCCGGGGCTTGTGTTGTCGGGGTTGAGCAGGACATCGGTGCTGATGTCGTCGAATTGCAGGCGTTGGATATTGACCAGAAGGTCAGTGTCGCCGCTCGCGATATGGGTGATCGTGCGCTGCGCACTCTCATTTACGCCTGTGCTGTAATCGGCGGCGTTGCCTGCGAACACAGCCGTATCGAACCCCGCGCCCCCATCCAGCAGATCGTTGCCCGCGCCGCCGGTCAGTGTGTCATCCCCGGCATTCGCGTTAATCGTGTCGTTTTCGGGGGTGCCGATGAGATCATCAGCGTCAATTGTCCCCGGAATGGTAACGCTCCGGCGTGGGCCGTCTGACGGGGCGCATTGGGTGATGGTAAGTCCGACCTTATGGTCGACCTTACGTTCACACCGCACGTCGAGATCCTGTCCGCCGAGGACGTGCCGCGGCGTCGGCAATGGAGCGATGTGGACAAGATCCGGCTGGTCGAGGAAAGTCAGCGGGGACATCGCCAGGTTTCCGCGACCGCCCGTCGGCACGGTATTTCCCGCGGGCTGCTGACGGTCTGGCGGCGACAATATCGGAACGGGGAGCTTTCGATGGCAGGCAATGCCGCGTTCGTGCCGGTGAAGATGGCACCGGACGTTGATGCGCTGCCGCCGCGGCGACAGGAGGCTGCCGTGCAGCTGGAGATTGTTCTGAGGAACGGAAGGCGCCTGCTTGTGCCCTCGTCGGTGGAGCCGGACGCATTGGCCCGGCTGCTGCCGATCCTGGAGGGCAAATGATCGCGTTCCCGGCGGGGGTGCGCGTGTGGATCGCAGGCGGCGTGACGGACATGCGCTGCGGGATGAACGGCCTGGCGTTGAAAGTTCAGGAGGGCCTCGGGCGCGACCCGCACGCTGGCGAGATCTTCTGCTTCCGCGGGCGCCGGGGCGATCTCGTGAAACTGCTTTGGCATGATGGTGTGGGCATGTCGCTCTACGCCAAGCGGCTCGAGGCGGGGAAGTTCATTTGGCCGGTGAGCCAGTCTGGACAGGCTGTTCAGGTCTCTGCGGCACAGCTTGGCTATCTTCTCGAGGGGATCGACTGGCGCAATCCGCGCTGGACGCAACGCCCTGCAAAGGTTGGGTAAATCGTCGGTAAAGCCCTTGTTTTACTGGTTATTGGCGGGCGGACATGGTAGGTGTTCGCCATGTCAGAGGCCCGCTCCGAACTCGAAGAATTGCGTGCCGCGCTCGCGGCCTCGGAGCAGCGCGCGATGGCGGCAGAGGGACGAGTAGCCACGGCCGAAGCCGATCTTGCACGGGCGCGCGCGGTGGTCTCGACCTCCGAGGCGATGATCGCCGGCCTCAAGCTCGAGATCGCGTTGCTCAAGCGCGACAAGTATGGCCGCAGCGCGGAACGCAGCGCCAAGTTGCTTGACCAGCTGGAACTCCAGCTCGGGGAGCTGATTGCAGACGCCGCCGAGGACCGGGTGCAGGCTGAGCGGAAGACGACCAAGGTCGGTGCCTTCGAGCGGCGCAAACCGGTCAAGAAAGCATTCCCGGATCACCTGCCGCGCGAACGCGTGGTGGTCGAGGCCCCCAGCACCTGTTCATGCTGTGGCTCCGACCGCATCGTGAAGATGGGCGAGGACATTACCGAAACGCTCGAAGTGGTGCCGCGCCAGTGGAAGGTGATCCAGACGGTCCGCGAGAAGTTTACCTGCCGGGCCTGCGAAAAGATCACCCAGCCCCCCGCACCTTCCATCCGATCCCGCGGGGATGGGCCGGCCCCAGCCTGCTGGCAATGATCGTCTTCGAAAAGTATGGCCAGCATCAGCCCCTCAACCGTCAGGCCGAACGCTATGCCCGTGAAGGCGTGGACCTCAGCCTCTCCACGCTCGCCGACCAGGTCGGCGCGGTGGCCGAGTTGCTGAAGCCGCTCAACGCCCTGATCGAGGCGCATGTCTTCACCGCCGCCCGGTTGCATGGCGACGACACCACGGTGCCGCTGTTGGCCCGCGGCGGCACGAAAACCGCCCGGCTGTGGACCTATGTGCGCGATGATCGCCCGTTCGATGGGACTGCGCCGCCCGCGGTCGTGTTCCGCTTCTCCCCCGATCGCGCTGGCGAGCATCCGACGAAACATCTGGCAGGCTGGCAGGGCATTCTGCAGGCCGACGCTTATGCCGGGTACAACCAGCTCTACGATGCCGCCCGACAGCCCGGGCCTGTGGCATCGGCGCTGTGTTGGGCCCACGCGCGGCGCAAGTTCTTCGAGCTTGCCGACGTGCAGACCAACATCCGCAAGGGCAAGTCGCCCAAGGAGATCTCGCCCATCGCCGTGGAGGCGGTGAAGCGCATCGACGCGCTGTTCGAGATCGAGCGCATGGTCAACGGGCAGTCTTCGGAGGCACGACTGGCTATGCGGCAACGCCAATCGGCCCCGCTGGTCGCGGACCTCGAGCGTTGGCTTCGCGGCGAGCGCGCGCTCCTGTCGAAGCATGCCAAGGTGGCGAAAGCCATCGACTACCTGCTGTCATCCACCCATTGGCCGGGCTTCACGCGGTTCCTCGAGGACGGGCGGGTCTGCCTCTCGAACAACGCCGCCGAGCGTTCCTTGCGCGGTGTGGCCCTCGGACGCAAATCCTGGCTCTTCGCGGGATCGGAGCGTGGCGGCCAGCGCGCGGCGGCAATGTACACCTTGATCGGAACCGCCAAGCTCAACGACATCGACCCCCAGGCGTGGCTTGCCGACGTCATCGCACGCATCTCCGACATGCCGGTCTCACGCCTGCCTGAGTTGTTGCCATGGAACTGGCAGAAGCAGGCCCCCCGATCGGCCGAGGCTGCATGATGGCCCGGGTCACCCACGTCCACACCATCGATGAGGTCGCAAGGAAGATCGGCGAGAACCTCGAACTCATCGAAATTGTCAGCGCCAATTCCGACAACATCGATCATGGCGAGATGATCTGGGTAGACGACGGCACCGAGGAGGGGATCAAGACCTTCACAGACCGTGGCATCGAATGCCTCCAAGAACTTCTCGCGGACATACGGACATGGGAAGGCGGCATCCGTGCGTTCCTGCGCGACGAACAGTGTGATCCCAAAGTCATCGAGAGCATCATGGCCGACGAGAAGAGCTGCTGAGGCAAGACGGCCCTCGGCGGAACCTTACCCGGAATGAGCAGGCCTTCCATGATAAAACTCCCCAGTTTTAAAACCTTAAGATACCAAATACTATCTTCACGGTTCTGTGAAGTTATTTATATTCATAGTTTCGTATGTATAATTTCCGGCTCGGCACTCAGAGGAACGTGAAATCGTCCAAAGTGAGTTGCGCGGCGGTGATGCCTTCAACGAGGATCGTATTGCCGTTGACCGTCATTTGCGCGCCTGCTTCGGTATCGACGATATTCATCGCCGCAACGAAACCCGCCAAACCATTGCCGCCGTTGGTGATATTGGTCTCGCCCGTGTCCGGATCAATGCGACGGATCAGGAAGCTGTCCAAACCATCCTCGAAATCGGTGATCACATCGGCCTCGCCGTCGAAGAAGGACGAGAAGACGAATTGATCGGCATCCGCGCCGCCGGTGACCACGTCATTGCCCGCGCCTGCATTGATCGTGTCGTTGCCGGCGCCGCCGTCGATCACGTCATCGCGGCCACCCCCAGCAAGGAAATCGTTGCCGTCACCGCCCGAGATGTCATCATCGCCTTCGCCGCCGCCGACGCTATCGTTGCCTGCGCCCGCGTCAATCGTGTCCTGCCCGGTGCCGCCGCCGATGTCGTCATTGCCATCGCCCGCGTCAATCAGGACATTACCAAAGCTGCCTGACATGCTGTCGTTGCCATCGCCGCCCGAAAGCGTGTCATTGCCTGCGCCACCTGCAACCACGTCATTGCCCGCGCCGCCGCTGATGCTATCCGCGCCAAAACCGCCGCCGATGATGTCATCGCCGTCGCCGCCGTCGATGGTGTCATTGCCCAGACCGCCGCCGATATTGTCAGCGCCCAGACCGCCATTGATTACGTCATTGCCATCCGATCCAGAGATCGAGTCATTGCCGTTGCCGCCTTCGATTGAATCATTGTCGATACCGCCTGCCAAAACGTCATTTCCATCGATGCCGAACAGGGTGTCGTCGCCTGCACCGCCGCTTAAGGTGTCGTCCAGCGGTGTGCCAAAGATCAGATCATTTCCGTCAGTGCCGGGTTCCAGAATCACTTGCGCTGCATTTGAAACGACGCTCTCGTCTGTTCCAAGAAGGTCGGTGTAGGACACGCGCACAGTCAGTGACGTGCCGATGTCCTCGGGCACCACACCATAGCTGGACTCAACCGCCCCGACGATCGGTATCCCGTTGCGCAGCCATTGGTAGGAGAATTCCCCGATCCCATCCGCGTCTGACAAGCCGGACGTGTTCACCGTCAGGGTATTCCCCGCGAAGGCCTCTCCGTCTATGGTAACCGTCCCTTGAGGTGGAAGGTTCCCGACTACATCCTGGATGAAAATCTCGAACGATTTTGAAGTGGTAGAATCCTCGAAGGCGATGCCGTTGACAGATACGTTCAGAAAAAGGCTTTCTTGGCCCTCGTCGAGGTCATCGAGAAGAGCAGACATTGAAAATGACTCGACAGTCACGTTCTCCGCCGGAGTGATGTTGAAGAATATTGCTTCGCTGTTGCTTGTCCCGACGAAATCGCTTGAATCAGCGGTGCCCCCGACTGTTGAAAACGAGTATGTATAACTCGCGGATACAAAAGTGGCATCATTGAAGACGATTTGAAAGTCCAGGTCCTGACCTTCAAAAACTGTAAATCCATCTGGAGATTCAAGCGAAGCAAATGCCATTTTTTCTCACCCGTGTTAAGATTCGATTGTTCACACCGCTCGTATGGGTGAGTTCATTCCCCTACACTACTCTCGTTCCTGATGGTATTGAACCCTTGTGTTTGACAGCGCCGTTGCGATGGAAAGTTATGCCTCCGGCTGTCTGACGCTCCCAGCCCCTTGCCCCATCCGCGCCCCTGTCCTAGAACGCCTCTGATATATCAGCCGGAGGCCGTGCCATGCTTGATCTCACCTATGAAGCCCCGAAACCACGCGTGATCGCGGGCGCCAAGCATGATTGGGAGTTGGTGATCGGGATGGAGGTGCATGCGCAGGTGGCCTCGCGCTCCAAGCTCTTTTCCGGGGCCTCGACGCAATTCGGGGCGGAACCCAATTCCAACGTCGCTTTTGTGGATGCGGCGATGCCGGGCATGTTGCCGGTGATCAACGAATTCTGCGTCGAGCAGGCGGTGCGCACGGGGCTCGGCCTCAAGGCCAAGATCAACCTCTGGTCGGCATTTGATCGCAAGAATTATTTCTACCCGGACCTGCCGCAGGGCTATCAGATCAGCCAGCTTTATCATCCGCTGGTCGGCGAGGGCGAAATCCTTGTGGATATGGGCCCCGGCGTGGCGCGGTTGGTGCGGGTCGAGCGCATCCACATGGAGCAGGACGCGGGCAAGTCGATCCATGACATGGACCCGGCGATGTCCTTTGTCGATCTGAACCGCACGGGGGTGTGCCTGATGGAAATTGTCAGCCGCCCCGATATCCGCGGGCCGGAAGAGGCCGCCGCCTATGTCACCAAGCTGCGCCAGATCCTGCGCTATCTGGGCACCTGCGATGGCAATATGCAGAATGGCAATCTGCGGGCCGATGTGAACGTGTCGATCTGCCGACCGGGCCAGTATGAGAAATACATGGAAACGCAGGATTTCAGCCATCTTGGCACGCGCTGCGAGATCAAGAACATGAACTCCATGCGTTTCATCCAGATGGCGATTGACTACGAGGCGCGTCGCCAGATTGCGATTGTCGAGGCGGGTGGCACGGTGGTGCAGGAAACCCGCCTCTACGATCCGGACAAGAACGAGACCCGGTCCATGCGCTCCAAGGAAGAGGCGCATGATTACCGCTATTTCCCCGATCCGGATTTGCTCCCTCTGGAAATCGAGCAAGCTTGGGTGGATGAAATCGCGGCCAACCTGCCGGAACTGCCGGATGCCAAGAAGGCGCGGTTTGTTTTGGAATTTGGCCTGAGTGAATATGACGCGAGCGTTCTGACTGCGGATCTGGCCAATGCCGCCTATTTCGAGGCGGTGGCGGCGGGCGCCGGCGATGGCAAGCTGGCGGCGAATTGGGTGATCAACGAGTTGTTTGGACGGCTCAAGAAAGAGGATCATTCCATCGAGGACAGCCCGGTCAGTCCGGCGCAACTGGCAGGCATCGTGCGCCTGATCAAGTCGGACGCCATTTCCGGCAAGATCGCCAAGGACCTCTTTGAAATCGTCTATACCGAAGGCGGCGACCCCGAAGCGATCGTCGAGGCGCGCGGCATGAAGCAGGTGACGGACACCGGCGCCATCGAACAGGCGGTGGCCGAGATCATCGCCGCCAACCCCGCGCAGGTGGAAAAGGCGCAGGCCAATCCCAAGCTGGCGGGCTGGTTCGTGGGCCAAGTGATGAAGGCCACGGGCGGCAAAGCGAACCCCAAGGCCGTCAATGACATCGTGATGGCGCGGCTGGGGCTGTAACGGATCGCATCATCGCGCGAGAAAATGACTTTTCATCGTTTTCAATTAACCGCTTTGGCGGGAAAAATGTCTTGTAAAACAATCCAGAATTGTTTGCATGGGGCAGGGTTCAAGTAACGCGTGGTCAGTTGAGAATGCTCCGTCTCATTCCGGTTTCCTTACGTGGCGCACTCGCTTTGGCGAGTTTTATCGCCTTGCAGCCGGGCCTTGCCCTTTCTGATGCCAATTCGCCCTATTGCTGGCCCGAGGAACGCTTTGCTCCGAACGGGCGCATTGTCGAGCTTGGAGGACGGTTCTTTCACCTGTGTGGCGCCCCGGGTAGCGGGTTTCCCTACACCAACGATCCGCAAGCGGATTACAAGCATGTGTCAATTGGATCAAAAGGATCAAAGGCAAGCGAAGTAGAAGCCGAGACAGATGCTCCGAGTTTCCTATGGGGCATGATGGAATTCCGTGAAAACAGACCCGGCACGCATGCTAATCTAGGCAGCGCACCCATAAATTTCTGTTCTTTGGCATAGGCTTGTGATTCATTTCCCCCCAAACAGCATGGGGGAGAAGAAACATGGCGCGGTC
>NZ_JBRJGQ010000030.1:0-15027 GCF_053628575.1 Roseovarius sp. MBR-51
AAATCCGAAAGGGCAAAAGTGGACGACTTTTACGCCGCCCGCGACAACACTATGCCGTCGCTACCGTGGCCGAGTATTGCTCCGCCGTTCACAGAATTGATAGCATGTCACATTTTGTACCACTCATACATGCAGATGTTAATGCGCCCGCGCTTCGCTGGATGTTCAATCACGGACGGGATGTTGATGCGGCACTGCAAGCCGTCGATCTTCACTGGTATGCACATCAGTCGACCCTGACGCGCGCGATACGACGCTGGACGGGCCAAACGCCCAGACTCCTGCGCGAAAAGGGGCGGCACTAGGACATATACAATGTCTTGTAAATCCGTCGAACTCGACGAGATACGCCAGCATCAACAAGGCCCTTGTTTCGGCACAGATCGAGTATCGCAAACGGCTGGGTAAGCGGCTCGGCGTTGTGGCTTTTGGCGGCGTGGCCGGTGTCGATGGCGGGTTCAACTCGCTTGATGATGCCGGGTCGGCAGTCGGCCTGGGCCTGAGATACAGGGTGTCCAAGAAATTCCCAGTCGACTTTGCCGTGGACGGCTCGGTCAGTGATGAAGGGGACAGTTTGCTCTACATCTCCGTGGGGCAGAGGTTCTAAGGACGGACCGACGAGACGTAATGAGCGGATTGGCTTCTGCAACATGCCGCGAAAGCATTCGTTTGCCAGCACTGGAGCCTGCGACCGCTTCCCCCAACGCAGCTCGTGACCAATTATATGCCAATGAATGATTTGCGCGCGTGGCACCGACTGGTGGACCCTCAACTCGCCCACAAAGCGTTCTCTGAACGCCGGAGCACTTGGTCGACGCGCCTGCAAACGAGAGTCTTGATTGTGCCTGAATGGCAGCTTGTTAAAAGACCACTCGGTCAGTGTGCGGCCGCATCGCACGTCCGCCCTCCGCCCGTCATGTCGACGACCCGATACTTGCTGCACGCGCACAACGGTCCACGAAAGGCCACTCCAGCCACTTTCCACCCGCCGTTCAATGGGACGAGTAAAGGCAACCGTCCCCCCTCCCCCCCTGCGTACAAAACCCGTGTACAAAACGTACGTCCTGTACGCGCCGACCCTCAGGTCAGCCCCATATCGCGGGCGATCATGGCGGCTTGGGTGCGGTTCTTGGCGCCGAGTTTGCGGGACAGGGTTTTGAGGTGCAGCTTGACCGTAACCTCTTGAATATCAAGGTCTCTTGCGATTTCCTTGTTGGATTTTCCGTCCAGAACGCCGACCAGAACATCCGTCTCTCTGGGCGTGAGGTGCACTTTCCCCTCCGCCTCCGTATCCCCGGATTCAAGAAAATCTAGCGGCGTATAGGTCTCTCCCAACAACATATGGTGGACAGCAGCCACCAAAGACTGTGGATCCAGCGTTTTCGGCAAAAACCCCGCCGCCCCAGATCTGAGCGCCCTGCGCGCCACCTCCGGCGTCCCCGTCCCCGACAAAATCGCCACCGGACACCCCGCCCGCGATTTCATCACGGAAAGGCCCGACAGAGAATCCATTCCGGGCATCATCAAATCAAGCATAACTAACTGAAAAGGAACATTTTTCTCTTGGACCTTCAATGCGCTCTCCAGGCTCTCGGCCACGAAAACGTCAAAGCCCCCCTGCACCCGGAGGTACTCGGCGATCATCTCACGCACCAGATCGTGGTCATCGGCCAGCAAAAGTTTGGTCATCAGCGCATCTTCCCTCTGCCACCGAATTTCTGCTTATTTTTCAGATAATAAGCTGCACTCGGCGCCATGACAATTGTTCGGCAACCCCCATCAAGGTCACCCATATCCTCTGCACATGTGGCAAGTTCCATGCCAATCCCCTCGCCGCCCCTATCTTTCGGGATAGGAGACTGGTCAATCCCTGGAAAACAGCAGCATACCTGCAAGAGCAGTGGTGGTTCCCATGGTCCCACCCGTCCACGTCATCCCCTTGGCCCAACGCCAGGCTCCACATTCCAACAAAGAAAAGCAAAACTGTAGCGAAAGGCCAAACGGCACGTCTCTGCGCCATAAAACCAACAAAATGCAAGAATACAAATACTTGGCCTCCGGGCAATCAACACTCCCCAGAGCTTTGCTGGGCGCCACGTTCGCTACAAGATGGAAAGGCGCTGAAAACCCATCGGTCTAGGTGACAATTGATCACACTGATCGATATACAACCATAGCGCTAATTCGACCCAAGGTACTGAACTTTTTTCCGGGGGCGCGTTTGGCATACTTGTCGGTTAGTGGCCAAAACAAGTTGTATGTATGTAACGAATTATAAGGCAAATCATGCACGCCTCGAGACTTCACACGTCACCAACTCGGCATCGCTTGTTACTGATCACGCTAAGCGCGTTTGCGATCGGCTGCATGTTGGCGGCGGTGGTTCTGACCAGCAAGGTTTTCGTACAACTGGACGACTACGGCATAGCAAACCAAGACAATCTACAATGGACGACATCGCGCCTAGAGGTTGACCAGATCAAGTACTTGGCCGCATTGCAGACCTTGACAGCGCCGGACCCTGAGCAAATCAATCACGTCCGGCGTCAGTTTGATGTTCTCTACAGCCGAGCAACTGCCCTAAGGAACGGCAGGGTGTACCGCGAAGCTTTGGCACAGGATGTTTCTCATGCAGACCTTGACCGCATCGGAGACCTTCTTGCGAGAATGGTGCCTCTTGTGGATGCGGATGCGGCAACAGTATTTCAACAACGAGACCGCCTGATAACACTCGGTCTGGAAATGGCCGAGCCAATTCGAAGCATAGCAACGCGGGGACTGGCCGCAGATGCCAAGCGCTCGGATTCGGAACGCGCCGGACTGACCGCAAAAATTCTTTCGATGGCGGCACTCAGTGTCATGATGCTTGCCGCTCTCTCTTCGCTCTTATTCTTGGTTTGGCGCCTGTATCGCAGCTATCGCAGGCAGGCCGAGCAAAGTACGAGTACATCAAACCGGCTGGCGACCATCCTCAACACCTCGCAGGATGCCGTTCTGGTCGTTGGCCCGGATGGGCGCATCGAAGATACAAATGCGCGCGCTGGTGACTTGCTGGATCTTTCAGAAGATCCTGAAACTCCAGTCGAACTAAGCAAATTTCTCTTTTATAAACAATCTGATGGACGGCTGAAGCCAATTGATGCAAACGTATTGCGAGAGACATGCGTCGATGGTCCAGTGCGCCGAGAGGATGTGATCGTTCGCAATTTCGCAGGCCGCGAGTTTGCAGCTGAGTTGTCGGCGGATCTTGCAAAGCGGGGCCAAACCACAATTTGCATCTGCTTTGTTCGGGATATTTCCGAACGGATCGCGGCCGAGGCCGAAATCGCTAGCTCCCGCGACCGGGCACTTGCAGGAGAGAGAGCCAAAGCACGATTTCTCGCGATGATAAGTCACGAAATGCGCACACCGCTGAATGGTATTCTGGGAGCGCTTGAATTGCTGGACGATACTGGATTAACGCCCGAGCAGGAGAAGTTCACCCGGATCATGCGGTCGTCGGGTCAACTCCTCTTGACGCAGATCACCGATGCGCTGGATTTGACCCAAGCCGCTGCGAGACAGATCGTCCTGCGACCTGCGGCCTTTGATCTGGACCAATTGCTGGAAGAGTTGGTTGAAACCCAACAGGGGCCGGCACAGGCCCGACGAAATGCCCTTCGCCTGCGCACACCCGACTCTGGACTCGGACGAACCATAGGAGATCGGGCACGGATCTACCAAGTGCTCCTCAATCTCGTTTCGAATGCAATCAAGTTCACCAAGGATGGCGAAATCACGTTGGACGTGACGCGACATGACCCAAGCCAGCACGGTTTGGACGAGGTGGAATTTCAGGTCGCAGACACCGGCATTGGCATAAGTGAGACCGACCTACCGAAAGTGTTTGATGATTTCATGCGTGTTCAGGACATCTCGGGTGACAGACCCGAGGGGACGGGTCTTGGCCTCGGCATTGCACGCCAACTGGTCACCCTTATGAAAGGCACCATTGGCGTCGAAAGTGAACTTGGAGAAGGCAGCCTATTTTGGGTGCGCCTGCCCTTGCCCCCGGCAACAGGCGTGGTCGCAACGCACGAGCCTCCTCAGGTCGCCCTGCCCCCAATGACAAAATCCGATAGAACCCTTAACATCTTGGTTGTCGAGGACAATGCCACTAACCGTCTTGTGCTGGAGAGCATGCTGACCAACGATGGTCACAAAGTCCAGCTTGCCTGTGATGGCATGGAAGGGTTGGAATGCGCGGCAGCTGAGCAATATGACTTGATCTTAATGGATATCAGCATGCCACGGCTGGACGGAAAGGAATCCACGCGCCGTATCAGAGCCAGCCAGGGCCTAAATTCAAAGACACCCATCGTCGCTCTGACAGCGCATGTACGGGCAGAGGACCGCGGCGATCTGGAATCCGCGGGCTTTAACCGGGTCGAGACGAAACCTCTGCGTCGCGAAGCGTTGCGCGCCGTCATACATCAGACGGCCACCCGAGGAGTCAATTCCGCAGACACGACAAACTGTGTTGATCCCGCATACCTAACGCAGTTGCGTTCAGCCTTGCCTCAAGAGCGGATTGACCGGCTTATCAAAGAGTTCGAGGCCGACGGCTCTGCGATCCTCGTTGCACTTAATCAGCGAGACAGACGGTCCAACAACGACCTCGCAGATCACATACACAAACTTGCTGGCACGGCCGCCTCCACAGGCGCGCTCAGGCTACAGGCCCTCCTGGGGCTCACAGAAGTAGCCCTGCGCACTGGAGACGAGTCCACAATAGCAACAACCACCGTGGCAATCCCAGAGGTGTTGCAAGAGACGCTGGCACAGCTCAAAGAGCACAACCGGAAACGCTGAAAAACTCACTAAGAGTTGCCTTTCATCTGGCTTACTATAGGTTCCACATCATACAGTTCACTATCAGACTTCCCGCGTCATCGCGGGGCACCAGAGAACGGGACCCCGGCCAATATGAAGATATGGAAACAACTGGTCGTACTTGGTCTGGTGGGTGTAGCAGCTTACGGCGGGTATTTGGCATACCAGACCTATTTCGCGCCCAGCAACACCGCAGAGACAGCGCCTGACGGAGAGCGACCTGTAACTGTTGAAGTGACATCAGCCGAAAGACGTACGATTCAAGAGACAATTGAAGCGGTTGGCACGACGCGCGCCCTGCAATCCATCGACATTGTTCCAGAAGTCGACGGACGCTTGATCGCGCTCTCCATCTCTCCGGGGACGAAAGTTGAAAAAGGCGACGTCTTGGCGCGCCTTGATGATACGATCGAGCGCGCGGATCTAGCCGAAGCCGAGGCTGTTCTAATTGAACAGCGTCAGACCCTTGAGCGCACACGTCAGTTGCGTCAGACCAGTGCCGTGTCAAAAGCCACCGAGGAAGAGGCGATCGCGCGTCTCGCAGAAGCTGAGGCAGAGGTGGAGCGCGCACGCAGTCGGCTTGACGATCGGACCATCACAGCGCCCTTTGGGGGCATCGTCGGGCTTAGAAACTTCGATGTGGGCGCACGCGTCACAGAAGGCGAGGTTCTCACCCGGCTCGACGACTTGAGCCAAGTCGAAGTCGAGTTCTCCCTGCCCGAGATGATCTATGGGCAGGTGCAAAAGGGGCAACCGCTGACGGCGCGCAGCGCGGCCTTCGCAGATCGCGTGTTCAACGGCACTGTGGATGTTGTGGACAGTGGCATAGACCCGGTCAGCCGCGCCTTTCGCACCCGCGCGCTGATTCCAAACTCGGATAGCACACTCCCTGCAGGCATGTTCCTGTCACTGACGCTGGTCCTATCAGAGAGCAATGAAGTCACGGTACCGGAAGAGGCAATCGTTTTTCAAGCAGCCGAAACCTATGTTTTTGTCGCGACGGACGGCAAAGCCAGCCGCCGTATCGTGATCGCAGGACAACGTAAGGATGGGCAGATCGCCATTATCTCAGGACTAGAGGCCGGTGAGTCCGTGATCATACGCGGTCTGCAACGGGTGCGTGATGGTACTTTGCTTAAGATCTTAGAAGCCGACACCGGTGCCACTGCGGAAACCGATATGCCCAAGCCCGAGAGTGCGACATGACCCTCTCTGACATCTCGATCAGACGGCCCGTCCTGGCTGCGGTGGCAAGTCTTCTCATCGTGATATTCGGCATGGCTGCCCTACGCGATATTCCGGTGCGGGAACTCCCAGACGTAGATAATGCGGTCGTCACTGTCACGACAACCTATCGCGGTGCAGCCCCTGAAGTCATCGATACCGACATTACGGAAACGGTAGAGGGCGCCATAGCCTCCATATCCGGCATCCGCACAATCAGTTCTGAGAGCCGCCAGGGAAGATCAAGGGTCACCGTCGAATTCGAGACCAGCGTCGACATCGATGTTGCGGCAAATGACGTCCGCGATGCTGTGGGGCGAGTGAGTGGTGATCTGCCTGAAGAGGCGGATGAACCACAAGTAGTCAAGAGTGATGCCGATGCAGATCCCGTGATGCGCCTTGCTGTCACGTCGGACCGCATGTCCACAGCCGAGATTACCGATTATATTGACCGATTTGTCGTGGACAGGTTCGCCACTCTTGACGGCGTCGCAAATGTCGAAATCATTGGTGATCAACCGTTTGCAGTCCGCATTTGGTTGGATCGAAGAGCCCTTGCCGCGCGCAACCTGACGGTGGCCGATGTCGAAGCGGCCTTGCGTCGCAATAATCTCGAACTGCCTGCGGGCGACGTGGAATCGACCAACCGCCAACTCACAGTCCGTCTCAACAGCCGATTGCGCAGCATTGAGGATTTTCGTGACATCGTCCTAGACCGGATGGCCGGATATCCAATCAGATTGCGCGATGTGGCGCGTGTCGTGCCGGGAGTTGCAGACGATTCAACCATCGTTCGAACCAATGGCACCGATGCTGTCGGCGTTCAGGTCTTGCGTCAGAGCCAGTCTAATACTCTGGCAATCTCCAAGGCTGTACGCGCCGAAATCAAGACATTGGCGCCCAACCTGCCTGCAGGCATGAGGATTATAGTTGGGTCCGATGACGCCCTTTTCGTCGGAGCCTCAATCCGCGAGGTAGTGGTTGCTCTGTTTATTTCGCTGGCACTCGTGATTGCGGTCATCCTCCTTTTCCTACGCAGCATCCCTGCCACGCTTGTGCCGTTTATCACAATTCCAGTAGCATTGATCGGAAGCTTCTTGCTGATTGGAATTTGGGGGTTTTCGCTCAACACGCTAACCCTTCTGGCGCTTTTGCTGTCCATTGGTCTTGTTGTGGATGACGCCATTGTTGTTCTTGAGAACATCCAACGCCGCATTGAAGACGGGGAAAGCCCTCTCGTAGCCAGCATGCATGGAGCGCGGCAGGTTACATTTGCAGTCATTGCAACCTCGCTAACGTTGATTGCAGTTTTTGTGCCGCTGTCCTTCATGCCCGGTCAAGTAGGAAGGCTGTTTGTCGAATTTGGCTGGGTTATGGCTGGAACGGTGGCGATCTCTACGTTTGTCGCGCTTTCCGCCTGCCCGGCGCTTGCTTCAAAAGTTCTGAGCGCTCGCAAGTTGCGCGCCAACGCTGCCACCGGACCACGTCCACCAACGATGATTCAACGCATTTATCGTTCGCTCTTGACCCGTGCTATTGGCATGCCTCTTGTCATCCTGCCCTTGGCACTTGTGATAACGGCAGGAGCCGTGCTCTTTTATGATGGGCTTCCGCGCGAACTTGCCCCGCGCGAGGATAGGGGGGTGGGCTTCGTGCCGCTGACGGCGCCACAGGGGTCGACCGTCGCACATTCCGACATGGCCGCCCGTCAGGTTGAAGCCATTTTGGAACCCCTGAGAGAGTCCGGTGAAATTGAAACCGTGTTCAGCTTTACTGGTTGGGGTGGTCGCCCGTGGCGGTCATTTGTTGTCTTCCGTCTCGCTCCTTGGGAAGAACGTGAGCGGTCTGTATCCGAGATCGTGTCGGAGATTGCTCCGCAGATGGGGAATGTGACCATTGCGCGCGGCTTCCCTGTAACACCTGCGGGGCTTGGCTTACGCGGAAGTTCTACACCAGTCCAGATAGTGATCGGAGGCCCCGATTTCGAGAGCGTCAAACACTGGGCCACAACTTTTCTAGAGCGTGCAGAAAGTGTCGAAGGCCTTGTGAACCCAGAGATCAACTTTGACCAGAACCTGCCGCAACTCGATATAGAGATTGATCGTGCGCGCGCCGACGATTTGGGCATATCCGCGGATGCGATTGCGGCCACGTTGCAAACCATGCTCGCATCGCGGGAGGTTACGACATTTGTAAGTCGAGGCCGTGAATACCCCGTCCTTGTTCAGGCCGAAGATGAAGATCGCCGCTCCCCCACCGACATCACGAATATCTTCGTTCGGGCCGGAGACGGTGAGACATTGGTTCCTTTGGGGGCTCTTGTAAGACTCAAGGAAAACGCTGCGACCCCGTCACTTCGACGCTTCGACCGTTTGCCCTCGATTCAGCTTTCGGGCGCACTGGCACCCGACGCCGAACTTGGCGACGTGCTGAGCCGACTAGAGGAAATTGCGGCAGAGATTCTGCCACCCGAGGCCAAGTTGGGATATGATGGCCAATCGCGCACCTATCAGGATACCTCAGGTGGCGTTGGTCTCGTGTTCCTTCTAGCGCTGCTCATCGTATACTTGGTTCTTGCTGCACAATTCGAAAGCTTTGTGCACCCACTTGTCATTATGTTGACCGTTCCCATCGGCATCGCCGGCGCGATTTACGCAATGGCAGCAGGCGGATTGTCGCTCAATGTTTACAGTCAGATTGGAATTATCCTGCTGATCGGGCTCATATCCAAGAATGGCATCCTGATCGTGGAATTTGCCAACCAACTGCGCGACGAAGGATACGCCGTGCGCGAAGCAGTGATCGAAGCCTCGGTGCTGCGTCTTCGTCCCATCATGATGACGGCAGTTTCAACGATTTTAGGAGCCGTTCCGCTGATTACAGCCTCTGGAGCAGGTGCTGAAAGCCGGATCGCAGTCGGCACCGTGATCATCGCGGGCCTCGCCATGGCCACGACGTTGATGCTCTTTGTGACGCCAATTCTATACGATCTGATGGCCGGTTTCACCAAACCACGCGGCGCAGTTGAGAAGACTCTCGACGCTGCGCTGGCCAAAAGCCATCAACCGGCGGAATGAAATTTTGTCCTCTTCAAAACGCCGGGCGCGGATTTGGCTCTTGGCAAGGGTGGCAATCCCTCCTTCGCAATGCGATAAAACGCGCAAGCTAGCGGAGTGCATCTCGGGTGATGAAGTCCCATTCAAGACTGTTAGGAATAGCGGCCCTTTGCGTAGGGCTCATGCCTTTGTTCGCTCATGCAACAGATGTGTCATTCTCCACACCCAACGCCCCAAAGTCATTCTCGGAGAAGCTGCGCAGTGCATCGCTTGTGATGACCACTGCCGCTCAACAAGAGGCAACGGCGCAAGATCTCTTGGCCGCAGCCCAGGCAGACTACGGGCGATTGATTGGCGTCCTTTATGCTGAAGGCTATTACGGCGGGGTGATCAGCATCCGGGTGAATGGACAGGAAGCCGCCAGTATACCACCCCTGCGGGCCCCAACCGAGATCGCGCAGATCGATATAAGTGTTGACCGGCGGACGGCCTTCACTTTCTCAACGGCTCGGGTGACCCCACTCCCACCGGATACGAAGCTGCCGGAAGGGTTTGCGACGGGCAATCCGGCCAGGGGCGAGTTGATCGGAGAGGCGACACGAACGGGGATTGCCGCGTGGCGTGCCTCAGGTCATGCCAAGGCCCTTGTTGCCGATCAAACTGTTATCGCTGACCACGCGGTCTCAACGCTAACCGCTGACATCGCTCTTGATCCGGGTCCACGTCTAAGATTTGGGGCGCTCGAAATCTCAAACGAAGGCGACACAAGCCGCGTTCGCCCATCACGTATTCGGGCCATCGCAGGCCTTCCCACTGGCCGAGTATTTTCACCCGAGGATCTGGACGAGGCTGCCACACGCCTACGTCGATCAGGGGCTTTTCGTTCTGTAGTGATGACCGAAGCCGAGAGTCCAAATCCGGATGGAACACTCGACATCACAACTCGTGTGACCGACGCCGAACGTCGCCGCATCGGCGCGGGCGCGGAGTTGGCGTCATTGGAAGGTCTTACATTATCTGGCTTCTGGTTGCACCGAAACCTTTGGGGCGGGGCCGAGAGGTTGCGGATCGATGGTTTGATCGGCGGTATTGGTGGTGACTCTGGCGGTGAGGATTACCGGCTTGGCGTGCGTTACGATCGACCCGCAACATTCACCCCCGACACAGGCCTTTTCCTAGAAGCTCGCACTGAAGGAAATGATGAGCCTGACTATCGCGAGGCAAAGATAGAAATCGGCGGCGGTCTGAGCCACATCTTTTCCGATGAACTGAGCGGCGAGCTCGGCATCGCCTACCGCTATTCCGACATAAGTGACGATTTGGGAGCGCGCAAACTGCAACACTTGCTGTTTCCAGGCAGCATCACATGGGATCGGCGCAACGATCCGTTGAACGCAACATCCGGGATTTTCCTCGAAGTGACGCTGACACCGTTTATCGGTCTTGATCAAGAGAGTGGCGACGGCGCGCGAATTTATGCGGATGGACGACATTATCGCAGCTTTGGTCCTGACGATCGCTTTGTCCTAGCGGGACGGGCGCAAATCGGATCAATCGCGGGTGCAACCGTTGATGAAATCCCAGCTGACATGCTCTTTTACTCTGGGGGAGCGGGCACCGTGCGTGGTCAGAGTTATCAGTCGCTCGGTGTTGATATCGCACCCGGCGTCACCGTGGGCGGTCGTGCGTTTGCTGGTTTCTCAGGCGAGTTGCGCGCTAACATCAACGATAAAATTCAGGCCGTGGCCTTTGCTGATACGGGATTTATCGGACAAGATGCGCTCGGCACCGGACGTGGTCGTTGGCACAGCGGCGCGGGCTTTGGCGCACGCTACTTCACTCCTGTCGGCCCAATTCGTGTGGATATAGGCACGCCTCTTGGCGACAATGTCGGTGAAGATTTTGAGATCTACATCGGCATCGGACAGGCCTTCTGATGGCACGCCTTATCTCCATCCTCTCGATCGCACTCGCCTGTCTTGCGCTGCCACTCTTGGCGCAGACGCCTGAACAGGACCGGGGCTATCTGCAATCCCTGCTAGAGGACAACCTGTCGGGCGCCGGTCGTGATGTACGGATCATCGGGTTTTCCGGGGCGCTCTCATCACAGGCTACAGTGGACGAACTAACCATCGCCGACAAAGACGGCATCTGGATCACATTGAATGAAGTCACACTCGACTGGACGCGTTCGGCGCTCTTGCGAGGTAGGGTAGAGATCAATCGTCTGACCGCGCGTGAAATTGTGCTGGCCCGGCTACCACAGGCCGAAGAGGCACTCTCGCCCGAGATGGCTGAGGCCAAGCCCTTTCAACTTCCTGAACTGCCAGTCTCGGTCAACATAGGAGAGATCAGCGCCGAAACACTCAGACTTGGTGCACCCATCCTCGGAGAAGAGATTGACCTTCAACTCTTGGGAAGACTGTCGCTCGGAGGGGGCGAAGGCGCGGCTGAGATCGACGTGACGCGCTTGGATGGGCGCGGTGCTGTTCAATTAGACGCGAGTTTTGTGAACGAGACCGAAGTCCTAGCTCTAGAGCTATCTCTTGAAGAGGACGAGGGCGGCATTGCAGCTACTTTGCTGCAACTGCCTGATCGGCCCGCGTTGTCATTAAAGATCAACGGTACGGCCCCTTTGAGCGATTACGTTGCGGACATTCGCTTGGCATCTGACAATGAGCCACGCCTGACTGGTCAGGTGACCCTTCGCAATGTGGACGCATCCGAGACGCCCATCCAGGCATTTTCTGCAAAGCTGAGGGGCGATTTGACGCCGCTCTTTGCCGCCGAGTATCGCCCGTTCTTTGGCACGAACAGCCAACTTTCAGTCGAGGGTCAGCGGCAGAGCGGTGGGAATCTTGACATCGAAGAATTCAACCTTTCTGCGGCTCAGATCAAACTCGATGGCTCACTTTCACTTGACGCAGCCGGATGGCCTGTACGGTTTGCCCTCAACGGCGAGTTGGGCAATGAAGGCTCCCCCGTCCGCCTGCCGATCACCGGTCCCGCCACGCATGTTACAAGCGCGACGATTGAGGCGCGGTTTAATGCCGCGCGCGGCGACCGTTGGCGGGCCAAGGTCGCCATGACTGGATTCGAGAGGCCCGAAGTCGGTATCACAAGCGCCAATCTCTCTGGCCGCGGCGTATTGCGGCAGACCGCACCGCGTGGCGTTACTGCACTGGCCGAGTTTGATGTATCAGGCCTGAGGCTAGAGGACCCAGCCCTCGCTGAGGCGGCGGGAACAGTGCTGTCGGGGCTTGCGTCGCTCGACTTTACCGAAGGTGGCCCGCTCAAGTTGCTCGGACTGCGTCTCGACGCAGGCGCCGCACAGCTCACGGGCAACGGACAAATAGCGGAGTTGGCCGCAGGATTTCCAGTATCGGGCACGGTAACTCTCGAAGCTCCGAACCTGTCGCGGTTCGCAGCGCTTGCAGGTCAAGACATCGCTGGTGCGGCGCGCGCGACGATTGCTGGCTCAGGGAGCCTGCTGGGTGGAGATTTTGACATCACACTCGACGCCGAAACTGACGGCCTCGCCTTTGGAATATCGCAGGTCGATCCGTTGATCGCCAACCCAGCAACGCTTTCCTTGGCGGCCCGCCGAGATACGACAGGCACCGATCTCAGCCGGTTCCAGATTGACAATGATACCATTCGGGCCACGGCGTCGGGGCGCCTTAGCAGTGAAAGCGGCGCGCTCAGCCTTGCCGCGCGGCTCTCAGATCTTTCTCTCTCTGATCCTCGCCTCTCCGGCCCCGCAGAACTCAGCAGCAACGTGTCATGGCAGGCCGGCGGCGACATAACCTTGAACGGACTTGACGCACAGCTGATGGGCGCGCGCCTGCGTGCCGATGCAGCCCTCTCCCCCGAGACACCGGGGCTGCCCGTAAGGGGGAAGCTCAGGGCGGAAATCGAAAATCTGGCGCGTTTCAATGCACTCGCGGGTCAGACCCTGCGCGGACAGCTTGACATGACGCTCGAGGGCTCAGCCAAGGACAGTGCTCAGGATGTGGCTCTTAAAGCCGCGATGAACGGGCAAAATCTGGCGACCGGGATCACCGAACTCGACAAGCTCATTGCCGGGCGCCTGACGCTCACCGCAGACGCCGCCCGTCGCCCGGAGAGGATCGAGATCACGAGTTTGGAGTTCGAAACTCCACAGGTCTCTCTATCGGCTGGATCCGACAGTCCCGGCGCGCCGGTTGAGTTCACCGCGCGCCTCGCCAACCTTGGGCTTTTTGCCCCAGAGTTTTCGGGCCCCGTATCGGCAAACGGAAGCGCTAGGCTGATTGGCGATCTGGCACAACGCATTTCTCTCACGCTGTCCGCCACCGGTCCCGGAGGCACAACGGCACAAGTCTCCGGCGATATCGTCGATCATGCGGCATCCGTTGATATCGCCGCTAATGGTTCCCTGCCTCTCGCGCTTGCAAATAGTTTCATTCAACCAAATGCGCTTCAGGGAAGTGCCAGCTATGACCTTCGGATAAACGGCACCCCGTCTCTTGGGGCGGTGTCTGGCCGCGTTACCACGTCTGGAACGCGGATTGCCCTTCCGGGCACGGGTCTTGCCGTAGAGGACATCAGCGGGACAGCGACGCTCGGTGAGAGCCGCATGCAGACTGATTTCACCGCTCTCATGAGGGATGGCGGGCAAATCCGGATCACAGGCCCGATTGCGTTGACACCGGGCTATGCTGGCGATCTGCAAATTGGTTTGACCGATCTCATGCTCAGCGATCAGTCAATTTACACGACATCCGTCAATGGCAACATAGCTGTGAATGGCCCGCTGACGGGAGGCGCCCGGATTGGTGGAACGCTGACGTTAGGCGAAACCAATATCCGTATCCCTTCGGGCCTCGGTCCCGCATCTGTGTCCCTTGAAGATTTGAAGCACGTGAACGAACCTGTTGATGTCCGCGCGACCAGGGAACGCGCTGGCCTTGTAAAGGCTCCGGGCACGGGCCGCGCACGGCCCTATCTACTCGACCTCTCAATAAATGCACCCAATCGGATATTTGTGCGCGGTCGCGGGCTGGATGCGGAATTGGGCGGCCAACTGCGCCTAGCTGGAACCACCGAGGCCGTCGCACCGGATGGGTTCTTCGAACTGATCCGCGGACGGCTCGACATTCTGGGCCAGCGGTTGACCATGACCGAAGGACGAGTCACGTTGCAAGGCTCGCTTGACCCGTATCTCCGTTTTGTCGGGGAAACCGAAACCGATGACGTTACCGTTCAGGTGATCATTGAAGGTTTGGCAAGCGCACCAGAAGTTCGCTTCATCTCTGATCCCGATCTACCGCAAGAAGAAGTTGTCTCACGCCTGATCTTCGGGCGCGGCCTCGATAGCATATCACCATTCCAAGCGGCTCAGATGGCCTCTGCGGTGGCCACTCTCTCAGGTCGGAGCGGCGGCGATGTTGTAGGTAAATTGCGGAATGCCGTCGGTCTGTCAGATCTTGATGTGTCGCAGACCGATGATGGAGGAACAGAAGTAAGTGCGGGTGCCTATATCTCAGACAAAGTCTATACTGAAGTTACCGCAGACAGCGAAGGAAAGCAGCGCATTAATCTAAACCTCGACCTGACCAACAGTCTAACGGTCAAAGGAGGGACGTCGAACGATGGCAACTCAGGGATTGGTGTGTTCTTTGAACGAGATTACTGAGGACGAATACCTGAGCACATTCACTCAATAGCCATGATTGAGTCCTAAAACACCTTGCACGTACAGCAGGCGCCTTTGTGGACCAGAGGATCGGTACGATGGGGTGTCAACGGCGGAGTAAAATTCGGCCATTGTGGCGGAGCAAAAGTCGGCCAGTTTGGGGCGAGCGCCTTGGAGCGTGCGGCCCTCATATAGCAA
>NZ_JBRJGQ010000031.1:0-15024 GCF_053628575.1 Roseovarius sp. MBR-51
GCGCTCTGAATTATGCTGACACGCCGCGCCGATCTAACTGAAACGCAACTGGTAGTTCGGATCGGCGCGGCATAATCCGAAACGCGGCATTATGGGCCAGCTCATGCGCCCAGACCCCGTAGAAATTGCGCGGGTCCTGGAACCGCGTGATGGACGGCATGTAGACCTTGTCCACGGGGGGCAAATAGTACGCTTCCGTGCCCGTAAAGACGGTCGTGATGTCGATGGCATCGAAAAACGCCTGCATGTGCGGGACGGGCTCGGACGGCGCATGCTCGGGCACGGGCTCCGGGTCGGGGAAGAAACTGTCGGGCAGGCCATCGATCTGGCAGGCATTGAACACGCGGTAGGATTTCTGGAAGCGGAAGATGCGGGCTTCCTCGGAGCGATCATCGCCATCGCTGCGGTCGTCCTCGCCGCCCGCGTCTTTCCGGCTTTGGCCGTAATAGACGACGACAGAGGATTTCTCGCCCTTGCGGACCTTTGCGTCCAACGCATTGGCCTGCGGCAACGTCATCCAGAATGGCGAGCTGTGGCCCGCCATCACGGTCCGCATCGTCAGCAGGAAGTTGTTCACCCCCTGGTAGGGTTCTCCGCCCACGCGCAGGGGACGAGAGCTGCCCCCTGCGGTCCATGGCTTGCGCCACGGCAGGACGCCGCGCTCGATGATGCGGATGATTTCGTTTGTGATGACCTCGGAGGCATCGAATTTGGGCGTGCGGGATCGGGCCATGGCTGGCGTCCTTTCGAGTTTTGGGGAGAGGGAATGGTGACTAGGTTGACCGACAGGGCCGCGGATCGTTGGTGATGCTCGCGCCGAGCTGTTCGGCCGTGTCGATGTAGGTGGTCAGCGACACGGACCTGCCGGGACCCGAAGGTTCAGAGTCGTCCGATCCGTCCCGCGTCACCCGCGGCAGGTTCGCGAAGGCGATGACATCGGTGACGGGTCGGATATCGATAAACGGGGTCCCTCGTGCGACCGCAAGAGTGGCCAAGGGAAAGCGCTCGATTGGCGCGAAGGTTGAAACGGTGGTCCAACCGAGATGGATGAATGTCCCACCCTCTCCGCAGATCACATGCGCGTTAGGCAACAGCGCCGCCTGCTTCAGATAACCGAGATCACGTAGGACGGTCTCGCGCTCGCGCCGTTGTGCCTGCCCCGTCTGGCCGGTTCGGCGTAGTTCCTTGTGTCGCCACCACGAGGCAGCGGTCGCGCGCAACACGCGCAAGACACCTGTTTGCATGAGAATGCCCTTCATCAGGAACGGCAGACCGGAATCCGGCCCGAACCCATCTGAGGGACCCCAAAGGCCCTCATCCGTCAGTCACAAAACCCGAAGAACACTTTCACTTTTTTCGGGCATTGACCCTGTCCTGGCCAATTTCAGCGGATCCTCACCACACCGCGCCATGCCTGCGTTTTTGTCGAAGCCATTGATTTGGAACAGCAGAGGAATCTGGGGACGCAAAATCGGCAACGGGAATCGGCAAAATCTTGCATAAGTTGCTAAATTATCGTTACTTGGCAGATAGTTAGCAGATCCAGCAGACCGGCAAGATATTTTTCTACAGCCCAGCCTACATCTGCGGATGCGTAACATCTTTTAATCTTACCCTCTTACGCCGCTTGCCCGCTGAGCCTGCCATAAAAGCTACGCTCAAGATGCAGCTCCCCTGCCCCGGCTTTCTCGACCATGCCGCGCAGATATCCGCCTGGTGAGGCAACCTCGCCCGCGCTGTGCTTCTCGAACACAAGTGCAAACGCAGCCGTGGCCACCTGAGTGCCCATTCGGTCCTGAGCCACGTTCCAAGCATGCTCCGAAATCCCGATCATCGGCCTGAGTTGCCCGGCAACCCGATGCAGATCGCCCCAATCCTTCAGGAATCCGCCCATATTACGCGCCCAGGACGCGAACTCTGGACAGGCCTGCATGATTGTTGGCAGGTCAAGCGCGGTTCGCTTCTTGCGCACCTCTGCAACCCAGTCTTCCAGTTCCCCATCAACCCGCTCCTCGGGTCGTGCATTGGGCACGACATCCGCCGCTTCCTCTTTTTCAGAGGAATTACTTATTACAGGAATAAGTTGATTTGTAATTAGTATATGAGGTTCAGAAATGACCTCCCTGGGGTTCATTTCTTGAGTCTTCTTCATAACTTGGGCGTCATTTTTGTCGGTGTTTTCCACAGGGTTTATCGCACCAGTCGCCTTGAGATAGGCCGCCTCGACTCGTTCCTGAAGTTCCTTGAACCACGCCAGTAGTCGCTCCAGTTGTTCAGAGGCTTGATGGCGGCGCGGAAGTCGGTCCAGAAGCTCCTCGAAGAGACCCGTGAATTGCGTCCAGGGCCCGCGCAACGCGCCGCTTACCGCCGCCTCGATCCGCGCGCGGATCATCCGGCGCGCAACCGTGATCTGACGCTTCAAGCGCTGGCAGAGCTCGCGCTCGGCCTGCAACTCGGCCTGCAGCTCTTCAAACTCCTCGACTCGAGCCGAAAGCGGCGACAGATCGAAGCCGTAGGCCTCGACGATACGCCCCTCAGCGTCTCTGCGGCCCCACCGTTTGCCATTCGGGCTATCCTGGAAAGAGATCACACCGTTCTCTGCCAGACGCCGCGCATGACGCTTCAGTGCCGATAGAGAGAAGCCGGTCTGTTCCATCAGATAGGCGTTAGAGGCCCAGACGATCGGGCGCTGCCCCTCCTCCCAGTCCTGGGCCTGCGTGAAGGCCCCCAGTGTATCGAGGAGCATCATGTCGCCGGCCTTCAGACCGATATGCGCTCCAACGCGCTTGAGCGCGACAAATGCCCGCGTCTTGGGTACTGCTACCCGTTCACCGGCTTGGGCAAGCTGCTCAGCAACCCCAAGACCCGGTGTCGGCTTGCGCCAACCTGTATGTTTCATGCCTGTATCTCACCTCCGGTCGTGTGGAGGCAAAAGAAAGCCGTTCGCTCAGAAGCGTTCGTCGTTGACAGTGAATCCTGTGAGACTTATCTTGAAGGTGACCAAACCATTAAGATCAGCTCTCAGGCCACACCGCTTGGGGGCTTTTCTTTTGCCGTTAATTCACTTGTCGTTCCTTTTTTGCTCCTTGCCTCATCGTTCCGAAGAACATCTCACCAACGCTGTCTTCAGTCGGTATCCTTCTCCGCGTCTTCGACGTTCAAATAGCTTGCGACTAAGTCTCCAAGCTTTTCGAGACGCTCTTGGTCAATCGGCACTCCTGCAACCTTGATTGATAGGTTTCCATCGACGGAAGTGACCGAAAGATTTCGGTTGCCCACCTTGCGCTTTACGGTGAGTTTTTGGGACTTTGGTTTTGGCTTGGCTTTGTTCGTTCTCTCCAAGCTCGCTAAGGCACCCTGTAAATCGCGAAAGCTCATGTCGTAGACGTTCTTGAACGTGTTCAAGATTTGATCCTGCGCAGCGAAAACGGACCGTGCTCGCGAGACTAGGCTCTCATGCACACCAATTTTCTTGGCGAAGGCCACAGCTGTCAGTTTCTCTTCGCCAGAAGCCAGCGTCTCATACATTTCACCAATCGAAACCAATCGCTCAAATGGGCTGAGATTCTCGCGCTCCTCATTCTCGCGAAACCGCAGAAACAACATTTCAAACTTGCTGTTCTCAGCGTTTCGCGCGCCAGGCGGAGCAAGTATTGCACGAAGGGGTACACCGAGCTCTGACGCGGCAGCCAGTCGGCGGCGTCCTGTCAGCATCACGAATGGAACCCCCGCGATATTCGACGGGTCCAACGGATCCGGCTGCCAATCCGGATCCTCCGGCCACACTAGAATGGGCGTGTCCTGCCCGTTCGAAGCGATGCTGTTTACCAAAGACCTGAAGGCTTCCTGGGACATCCAGTCTTGTCGGCGGTCGGTTCCCATTGGATCGGAGATTTGATCTGGCGACAGGCTTATCTCATGGCGACCGTTGAGGATATCCAAACAAAGCTCGGCTCTGCTTCGCTCTACTGCAGCTTGCGACTGCGCAAGCGCTCCTGATTTCCAGGCACTGCCGGCCCCCTTGAAAGGAGTCGAAACAGCATCACTCGATTCTGTCCTGCCTTCGGAGCCGCTCGCACGTTCCTTGTTTGTATCGAGATTGGTAGCCTTGCTGACCAGCGACCTTGGAATACTGCGTTTCATGCTTCACCCTCGCCGTCATCTTCATAGAATTCGTCCATCCAAGTATTGGCGTAGCCACGTTCGAGTCCTGGCCAGAGTCGCGATATTATGGCGTCGTTCACGGCGTCGGCATTCGTGATGAACCGGTTGATCCCCTTGCGCTTTCCCGGCGTGTCTGGCTCGTATTCGTATACGGACTGATAGACGTCCGAAGCGTTCGAGATCGCGTCGGAACGCAAATAAAACACGGGCAGAATCTCCGTGGGGCAATGTTCTAGCAGGTTTCCGATGTGGTTAAGATCCTGCGCATTGGACCGTTGAACGATCGTTGGCAACAGCATGTTCGCACCGGTTCCGATCTCGATCCTTTCATGGGCCAGGATGTGCTGAAGCATCCCAAGCAGGCCAGTCACAAAGGTCGACAACGTCGCAATGTCGAACCCCTTCATGGTTTGCGGTATGACCAGCGAAGTAGACGCAATCACGTTATTCAACTGGAACAGTGTGAGCGCGGGTTGATAGTCGATGATGATGACATCCAGCGTCTCCGCTAGTGCGGTGTCGAGCCGCTCCTGGTCGACCTTGCCGTCGACTACCAATTCGTTGGGTAGCGTTTTCGGTGGGTGGCCCGCTTTCCAGCGGTCGATGGCATCGCGTAGGTAGCGGTAAAAGTTCTTTCCGGCGGGGGCTTCGCGGACAAGCCGCGCAATCTGGATCTCACCCTCGGACGTTTCGCCGTGTGCTGGAAGCAGACGCAGGCCTGGCCAAGAGGTCTTGAGAAGGAAGCTATCGAGCGTTTGCGCATCGTGGTCGGTATATGGCGCGTCTTCCGACTGAAAGAGTCCAGCAAAGTCCACCATGGAGGCGGTGTTTTCGTCGGGCATTTGGGGAAGGCCCTCTCCCCCAACGAAGTAGAGCGTTATTGTACTTTGCGGGTCAGCATCCATAACACCGACACGCATGCCGTAGTGCAAGCTGAGATACTGGGCAAAATGCGCGGCGCTCAGACTTTTAGCGGTCCCGCCTTTCTGGCTTGCAAACGAGATGACGGGCAAAGGTGCGTCAGGCTTCCGCCAGGCCAGGTAGTCGTACGGACGCTTTGCCGAGGCTGCCAGAAGGGCCCGCATGTGCATCAATTCTGAAAGCGTGAAAACACGCTCTCTTCCAACATATTCTCCTGCGGGAAAGTCATCGCTCGAATTGGCAAACTTGGTCAGATACTGAATACTCACATTGAGAAACCTAGCGCACTGGCGCATCGACCAGGTTCGCTTGATGCGCTGACGCAAGGTGAGTTCCTTGTTCACTGCCACCATCGTGCGCTCAAGCCCACGTGACAGATCCGTCAAAAACTGTTCTAAACTACCGCTCATTTATAAGCCCTGACTTCGGCTGGGTCCGAGTTCGACTCGATTCTGCTTCAATGGTAGCACGGTTCTGAGTAAAAGATAAAGATACCACGCGCCTATAGGTTTCAGGCGCTTATTTTGAGGCTCAGTGGCTCCAGAAACTCCAATCTTGAACGCGTTCAAGATTGGAGTTTAAGTCGGCCGACCAGAGCGGAGCCGATCAACCATGCATGTTTCACGCCGCGTCTTTCGGACCCCAGGAGATGACCGTCCTAGTTGGTGGCTTTGCCAATGTTTGCGTTGAAGCCGTGGTCACAGATGCTCACCGTGAAGTAGCCAGCGCCGGTCTCCCCTTTCTGAATCTTCTAGATGCCGCCGCACTCGGTCAGCTTGCCTCACGAGGAGCGTCCGGCGACGCGTTGCGCGAAGGCAGTCCTGTTCGACCTCGCGACGGGTTCGATGGTAATTTCCAGGTCGGAGGTCAAGATGGAGATTGAGTTGAAGCCTTTGGTGGTTTCATTGTCAGCGCTTGTGAAACTGATGCAGCCTGAAGGGTAGCTGCGCGGTTGACCAAGGCCTGACCACGCTGGATGCGAAGCGCCGCATAGAAGGGTAGGGGAGGAAGATGGGCCACAGCCGTTGTAGACGGGGCGGCCGCTGCGATGTGCATTCCATGCAACAGGTACGCACCGGGAGACCTGTGGGAACCGGAAAAAATGCCACAGGGAAATGCGCGGCGTACTTAAGACTGAACAAAACAAGTAGACCCCTTACTCTCGTGCACGTGCGCAACAAGCGTTGCGCTATAGTGCTCTCAACAGCCCGATCCCTTGCTCAAGAGGCATTGCACGAACGCCTTCGGCCACGGGGACGTCATGCTCTCCGGCGTAGATCAACAGCTTCCGGCTGGCCTTGATGTCTTCCGCGCCCACATAGAACCCGCGCGAGACCTTTGGCGCAGTCGTGCGCTTGATCTCAACGGCCCAGATGTCGCCCCCAGGCAGGCGAAGGACCAAGTCAAGTTCAGCTCCGGCAGAAGTGCGATAGAAGAATGGTTCGGTGCCGGTTGGTGCAGCGGCAAGAAGGGCCTCGATACAGAACCCTTCCCAACTGCCGCCAACGACGGGGTGCCCGAGCAAGCCCTCGATTGTCCCAATGCTTAACAGGGCATGCACGACCCCGCTGTCGCGGACATAAACCTTTGGCGATTTCACCAAACGCTTGCCGACATTCTCATGCCAGGGCTGCAGTCGCCGCACCAGCATGAGATCAACGAGCAGATCGAGGTAGCGTCCAATCGTTTGGCCGGAGACGCCCAGCCCCTCGGCGAGGGCTGCAGCGTTCAATAGACCACCTTGCACATGCGCAAGCATTGTCCAGAAGCGTCGCAAGGTTGCGGCTGGAATACGCGGTCCGAGGGCAGGGATGTCACGTTCCAGATATGTACGCAGAAAATCTAGACGCCAATCCATGCTGGCTTGATCGCTTGAAGCCATGAAGCTGTCAGGAAAGCCACCACGCAGCCAGAGCGCATTCAACTGATCAGCCCCCACCTCGGTAAGCTGTAGAGGGGGCATTTCGATATACCTGACACGTCCAGCAAGGGATTCTGCCGACTGTTGGAGTAGGACGTTGGAGGCTGATCCCAAGAGCAGAAACTGGCCCGCTCGAAAACCGGCCCGCCTGCGCTGGTCGATCTGACCACGCAGGCTCTTGAACAGGCCAGGCATCTGCTGCACCTCATCGAGGATGACGAGTTTTCCCGCCTGTTCATCCAGATATAGATCCGGTTCGGTCAGGATCTGCCTGTCCGCATCTCGTTCTAGATCAAGGTATACCGATGGTTGCTCCGAAGCGATGTCTAGAGCGAGCGTGGTTTTCCCAACCTGCCGGGGGCCGAGGAGGACAACAGCAGCTTGGCTCTCGAGCGCGGATTGCACAAAGTGATGAGTTTGGCGCTTATACATACCTTGCAATTACTCCACACGATGGAAGATTTGCAAGGATAAACTGCTTAGCGGGCAAAGTTGCCACTCAATTGGAGATGTCGCCTGATGTGACGAACAGGCTTAGCGTCAAAACTCACTCATAGTATCCCAAGCCGCTTCGCCCGCTCCAGCAACATCTTCACTGATGATGGCTGCCAGCTTGTCCGGCCGCGGGGTGTGCGCTCACGCATGTTCTCCAAGCGGGCGCAGATGGCCTGAAGCGTAATGTCGGGATCGGCGCCCTTGATACCCGCGACGATGGCGGGCAGGCGATCATCTCGCGCACGCGGGCCCGCGCGATCAAGCACGGTCGCGGGGAGGAACCCATCGCGGACGTAGCCGTTCACAGCGCGCAGCAGACGGCTTTGCGTCCAGCGCCGGGCCTCGGGTAGGGGGCCGTTGATGATGCGCACCACATCTTCCCAAGCCAGATCGGGGCGCAGCCGACGCACATGGGGCACCCAGTCCTGCGCAGTTTCATTCAGGCGTTCCATATATCCGTCCTGTCGCGCCAGTCGGACCTTGCGTAGCGCAGCCGGATCCCGGGCGCGCAGGCCAGGGTTTCCGCCGACCCGCCCCTTTGTTCGTGCGCTGGCAAGCCCAGCCTTGGTCCGTTCACGGATCAGGGCGCGCTCGAACTCGGCTGCTGCACCCAGAACCTGCAGCGTGAACTTGCCCTGCGGGGATCCGGTGTCGATCGGGTCCTGAATGGAACGAAAGAACGCCCCCTTGGCCTCCAGCCGTTCGATCACCTCCAGCAGATGTGAGAGAGACCGCGCCAGCCGGTCGATCCGAACGACAACCAGCGTGTCGCCCTTGCTAATGCGCTCCAGCAAGCGGGCAAGCACCGGCCGCGCACGATTGCCGCCTGAGGCGTGTTCTTCATGGATTTCGACGCATCCCGCAGTTTGCAGGGCCTCAGACTGGGGCAGGGGGGTCGTCTGATCCTCTGTCGATACGCGGGCGTAGCCTATCAGGGGCATGAAAACGGGGCCGTTTGCAATTTCATATACCGCTACTAAACGACCGATTAGTAGTAAGTGTATGAGCCGTTCTTGCCTGTTGGCAAACTTTGCCATAAGTTTGGCTTCGAAGGAGATCAGTATGGGCACGATGAATATTTCTTTGCCGGACCCGATGAAGAACTGGGTCGAAGAACAGGCGAAAACAGGACGGTATGCCAATTCTAGCGACTACGTTCGCGACTTGATCCGGCGTGATAGGGCCCGTCGTGAGGCCATTGCTGAAATTCAATCCGCTGTCGACGCGGGCCTCGCAAGCGGGCCGGCGGCCCCGCTTGATCGCAGCACGTTCAAGTCCCGGATGCGCGTCAAATATGCAGGAGAATAGCCGTTGGGTCATTCGACCCACAGCTGAAACGGACCTGTCCGACATCTGGCACTACGGCGCAGACAACTGGGGCATTGAGCATGCAGATCACTATGCGGATGGTCTATTTGCACTCTTTGACCTGCTCGCTGACTTTCCAGAGATGGCGCGTGAGCGAAGCGAGTTCACACCCCCGATACGCATGCATCCCAGCGGAGCGCACCTGGTGATCTACCGTGTGCAAGGGCAGGGGGTTGAGATCATCCGCATATTGCATGCCCATCGGAACCTCACGGCCTATTTGCTCGACGGTTGACCGTCACAATCCCGCAGCCTCAGCCTAGTTTACCCGGAACCAGTCCCGGCGGCGCTGGTAGCGGCGGGTCATTTGGGCGATGGTATGTTTAACGCCAATTCCAGCAACAGGGCCTGGCCTTTGTGAAACCAGACGCGCGGGCAGTTGAAAAATGCTCCACGCGCAGACAGACAAGCTTGTTACCCGCAAAACCGGGAATAAACAGATCGACGGAACTCCAAGCGATACGTCCCGGATTCATCAGGCTCAGGATCAAAGTAGTCGCTGCTAAACGACCTCTTGATGGCGGTGAGTAGAGCGCCGCATCATGGGCCGTTCGTCGACGAGTATCAAATTCCATTGATCAAAACCTCGTATTGGCATATATTGCCAATGAAGGAGATCTGCCCATGGTGACACGCAACGTTGTCCTGACTGAAACCCAAGACCATCTGGTCCAAGCACTGGTGGCGTCTGGACGCTATCAGAACGTGAGCGAAGCGATGCGCGCGGGCCTGAGACTGCTTGAGCAGGAAGAGGCACAGCTTGCCGGGATCCGTCAGGGGTTGCTCGAGGGATTGGCGCAGGCCAAGGCGGGTGATCTTGCGGAGGGCAGCGGCAAAGATGCGATCCGTCGGGCCTTTGCGACTGCGCGCGCTCGTCCATGAACCGAACCTTCCGGCTGACGCGTCGTGCGGAAATCAGCCTCATCGAGATCGCCAGTTGGACGATCGAGAATTTTGGGCTGCGTCAGGCAGAGCTCTACGAGGCGGAATTGCTCAGCCGCTGTGAAGGTATTTTGAACGGTCAGGTGTATAGCCGGAGTTGCGCGGTTCTCGTGGATGAGGCTGCTGACTTGCGGTTCGTTAGGGCAGGGGAGCATTTTCTGGTGTTTCTCGACCAGCCCGACGAGGTCGTCATCGTCGATATCCTGCACTCTCGCAGTGATGTGCCTCGTCATGTGGCGGCGCTGACGACGAAGAAGAACGAAGGCCTCTGAACTGCTTCACAAGCCCGCGGCCTTTGTCAGGTTCACCCGGAAGCGGTCGCGACGCCGCTGGTAGCGACGGGTCATCTCGGCTGAAGCGTGTCCAAGGTGCTTTTGGACGTAGCGCTCGTCGACCTCGGCAGAGCTTGCAAGACCGGCCCGCAGGGAATGGCCGGAAAACAGCGCCAGCCGCTCCTTCTCGGGCAGGTCGGACCGGATGCCGGCGTCCAGCACCGTGCGCTTGATCAGGCGTGCAACGTGCTTGTCGTTCAACCGGGTCTCCAGCGCACGCATGCCGTCCCGCGAGGTGCCGACGAACACTGGGCCGAAGTCGATCTTCGCAAAATGCAGCCATTGCTCGAGCGCGTGAACGGGGCAGGTCAGATCCCTGGAGCCCCGTCCGATCTCGACCTCGCGCCAGCCGGTCTTCGCGTTCAGAGTGAGGAGGGCACCCTTGTCCAGGATCTGTATCCAGCCGCCACTGTCGGGTGTGTCATCCTTCTGGACATCGAGGCTGACGATTTCGGACCGGCGCAGACCGCCGGCATAGCCCAGCAGCAGGATCGCCCGGTCCCGCAAACCGCGCAGGTCGAAGGCCAGGGTGGCAACCATCGCGAGGATGTCCTTGGCCAGGATCGCTTCCTTCTGCACCGGCGGGCGCGCATGCCTGCGCCTGATTCCGGCCAGCACAGTCGCGATGTGGCGGTTCTTGCGATCGAGGGCAAAGCCGCGTTGCGCGTAGTTCCAGGCAAGGCCGGAGAGGCGGCGGTCGATCGTGGATACGGAAAGGGCAGGGGTGGACCCTGATCCGGACGCCAAATCCGCGAGGTAGAGCCCGATCGTTTCGGGTGAGGGGGGTAGGGGCGTGGTGCCCTTCATCCGGCACCAGCGGCCAAAATGCGCCCAGTCCTTGGCATAGGCCTTCAGCGTGTTGTCAGAGGCCGCAGCGCGGGCATAGTCGCGGGCGGTATCCACCAGCCGGTCGAGCGTGCCGGAGCCGGCCACGAGAGCCGGGCGTGAAAGATCGCCTTTGGAGGCCGCGTCCTGCTCATCGTCCTGATCGGATGGAGGCATTCTTGGCTCCTCTGCGCCTGATTTGTCGGTCTGTCGGAGTTCTTGAGACTGCGTTCCATGTGTTTTCAATAGCTTGCCTGTGTCGCATTTCTGAAACCGATTCAAGGTATGTGAGACTGGACGCCGATTTGAATCACCATTGGTGAGACTATCCGGCATCCATGCACTGAGTAAGTTATGTCCGATAATTTTCCAGCTGACAAGGATTGGGAAGAGGCGGAGTTTCGCGCCCGGGTGCTCGCGGAGCTGCCGGCCCAGCTGACTCAGGGCAATGTCGACTGGGCCATACGTCAGCTAAATGTCAGCCGATCCACGCTTTTTCGTCTGGTGAAGCAGTTCCGCGAGGACGGGCGGACCAGTGCACTTCTGCCGGACACCCGGGGCCCCAAACCTGGCATGCAGCCGCTGGACCCGGCGGTGGAAGAAATCGTGTCCCTCCACTTCAAGGGGCTTTATGCCACCCGCCGCAAACCTACCAGAACGCGGTTCTGGCGGGAGGTCGCCGCCGATTGTCGGGCTCAAGGGCTGGCACCGCCCTCGATCCGTCGTCTGGGGCGCTGGCTGGAGCAACATGACCAGGCTAAGCTGATGGCCCGGCGAGAGGGCAAGGACAAGGCCGACCGGCGCTATCTGGCCACGCCTGGGGGGCTGGTCGCCAACGATCCGCTGGATATCGTCCAGATCGACCACACCAAGGCTGACGTGACAGTGGTAGATCCGGTGACACGACGCCCGCTCGGTCGGCCAACGCTGACGGTCGCGATCGACGTGAATACCCGCATGGTTCTGGGCTTCCACTTGTCCCTGGAACCGCCCTCGCTGCTCTCCGTCGCCCTCTGCCTGACCCATGCGGTGATGGAGAAAATGCACTGGCTGACGGCGTGCGGGATCAGCACGGAGTGGCTGGCGCGGGGCATCCCGACCGCGATTTATGTGGACAATGGCGCGGAGTTCCATGCCCGGGCTTTTCAGCTTGCCTGTTCCGAATACCAGATCGACCTGCAGTACCGTCCGCCCGGCACGCCGCGCTATGGCGGGCATATCGAGCGGCTGATCGGCACGATGATGGGCGCGATTCACCTGCTGCCGGGCTCGCATTTCTCGAACATCTTCGAGCGCGGCGATCTCGATGCCGAAGCCGAGGCGGTGATGACCTTGCGCGAGCTGGAAACCTGGCTGGCGCTGGAAATCACCGGCTCCTACCACGCGCGGGTGCATAGCGCGTTGGAAATCACGCCCTCGGCGGCCTGGGCAACACGGGTGGACGAAGCCAGACTCCGTATACCCGCCGATCTGCGCCAGTTCTTGGTCGATTTTCTGCCGTCTGAGCAGCGGGTTTTGCAGCGCGACGGCCTGCATCTCTTCCACATCCGCTACTGGGCGGACGAGTTGCGTTGGCTGATGGGCCGGGAAAGCCGCAAGTTCACGCTCAAATACGATCCGCGCGATCTCTCGCGCATCTTCGTGCTGACAGAGAGTGGGATCATCGAGGCCCGGCCGGCGGATCTGACACGGCCTGCGATCACGCTTTGGGAGCACCGCGCGGCGCGGCGGGCCCTGCGCGAGGCTGGACGTCATTCTGTGGACGAGGAGTTGATTTTCAGGACGATCGAGGCGCAGCGCGACCTCGTCGACACCGCGGTACGGCAGACCAAGGCCACGCGGCGTCATCAGGCGCGGCGGGCGCATCTGGCACCCCGGCGCATGATCGACGTGACACCGGATGACGCCGCGCGAGATGCCTTGCCCGCGCTGGAAGAGGAGGGGAGCCCGTTCCTCAGCCATCCCGGCTTCAAGGTCGAGGAATGGTACGACGATGACTGAGTTCCCGCATCTCTACCCGGGAGCCGGCAAGATCGCCGCGCTCAGCGCCGACGAGCGCATTCACCGGATTCGCGCCGACCGCTGGGTCTCCTATCCCAGGGCCGAGGCGGCCTTGGAGAAGCTGGAAACGCTGATGTCGTTTCCCGAGCGCGCCCGCATGCCGAACCTGCTCATTGTCGGTGACAGCGGCATGGGCAAGACGATGATCATCGAGAAGTTCACCCGCGATCACGCGTCGAGCTTCGACGAAGCCAGTGGACGGCTGCATATGCCGGTCGTTGCGGTGCAGATGGTCTCGGGGCCCGACGAGTCGCGCTTCTACCGCCGGATCCTGGCGGCGATCGGAGCCCCCGAGCCGCCGCGGGCGACACTATCTGTACTTGAGAGTCTGGCCTTGCGACTGCTCGCCGAATTGCGCCCGGGGATGCTGGTGATTGACGAGATCCACAGCCTGCAGGCGGGCACGATCCGCGAACAGGCGCGATTCCTGAACATGCTGCGCTTTCTGGGCAACGAGCTGCGCATCCCGCTGGTTTGCGTCGGCACCGCACAGGCCCGCAACGCGCTGCGCACCGATGATCAGCTGGTGCGTCGCTTCGAGGCCTTCGCATTGCCGCCCTGGCGGGAGGGCGAGGATCTGAACGGGCTGATGAGCACGCTCACGCGCACGCTGCCGCTTCGGCGCCAAAGCCAGATCGACGGACACGCGCTCGCGCGGATCATCAAGGTGACTGGCGGCATCACCTCGGGCATCTTTTCGATCCTGTCGCAGCTGGCGATCGCCGCCATCGAAAGCGGCGAGGAACGCATCCTCTCGCGCGATATTCTGGGTGGCGACCGGTTGCAGGCGGTCCTGGGAGAGCCGGTGTGACGGGGTGCGGGCGCCTGCCGGTTGTTTACGCCCCCGAGGTCGACGAACGACTGTCTTCCTGGGCCGCGCGCATGGCCCCGTTCTACGCCATGACGGTTTCGGAATTCGTCGCAGCGCTTGGCCTGAAGGGGCACGACGTGTTCGACCTGGAATGGCGTCTTTCGGAAGGGCAGGGGGCTCTGATCGCGGCTTGGACCGGCCTTTCGCCTGAGACCGTGCAGGCCATGACCTTCCGGGAGTTGGGGTCTGCGGCGCGCATGATGATCGCGCGGAAGAACCGGCATACGTGTCCGCTCTGTCCCGAAGAGCTGCATCGCAAATCCGCCGCGCTGCCGTGGCGATTCCGTTGCCCGGTGCATGCTGTGGAGTTTCGGGACGCCACCGGCGAGACCCTGTCCGACCGGTTCGGTGCGGATTGCTTTAAGAAACTTGAAGGGCATGCCGAGGCCGGTGCCGCGTATCTGGATGCCTGGGCGTGCGGCGCGGGGCAGGGAGACCTGGAAGCGCCCGAAGTGCTTCAGGTTCTGACGGCGCGGCATCGCCGGGCCTCGCCGCCGAATGTCGACGAGCAACCGCGGATGTCGCTCCAGACCCGGCGGGACTACCATGATTTCCTCACCACGCCGATCCTCCGGCAGGCGCTGACGGTCGTCGTTCCCGAATACGATCAGGTGGCGCCAGTCCTTACCAAGCCGGTGCGCCCCGGTCTCCACGCCCTGGCGCAGGGCTCGCTGTTACAGGCCTTCGCGCTGACGGTTGGCATCGACCGGATCATCGAGGATCCGGTCAAATGGGCGATCTCAATCAAGCTCATGAGCGACGCGGAAGGGCAGGGACGGGTCCGGGAAGCGCTCCGATCATGGCCACTCTCGTTGAGGCGACGCATCTCGGCCCGGTTCTGGCGCGCTGAGCGCGACGAGAGCGCACGCCAGTCTGCCGAAAAAGCCGCGAGACAGCGCCAGTCTCACAAATACCGCACCATCCAGTCTCATAAATACCGGTACAGAATCTCATGAACCCCGACTCGCTTTTCAGGGAAGTGCTTGAATCTCATGAATTCCGGCCATCCGACACCGCCCAAACCCTCGATGTCGGCCTGCCGGAGTTTCTGAGACTGCGTACCATTTGTTTTCAATATCTTGCCTGTGTCGCATTTCTGAAACCGATTCAGGGTATGTGAGACT
>NZ_JBRJGQ010000032.1:0-14278 GCF_053628575.1 Roseovarius sp. MBR-51
GGGAGCGCACCAAGCTTCAGATGGCGCATATCAAGCTGTCACACAGCCGGGCCTTTCTGTTGCGTGCCTATCCGTTGCAAACCCATGAGATGCTGTTCGATGCCCACTGGCACGCGTTCCGGGTCTTTGGCGGCGTGCCGTGTCGTGGGATTTACGACAACATGCGCACGGCGGTGGATCGCGTCGGCCGCGGCAAGGAGCGGCAGATCAACATGCGCTTCCTCGCCATGACGAACCACTATGTCTATGAGCCGGAGTTCTGCAATCCTGCGGCGGGTTGGGAGAAGGGGCAAGTCGAGAAGAACGTTCGCGATGCCCGCCACCAGATGCTGCAAGGCATGCCGGACTTCCCCGACCTTGCCGCGCTGAATGCTTGGCTGGAAGAGCGCTGCTTCGAGTTGTGGCGGGTGACCCAGCATGGCAAACTGCCTGGCACGATTGCTGATGTCTGGGCCGAAGAGCAGGCGGCGCTGATGCCGCTGCCCGTGGCCTTTGACGGCTTTGTCGAACTGAGCAAGCGCGTCTCGCCCACCTGTCTGATAAGCTTCGAGCGCAATCGATACAGTGTTCCGGCGTCATTTGCGAACCGCCCCGTCAGCCTTCGGATCTATCCGGACAGGCTGGTGGTAGCGGCTGAGGGCAACATCCTGTGCGAACATGCCCGCGTGATCGAGCGCAGTCACAAGTTGCCACCAAAGACGATTTACGACTGGCGGCACTATCTGGCGGTCGTCCAACGCAAGCCCGGGGCTCTTCGGAACGGCGCACCCTTCCTGGAATTACCGCCTGCCTTCAGACAGTTGCAGGATCACATGCTCCGCAAGCCCGGCGGCGACCGCGAGATGGTCGATATCCTCGCACTCGTCTTGCAGCATGATGAGCAAGCCGTGCTCACCGCCGTAGAATTGGCACTGACCGAGGGCGTGCCGACCAAAACCCATGTGCTGAATCTGCTGCACCGGCTGGTCGACGGCAAGGTGATCGACGGACCGCCACTGGATACGCCACAGGCACTGGCCCTGCGCCGTGAACCCAAGGCCAATGTCGAACGCTATGACGGTCTGCGCTCCCAGATCGCTGGAGGCCGTCATGCGTCATGATCCCGCCGCTGGCGCCATCGTCATAATGCTGCGCAGCCTGAAGATGTATGGCATGGCACAGGCTGTCACCGATCTGATCGAGCAAGGCGCGCCGGCCTTTGAAGCCGCCATCCCGATTCTGTCGCAACTTCTCAAGGCCGAATTGGCCGAACGCGAGGTCCGGTCAATCGCGTATCACATGAAGTCGGCCCGCTTCCCGGCCTACAAGGACCTCTCTGGCTTCGACTTCGCCGCCAGCGAGATCAACGAAGCCACTTTCAGGACCCTGCACCGCTGCGAGTTTATGGACGGTGCCCAGAATGTGGTCCTGATCGGTGGCCCAGGCACAGGAAAGACCCACGTCGCAACGGCACTCGGTATCCAGGCTATCGAGCATCACCGTCGCAAGGTCCGCTTCTTCTCGACCATCGAACTGGTCAACGCCCTCGAGCAGGAAAAGGCCAAAGGAAGGGCCGGCCAAATCGCCGAAGGCTTGACCCGGCTCGACCTCGTGATCCTCGATGAGCTTGGATACCTGCCATTCAGCGCCTCGGGCGGGGCCATGCTATTCCACCTCTTGAGCAAGCTCTACGAGCGCACCAGCGTCGTGATCACCACCAACCTCAGCTTCAGCGAATGGGCCACGGTCTTTGGTGACGCCAAAATGACCACAGCCTTGCTCGACCGCCTCACCCACCGCTGCCACATCTTGGAGTCCGGAAACGATAGCTTCCGCTTCAAGGCAAGTTCAGCCGCCGCACAAAAAAAGAAGGAGACAAACCCGCACTTGACCCCAGCATGAACCGAAATCCATAATCAGAGGTGGCTCACTTCTCGGTGAAAAAACCGGCTCACTTCTGAGTGAAAATCAACAGCCTGCCGTTACCCCGGTTTTGCACAGCGTGTTGCGGCCTTGGCGGGGGTTGGCACCACGCGCCCCCATGCCGTGGTCATAGGCAAGATCGTGCAGGACATCCTGACCTCTGCTCCAGGCTTCAACGGCGGAGCCTATGCCGCTGCCGACATGGCAGTGCCACTGCGCCAGCACGCGCTTTACTGGACAAACCTTGCTTGGTGCCCTGATTTTCTAGACCGCAAGGGGTGGGAACCCTTGGGCCATGCGTCTCTGGATGCCTTTCTGACCGATTTCATGACCGGCTATTTCGCGCCGATGGATGCCAACAACCTGCTGGCACAGGTCAGTAAATGGCAACGCGCCGATGTGGGTGGCATTGCGGGCGGCGATGCAAAGGCCGCCTACGCGAAGGTGAAGTCGAAGGTGCTGCTGATGCCGATATCGTCAGACCAGATTTTCCCTGTGACCACCTGCATCGCAGAGGCAGCATTGATCCCCGGTGCCCGCCTGACCGTGATCGAAGGCAAGGCAGGCCATCTTGGTCTTTTCGCCATCGAGCCTGATTACATGCCGCAGATCAACGCGGCTCTCTCCGGGCTGCTAGGTGAACAGGTCTAGGCTATCTTCTTGCGGGCGATCTGATCAGTCATCTGGTGGACTTGATTGCGTCTGGAGTCTCGTCCTAAGCTCAGCTGATCCGCGCGGATTGCCGCTTTACCCATCGGATAGGTATTGAAGACTCAATCGAAGCGACTCCGCCGATCTTCGTTAGACGTCCAGTCAAAAAGTGCTCGAAGTCGTTCAGGTCGGCAACCGAAATTCGAAGTAGATAGTCGAAGCTGCCGGTCATCAGCCAACACTCCACAACTTCGGGGCAGAGTTTGACCTCACGCTCGAACTCGACAAGTTTGCGGTCCACCTGCTGATCCAGCTTGACAGAGACGAAGACACTGAAGCCAAAGCCCATGCGTACCTCGTCCACCACGGCGCTGTAGCCGGTGATGAAGCCGTCGGCCTCTAGCCGACGGATGCGCCGCGCACAGGGTGAGGGCGACAGGCCGACACGCTCGCTCAGTTCCTGATGTGAGATGCGCGCATCTGCCTGCAGTTCTTTCAGAATTCGGTGGTCGATCTGATCCAGTTTCACATGATATACGCCGAAAATCAGCGCCCCTTGTCAATTTGACGCCGAATATGAGCAATCGGAGTGCGAAAAGACAGGTAAAATGCAGGTATCTCGCCCAAGGACTGCGATATTCTTGCCTAAAGGAGTTGCCGATGCCTGATTTTCCCCATCTGAAAACCATTGAACAGCGCTTGCTGTGGTTGTCGCACTGGATGATCCATCACGCCAATCACATCCGGCCCAAGGTAGACGGGATCAAGGTCGGCGGGCATCAGGCGTCGTCGGCCTCGATGGTGTCGATCCTGACAGCGCTCTATTTCCACGCGCTGCGGCCACAAGACCGGGTCGCGGTCAAACCCCATGCCTCGCCGCTCTTTCACGCCATCCAGTATCTGATGGGCAACCAGACCCGCGAAAAGATGGAGAATTTCCGCGGTTTCGGTGGGGTGCAAAGCTACCCCAGCCGGACCAAGGACGTGGATGATGTCGATTTCTCTACCGGATCGGTCGGCCTTGGCGTCGCGATCACGTCGTTTGCGTCGATCGTGCAGGACTATATCGCCGCCAAGGACTGGGGCGGCGATCTGCCTTTGGGCCGCATGGTGGCGTTGGTCGGTGATGCCGAGATGGACGAAGGCAACGTCTATGAGACGCTGCAAGAGGGCTGGAAGAACGATCTGAGAAACTGCTGGTGGATCATCGACTACAACCGCCAGTCGCTGGACGGGATCGTGCGTGAAGGGCTGTTTGCGCGGATCGAGCAGATCTTCGACGCCTTCGGCTGGGATGTGGTGCGGGTCAAATACGGCGCCCTGCAACGCGCGGCTTTTGCCGAGCCGGGAGGCAGCGCCCTGCGCGACTGGATCGACCGCTGCCCGAACCAGCAATACGCCGCGCTGACCTTTATGGGCGGGGCCGTCTGGCGCAAGCGGCTGATGGAGGATCTGGGCGATCAGGGCGATGTGTCGGCGCTGATCGACCGGCGCGACGACGCAGGATTGGCAGCGCTGATGGAAAACCTTGGCGGCAACTGCGTGCAGACCATGGCCGAGGCGTTTGACGCCGTCACCCACGACCGGCCGACCTGCTTTCTCGCCTATACGATCAAGGGCTGGGGCACCCCGATTGCCGGCCACAAGGACAACCACGGCGGGCTGATGAACCCCACTCAGTTTGCGTCATGGCAAAGGCACATGGGCGTGCCGCAGGGCCAGGAGTGGGAGCCGATGGCCACCGTCCAAGACCCGACCGCCCTGCGCAGTTTCCTCTCGCGTGTGCCGTTTTTTGCAAATGGCAGCCGCCGCTATCACGACGACCGCATTGCCGTGCCGAAGATCATCGTCGATACTGGCCGCGAGATCTCGACCCAGGCTGCCTTCGGCAAGATCCTCGACGATCTTTCCAAGAGCTCCTCTGCGTTGGCCGCGCGGATCGTTACCACCTCGCCTGACGTAACGGGAACCACCAGCCTCGGCCCCTGGGTCAACCGGCGCAAGTTGTTTGCGCGTCAGCCGCAGGCCGATGCCTTCATTGAGCACCGCATCCCCTCGACCGCGAAGTGGGAGTTTGCGCCCGAGGGACAGCATATCGAACTGGGCATCGCCGAGATGAACCTGTTCTTGCTGCTGGGGGCGGCGGGCCTGTCACACAGCCTATTCGGCAAGCGGCTGTTCCCCATCGGCACAGTCTATGACCCCTTTGTGCATCGGGGCCTCGATGCCCTGAATTATGCCTGCTATCAGGATGCCCGCTTCATCATCATCGGCACCCCGTCGGGCGTTACACTGGCGCCCGAAGGCGGCGCGCATCAGTCCATCGGGACACCCTTGACCGGCATGTCGCAGGATGGTTTGGCGGCGTTTGAACCGGCCTTTGCCGATGAATTGGCGGTGATCATGGAATGGGCCTTCGACTACCTTCAACGCGACGGCGATGGCGACCCGGACGAACGCACCTGGCTGCGCGACAAAACAGGCGGGTCGGTCTATCTGCGGTTGACGACAAACCCGCTCGAACAGCCGGGCAAGCGCCACGACAACGCCTTCTTGCAAGGAGCCATCGACGGAGCTTACTGGCTGCGAAAGCCCGGACCAAATTGCCAGTCAGTGATCGCCTATCAGGGGGCTGTAGCGCCTGAGGCTATTGCGGCAGCGGGCATCATCGGCGAACACCGCCGCGATGTGGGGGTGCTGGCCGTTACCTCGGCCGATCGGCTGAACGCGGGCTGGACGGCCGCACAGCGCGCCCGCGCACGTGGTAACCGGGCGGCACGCAGCCACATTGAGACATTGTTGGCGGACCTGCCACGAGATTGTCTGCTGGTCACGGCCATTGACGGACACCCGGCCACTTTGGCCTGGCTAGGGTCGGTCGGCGGGCACAAGACAGTGTCACACGGGGTCGAGCATTTCGGCCAGACTGGCACAATCGGCGACCTCTATCACCACTTCGGGCTGGACCGTGACTCCCTTGCGCAGTCCATAGCGGGTTTGACAACGGGACGAGGTTCTTAGGGTCAGTGAACAGCCCCTAGTTTGCTAGACTCCTTGCAGTTTCAGTTTCTGCTGCTGTTCGAAGGCGATCGGTGACAGCATGCCGTTCTTAACGTGTTTGCGCTGCGGGTTGTAGAAGAACTCGATGTAGTCGAACACGTCTTGTCGGGCTCCACTGCGGGCCCGCAAGCTATTGTAGGACAAGGCAATCGCTATTGAGAACGATACCGTGGCTTGGCAAACCGAGCGTAGTTGCCAACCTATAGGTTGGCAGGGGCGCTTAGGGACATCAGCCTCGGTCAAGCTTCTGTCCGAAGGACCACGGTCTGGTCGCGGCGGCTCTCCGAGAGGTACACCGCTGCGACCTTCGGCAACCACCGCAAACCTATAGCCGTCCCTTATCCCCGCGCATTCAAATCTCCCATCAATTAGGGCTACCCTCAGTTCTTTGGAAATTCTGACTTTGGAGCGTCCGAAACGCTAAAGTGTCGCTTCCGTCAAAGAAATCCATGGTGCTCTCTTTAAAAATATGTCACTTTAGGCATCATGGACGCCGTAAGGTCACAGAATCTGAAGAAGCTGCTTGATGCCGTGCCCGCCGGGTATCTGGTCGATGCCGCGTGGCTCGTCTCCCAAGGCATCGCCTATGAGAGCTTCCGTGACTATGTGAAGCGCGGCTGGCTCGACCGCATCACCCGAGGCGTATTCCGCCGCCCACTCCCCAGAACCGCAGCCCCCCCGACGTCGAACAGCATCGACTGGAAGACCTGCATCCTCTCCACGCAGCATATCATGGGTCATGACCTGCATGTTGGCGGCACCACGGCGCTCGGCGAACAGGGACATGCCCACTATCTGCGCCTCGGCGAAAGCGCTCCAGTTTGGGTCTATGGGGTCAGTATCCCCAATTGGCTGGCGAAACTGCCGATGGATGCCCCGATAAGAACCCGCCCCCGATCCTTGTTTGCCGACCCGAAACTGGGCTTGATCGAAGGCATGACGACCGGCCAGCCGTGGGACTGGGGTCTCACGATGTCGACGCCGGAGCGCGCGATCCTGGAGGCCATGGACGAGTTGCCCGACCATGAGAGTTTCCACACGCTCGACATGGCTTTCGAGAGCCTGACAACCCTGCGCCCGAAACTGCTTTCCGACCTCCTCGAGGCTTGCCGCAAGATCAAGGTCAAGCGCCTGTTCTTCGTCTTTGCCGACCGTCACAATCATCCTTGGCGCAAAAGGATCGACCCGCAGGCATTTGATCTCGGCAGCGGCGACCGAGCCTTGGTTCAAGGCGGCAAGATCCACCCGCGCTATCGGATCATGGTGCCGGAAGATTTCGTGAAACCGGAGACCGGCAGTGGCGCGTGAGACCTACGAAGCCCAGGTAAAGCGGGGCTTTATTGCTTTGTTGATGCCCATCGACTACATTACGCGAGAAGTTACCTCACAGAGATGATGCAATGGCCTCGGTCGCAGCGAAAGTGATGTCGACAGTCAGCGCGCCCTACGGCGTGCAGGTGACGGCTACCCAGCTGGCCGAAAAGATCGCCGACAGCAAGAGCGTCGATGCCTTCGATTGCAGCGTGTTCACCTTCCTGTCCGAAGTGTCGCCCAAACTGCAGCAGTCGTTTATCGACGAGATGGGTGTCAGCAAGGACGCAGTCATCGTGGTCGCAAAAAAATTCTCCGAGCTCGCCGGATACAAGCTCCCGCTCGCGATCTGAATGAACGTCCCGCAGCCAAGCCGCTGGCCCGAGCTTTTTGACGCGGCTGTAGCGATCGTTGACCAAGCCAACGGTCAGGGTATCGGCATGACGAACTGGAGCTTTGGGGGCGGAACGGCTCTCATGCTCCAAATCAAGCATCGCGAAAGCCACGACATCGACCTCTTCATCGACGATGCCCAGTACCTCCCGTATTTGAACCCTGAGACGCAAGGATACAATCTCGCACTCGCACCGAGCGACTATGAGACCGATGGCACGCGCGCCTTGAAGATCGTGTTCAATGGCGTCGGCGAGATCGACTTCATCTGCTGCGACCCAGTCACCCAAGAACCGTATGTCATTTCCGAAATCCGCGGACGACGCGTCAAACTCGAGACGCCAGCCGAAATCCTGGCCAAGAAGGTAGTCTTCCGCGGCTCACACCTCCAGCCCCGGGATATGTTCGACATCGCCGCCGTCGCCCAGGCGATGGGCACCGACTACGTCGTTGAAGCCTGCTCCAGATTTCCTGATGCTTCCCGGGGAGCGCTCGCAGTCGCCGAGAAAATGAATCCTGCGCTGGTTGATGCCATCACAGGCAAGTTGTTGGTGTCAGAGGGATTTCAGATTCTTCAGGGCAATGCACAGGGAGTAACGAAGGCAGTCCTGGTCGAAGCGATCGCGCGAGCAGGCTGACCGGTCGCAGACGGCCGGCCAAGCCGGTCTTTGCCGCTGAGGCGCAGGAATGCCTCAGCCATGGACCATCTCTCCAACCAATCGTGCCAGCCAAGTCGGGAACTGCGGCGCGGCGGACACCAGTTCTGTCTTTGCCGTCTCCGTGAGCTTGGATCTCAGGATTTGCAGGGCCTTGGGAGCCTCATCCGGCCCGAGCCATGCCAGCGCACGGATGGCCTGGCCAGATGTCTTGCTCCCAAGGGCCAACTGCCAACGCGGCGCATGACGCAGTTCGACCGCTTGGCGGCCAAGGTTCAGCACGCGGCTTCGCCCTGAGGTGAGGTAAACCGACTTGACCGGCACCTGTGTCGTGAGGCCCAGAACGTTTGCGGCGGCGGCACCACTCGGCACGATCGTCTCGCCCCGTTGCACAGCCAGAGCTTCGATCGCTTGTTCGGTTGAGGGACTACGCGGCCCAAAGCGTGTCTGGACAGGGCGCATGTAGATGCCGCGTCCGGCACGGATCAAATCGCCGCGCGCGGCAAGGCGCGACAGCGTTTGATCAACCGCCGCGCGTGATCCGAGATGCAAGAGTCCCTTCGCTGCCAAGGGCACCCCCTCCGGCAACGTCGTCGCGACCTTCATAATGCTCTCGGCTAAGCGCTCCATAATCGCTCCGTTGTCAGAAAATTGTACCAATTTCTGACAGTTTTCAACCGTGCGGTCTCACCCGAAGCGGCGCCCTCCTTCGGTGAAGGTGTACTCGTTGACGATGATCCCTTCCTCGATGGCCTCATCCGAGGTCAGGTGGTCGTATTCAGCCTGAAGCTGGCGGTAGAGCCACCGGGCCAGATCACGCAGCGCCTCGGTCACGATCTCCTCGGCCTCCTCGGTTGGCGGTTGCCAGGTCGGGCTGTCGCGGCTGACGTCGATCGACATCGCGTATGCGTGGTAATAGCGGCCACGATGGCAGACCTCGGCGGCCAGCTGGTAGAAGTTGCGCCGCTGGATGGCCTGCAGCCGGTCGGCGATGCCGTGCAACGCCGCGTCTTGGGGCGCGTAGTCGCGGATGCGCGCGGCCGCACCCTTGGCATGGCTAAGGTAGCCCTCGAAGCAGGCCCCGTCGCCCTGGCTCCAGAACCCGGAGAACCAAATGCAGGGCTTTGCCCGCGTGCCGCCGCCCATCAGGCGGAGGGGCGTGGTCTTCAGGCGGATGCCGAGGATTTCGCAGACCCGCTCGAAATCCTCATAGACCGCGTCCCACCAGTCGTCGTGTGGGCCGAGTTCGCGATACCAGCTGCGCGCCTTTTCCTTGGCGGCATCCGAGAGTTCGGGGAACTGGTAGACTGTTGTGCAGATGATTTCAGATGCCGTAATGGGGCGGGCGCCCGGCGCTGAAGCTGCTTTCGAACTTTTCCCGCTAGGAAACTCGGGCACTTCGTCGCTTGATTCAAGCTGCCTGTCGTTTTGATCAAAAGGGGAGTGACCTATGGGCGTTTTCGTTGGCATCGACGTATCTCTCGAGAATTGTGCGGTTTGCGCCGTGGACGAACACGGCAAGCTTGTGAAGGAAACGAAAGTCGCAAGTGACCCCGGAGCATTGGACGCCTGCATCAGGGGCATTCCGGGAGTGGTAGAGGCGATCGGTATCGAAGCCGGGCCCTTGTCCCAGTGGCTTCATAAGTCTTTGACCGACCTTGGGCTGCCAGTGGTGCTCATGGAGACACGGCAGGTGAAAGCCGCCTTGAAAGCGGCGCCGGTAAAGACCGATCGCCGCGATGCTGCTGGCCTGGCACGTTTGCTGCAAATGGGCTGGTTCCGGCCGGTCCATTGCAAGTCGCTTTCCGCACAGGAGCTGAGGGTGCTTCTCGGTGCGCGCCGATCCGTGCAAGACGCCGCTATCAACATCGAGATGTCCATTCGGGGCATGCTGCGCAATTTCGGACTTCGACTTGGTCGGATCGGCAAAGTCAGCTTTGAAGACCGGGTTCGCGAATTGACCGAAGGCAACAAGCTCATCCAGCTTTCAATCGAACCGATGCTCAGGGCTCGGGCTGCGTTGCGCAGCGAGCTTGTGCGCCTAGAACGTATGGCACGGGACATCACGCGCGAGGATCCGGTTTGCCGCTTGATGATGACGATGCCCGGTATTGGTCCGGTCGTCGCATTGACCGTCCGGTCAACCATCGATGACCCCGGCAGGTTTCGGCGGTCGAAAGATGTTGGCCCATCAATCGGATTGACACCTCGTCGCTACCAATCCGGAGAGACGGATATCATCGGCGGTGTCACCAAAGCTGGCGACCTAGACATGAGGACCGCGCTCTATCAAGCTGCCACGGTGGTGATCCACCGCTCCAAGAAGCAGACTTGGTTGCGCGCCTGGGCGGAGCGGGTCGTTCGTCGGCGTGGGGCGAAACGGGCGGCGGTCGCTCTGGCACGTAGGATGGGTGTAATTCTGCATCGGATGTGGGTAGACAATACCGAATTCCAAGCTGCTAGGCAGGTATAATGCAAGCCAGCCTAGCCGCCGCGAAATGAAAGCAACAATCCGGCCGTCCTGAGAACCGGCCATCGAGGTCCTCACCAGGACGCGGTTTCCGAAGACGCCGCTCGATGCCTTGTCGCCGGAGCTTCTGCTCCGAGCACGTATTTCAGATAGGCGCGCGGAAACCGCAACGAACCAGCATCAAGTTGGCGACCACTGCGTCGACCACGGACAGAAGCGCGAACCGGTGTAGGAAAGCAACCGATGGAATGGTGTCGGACACGCCGGAAGGGGGGTGTCAGCCAATATCTGACCATTCAAGTCTACGATGCGCTCGAAACGCTTAGGTTCGGGTTTGTGTTTGTCTGCAAATTACCTATTGACCGAAGAGGCCCCATTACAGAAGGCATCGACGTCCTCCCCGTTCAGCGCGGCGGCCAGCCATTCCTGGCTGCTGGTCCAGCCGACGGATTTGCGTGTGCCGAGATCGATGACATGCGCGCCGCCGCCGAAGGCGTCGAGGCGCGGTCGGGAGCAGGTGAGGGCATACTGAAAGCCCCAGAGGCCGGTGAGATCGAATTCTTCCGCGAGGCGCAGGACGAAGCGGATGGCGGCTTCGACATCGCCGTGGTCCTCGTCATGGAACCAGAGGGTACTGCCCTCGGGCGCGTCCTGGCGCACGAGGTCGAAGCCTGCGACCTCCGGGTCCTCGGCATCGTGATCGGCTTCGCGCAAGCTCTGGAACAGGGCGAGCGCGCGGGCAGCTTTGTCGGGGGTGCCAACGTCGAGCAGGCACGAGAAATGGGTGAAGTAATCCGCCATGGGAACCTCCTGAATAGGGAAGACCCGGCCAAGTGGCCGGGCGCTGTGTCGGGATGAGAGGGTGGTCGGGAACGATCAGCGGGCCGGATCGTCGCCTGCCGTCTGTCGCGCGGCATGGGCACAAAGCATCTGCAGGTAGAAGCGCTTGCGTGCGATCCGGAAGCCGCGAACGGCGCGCGTGTCGGGGTGCAGCGCCCGGACCGCAGCCCGCAAGACGGTGTATGGCGAGGCCGTCGCTGGCAGGCCGAGGCGCTGATAGGCCGGGTCGGTCATCTCAGGTGACCTCGACCACGGGCGAGACGAGATGCGGATCGACCTGTGCCTCGATACGTTCGGTCCGACCCATCCAGGGCTCGGGCCGAATGGCCTTCACCCAATCGGCGAAGCTCGGGATGAAGCCGAGGTCTTCCTTCACATACTGCTCGGCCACCCAGCGGGTCGGAATGATCCGCCCGGTCGAGAGTGTGAGGGTGGGACCGAAGATGGTCCCGGCCATGAAGATGCCCTCCGCATGGTGACGCATGGCGCGGTGCGTGAAGAGCGCGAGGTGCTCTTTCGAGGCGTCAAACCAATCGTGCACAGACTGATAGTCAGACGGCACCCCGCCGAATTTCCGGGCAGAGCTTTCAGCATGATGAAGCGGATGGGCCATCTCAAAGCCCCTCGTCATAGCTGTGCGAGCATTCGACATAGCGGTCCGCGTGATCGAGGATGATGCTGTCTAGTGCTATGTCCCAGGTCAGCGTGCCGTAACCGCCCTCGTTGTTTTCGAACCCCGGGTGATGGTGATAGGCGAGCGACCAGGCGAAATCGCCCACCTCGGTGACAAGCGGCTCCGGCAGGTTGACCTCTGCAGGCTGCACCGTCACATCCTCGACATTGCCGGAGTCGCCATAGCCTTCGTATTCGACAGCGACCTCGCTGATGCCAAGCGCACGTAGCTGCGCGAGCAGCTCCACTCTGGATGCCTTCAAGGTGGTTTCGCGCTCTACACGCCATTGAGCCGCCATTGCGGCATAATCGATCTGGGGATTGGTCATGGGTCTGTCCTCCTATCTGAATTTGGGGGGACCGGGCATGGCATTGGTCTGCGCGCGCCCGGAAAGCGCAGACCGGTCAAATCCAGATCCGCGACGCCCGACCGGAAGCCCGCTTTGACTTTTCAGGCGGCTTGTTCTGACGTCATGGCGGCTTCCTGCCTCACGATCCGGGCCAGAATGCTTCCCGTGTCGATCCCGTCCCCATGCGGCAGAAACACCCGCAACTGAAAGGCGATGATCTCCGTGAAACACCCCATGACCTTGAGACCTTCAATCATGCCCCGATCCGCACCGCCCAGCTCAAGGCGCATCTCGCCTGCGACACGACGACGGGTCAGGGTCAGACCCCGGCCCAGATTGACAGGTGCGGTGGTGCCGAGGGCGGCGGTTAATATCTCCTGCGGCGTTTGCGGATTGGAGACGAGGAAGCGGGCGCGCAGCGCGGCCGCCCCTTCTTCGCTCAGAGTGCGCCCGATCATCGCCGTCGCCCCGTCCGGCGTGACCCGGTAGATGCGCTCATTGGTGGTCGGAATGTCCTTCCAGATCGGCAGCAGCAGCCCGGTCAGCAGGTAAAGCCTGGTCGTGGTGGTTTTCGGCAGGGACGCAGCCTCGGCATCCCAAAGCCTTGCAAACTCAGGCCTGTCGATCTCTTCCCAAGCCGAGGACTCAAACCGTGCCTCTTCAAGATAGCTCGACCCGTTTGGACGCACCGCCTTGCGCATCAGCGTGACGATGTCCTCGTCATACATCTGCATGGGGCGCGCCGAGATGAGCGCCGCGCGGCCGGAGGCGCGATTTACCATCGGTAGCTTGTCGGGATTGCGCGATATGGCCTCCTCGGCCCCAAGAACGTGGACCGGGTCGGTGACCTCCAGCCCGATGATCCGCGTCACTGCGCCGGATTTCGGGCAGGTCCAGAGATCCTCTGTGGAGACCTGTTCGATCTTTTCGCCGCGGAGGGTTTCCACGCCGAAATCGAGCATGCCCGCCGCGCGAGCCCGTTCCGTCTGATCGGCAATCCGGCGCATGAACTCGGCAAAGAGCGCGTTCTGCATGTGGATGGGCAGCGCAAGCACCCGGTTGAGAAACCGCTGGATCGGCGGCAGCTCCTCAAGGAGCACCCCGTCCTTGTCGATCAGCCGCAGGGCTGTCCAGTCGGTGAAGCTCTCGTAGCTCATCGCCTCAGCGCGCCCGGCGGCAAGATCGGCGAAATACCCACGCAGCGCCGCCCGCGCGATCGGGCTTTCGAGATTGTCCTCCTCGCGGAACATGCCCTGCGAGCCGGTCTCGCGCTGACCCTTGGTCAAGGCCCCCAGCTGGTCGAGGCGTTTGGCTATAGTCGAGGTGAAACGTTTTTCGCCATGCACATCCGAGGTGCAGACCCGGAAGAAGGGCGCGCTGACCTGAGCCGAGCGATGCGTGCGCCCGAGCCCCTGGATGGCCGCATCGGCGCGCCAGCCGGGCTCCAGAAGATAGTGCCGCCGCCGTTTCTGGTTCTTCGCCGTTTGCGCCGCGTGATAGGACCGGCCCGTACCGCCCGCATCGGAAAAGATCAGGATATCCTTCTCGCCGTCCATGAAGGCTTGGGTCTCCGACGAATTGCTACTGGCGGAGCGCTTCTCGATGAAGAGATGGCCATCCTCGGCCTTGAGGGGCCGGATGGACCGCCCCGTGACTTCTGCCACGGCCTCGTCGCCAAAGGCCCAGAGGATCTGGTCGAGCGCCGAGGGGATCGGGGCCAGCGTCATCAACTCCATCATGGCCGCATCGCGTAAGCCAAGCGCCTCGCGCGAGACAACGAGCGCGCCGGTCTCATCCCGCAAAGGTTCCGCCACCATGTTGCCGTCGATCTCGACAAGCTTTTGTGCATGGATCGGGAAGGCCTGTTCGAGATAGCCCAAGACATAATATGCCGCGTCACCGTTATGCGGAGTTCGGGATTTCAACCTGTTGTTCTGATGATTCATTTTCGGGTTTCCACTTTGGATAATCAT
>NZ_JBRJGQ010000033.1:0-13848 GCF_053628575.1 Roseovarius sp. MBR-51
CGAAATCCGAAAGGGCAAAAGTGGACGACTTTTACGCCGCCCGCGACAACACTATGCCGTCGCTACCGTGGCCGAGTATTGCTCCGCCGTTCACAAAATAGCTTAGCAATCCAAGCTTTGATGTTGTCTGTGTGTATGAATGCATAGGCATAGCTTTCTCGATCATCGCCCCGGTTCAAAGTGGCTTTGCTGACCCCGCAGTATTTGCACTTCTCCTGCGAACTCCAACTATGCTCCGTTCGTTCAAACCAAATATTCCCAGACTCGCAGTCAAACTTTTTAGTTACGGAGTGCTGTCCATTTGCTGATTTTGAACAGTAGACGCTTCGACGTGCCATCAAGCTTGTAATCTTTGTGATCGCAATGCCAAAGACTTGCTGAGTCAGGATGTGGTCCACCCGTTCTTGCAGATCAGGTATTTGGGGTTCTAACCCTCGGATTAGTCGTTGAGTGATCTCACGAAGGAACACGCCCGACTTTGTGAAGGGATCGAGAAATTTAACGGTTCCATCAGCCCAAATATCCGCGCCATTATGATCCGCCGCCCAAGCCGCAGCTACTGTGTCCAGCATCTGGTTGGCAAATTCAGGGGGGGTGAAGACCTCATCGTTCGACAGGTTCGCGATACAGGTCAGGACATCCGGGTTGCGCCCGCGTAAGGCAAAGCCCTCTTCAATATTCATGCGGCCTCCTGCGGGTTGTCGCCCCGTGCGGCCAGATCACGAACGGTCATCGGCGGGTAAGTCTTCGTGGGCGTGAAAATCTCATGCTTGCCTAGGTGAGAGAACAAGGTTCCTTCGGCGCTAAAGGCCGAAGAGCCGGTCAGTACGTCCAGCCTGAAATCCCGCCGCTGGAACTTGCCCTTGCCCAGATAGCCCCACTCGGAAAAGGTGATCGGCGCGCCGTCATGCCCCTTCATCGACAGGGCATCGCCCTCGATCAGATTCAGTGACAGCACATGGCAAGCGGCCCTGTACAGATCATCTGCTTCGTCGATCCTGAGGTAATCGACCAGCACTTCGAGCATGTTGGCGCGGCATTCGATAATGTTGTCTTCCAGAAGCTCGATGCCGTAAGCGCACATGAGGGCGAGAAGTGCGTATTGCCGCTTTTCAAATTCGGATTTCCCGAATTTCAATTCGACTGCGCAAAGCTTCCGCTTGAGGACCTTCACAAGAAAATTGCCACTACCACAGGCAGGTTCAAGAAACCGTGAGTCGATCCTCTCAGACTCTTCTTTCACCAGATCAAGCATAGCATCCACCATCCATTCCGGGGTGAATACTTCGCCATGATCGGCTACGCGTTTTTTCGACTTGATCAGGCTCATGGTTTATTCATGTCAGCAGGCAAAGCTTTATCCAAGGGCGTATTGAATTATTTGGCGAAATGCCCGGCGCGATCGGGCCAGCGCGCGCCTCACTCTAGGCGTTCAGCGATCCACATCTTGATCAGTGCCTGACGGGTGATGCCGAGCTTCTGGGCCTGCCGGTCCAGGCCTGCGACGACCCAAGTCGGGAAATCTACGTTCACCCGCTTGGCCTCGACATTGAGGCGGCGCGCCTTTGTCCAATCGACATGGGCGGACATGTCTTCGCCCGCCTCAAACCGTTCGTCGAATTCAGTCGCTTTCATAGTGGTCAATCTCCTGCGTGCGAGCGCGGCGCACGGAGATGATCCGCACCCGGTCGCTCCGGTATGTGTAGACAGCCGTCCAGTGCCTGGCCCCGATCATGCCAACCGCCAGAAAGCGTGGCTCATCCGTGACGTTGGCAGGGGCCTCGATCAGATAAGGATCATCCCAGAGAGCCTGGGCCTCATCAAAGTCGATCCCGTGCTTTTCACGGTTCGCGGCGCTTTTGTCGGGGTCATACTCGAACTTCATGAAGGGCAATATATGTTGAAAATGGTATAATTACTATACTTTTCAGCCACCCTACAATGACGAGATTTACTCAGTTAAAAAGCAGCAACGCCGCCCGCATGTCCTTAGGACATGCGGGCGGCGTTGCTGGCCAGTCAAGAGGCTTGTGCGAGTCCATCACGCTATCATTTGAACATCGCCAGTTGCTGGGGCTCCACCCAATACCCGCGCTGACGCTTGGAGGCTTCCAGTGTGACCAGAGCCGCAACGGCCTGGTTCTCGTCCTCGAACCAATCCATCCGCACCTGACCGCCCTGCCCTATGCGGCCCCATTCGCGGTACAGCGTCCATTCGCCGAACAGGTTCGGCATCACTGCCATCCTGTAGAACCGGGCCATTTTCTGCGCAGGCTGGCGTTTCTCAAGATAAGTCTGCATGGCCGTCACAGGTGATACTTGCGCGCAATTTCCAGCGCTTCAGCCTGTTCGGTACCGATGTATTCCTTGGTGCTTTCAATGCTGGCATGGCCGAGCAGGAGCTGGGCGGCGCGCAGGTTGCCGGTCTGCTGGTAGATGTGGGTGGGGAAGGTCCGGCGCAGCGAATGCAAGCCGTAGAGGCTGGGATCGAGGCGGGCCTTTTCCAGCCAGGAGCGGAACAGCCGCCAAAGCTGGCTTTCGCTGAGGTGGGTGTCGGCCCACCGTGCCCCCTGCCCCGTGAACAGCCAGCCGTGCAGCGGCTTTTCTGAAGCTGCGAGATAGGCGCGCAAGCTGTCACGCGTCCCGGAGGACAGGCGCGCTTGGACCGGACGCGCATTGCGCGTCTCGGTTTTCTTTTGTCGGATTTCGACGATTTCGCGCACCCCTGCCGGGGTGGCCACATCCGAGACCCGCAGGCGTACCAGGTCAGACCCCCGGAAACTGGTATCGAGGGCCACGTTGAACAGCGCCAGATCACGCAGGGCTTTCTCCTGGCGCAGGATCATCCGGATCAGGGAGACCTGGTCGGGCGTCAGCGGAGGTTTTTTGCCTACAACGCGACCCTTGTTCCAGGTGGTCTGGGCGGCAGCTTTCACGGGCATATCCTTGCGAGGTTATAGCGGTATAATACCTGGAAACCTTGCATGACGGAAGTGGGATGTTGTGAGACGCTGCACTTTCCCCATGTTTTGTTGGGTTCTTAGCTTGGGTGCTCATGCGAGCTTTTATCATAAAGCGCGCATGAGGGTCAGAGGTCGACACTCGCGGTAGTGCAGGCCTCTGTCGCAGATGCGGACGACCTTGAAGCGTATCTGAAAGCCCGGAAGTATCTTTGGGAGCGACATGGTCGGCTGCGTGGCCTCGGTCGAAGGCGGTGGCAAAGATCAGAACGATATCTGGGTTGTCGGTATATAAGAGAGTTCGACCGTGAAATTCGAAATCATGTTGGATCGCAACAGATAATTCTGACTATGACATCTGTGATCCCGGCAATGGCTCACTTTTGCGCGATAGACAGGGCAGCGCATCGACGGGGGCTGGAAAGGATCCAACTACTCCGCCCGAATGGAGAAAATGGCGAATTTTTACGCGCGGCCAACCGCAATCGCTGGTCACGGCCGCAGACGTCGAGGCTTGAAGCGACATGATCGCTCAAATATCAGGCTGTGAAGGCGGTCTACTTCTTTAGGGCTTTCATCACTGCGCCAACGATTGCGGTCAACACTGCGCCACCGCCGGCACCACCGACGACATCGCCCAGCAAGCCACCCATGGCGCTTGTCGCTTGGGGGTCCGTACCTGCGGCGCCGCCAAGGAGGATGCCGATGATTGAGCCGCCTGCCAGACCGCCAACGGCCCCGGAGATCAGCTTCGGAAGCTGGCCGAGGTCGATTTGCCTAACCGCCGCACCGACGGCCTGCCCGCCGACGACGCCGGTGATCACCTGAATGACGAGGGGAATGATTGCTTCCATGTCTGCGTTGTCCTTATTCTAGTGCCTGATGACGTCGCCGACGTCGGTCTGCCCTATCCAATGGTGGCCTAAATCCTAGCTGTAGACGTCCTCTTTTCCGAAGTGCTTGACCAGAAGATAGTAGATCACTGCGCGGTACTTGTTGCGTTCGGATTTCCCGTAGGTCTGGATTGCTTTCTGGATCGCTTCCATCAGTGCCGGGGACTCGGTCAGTCCGAGCTTTTTCACCAGAAAGTTGTTCTTGACGGTTTCCAGTTCGGACGCATCGCTCCCCGCGACGGTCGATGAGTCCGCATTGTAGATCGATGGGCCACAGCCGATTGTCACTTTTGTCAGCAGGTCCAAATCTGGCTCGACTCCGCATTTGTTTTTAAGATCATCCGCATAGCGCGTGATAAGTTCATCCCGTTTACTCACTCGGGTATCCTCCCGTCAAAATTGTGTGCCGTCACAGACTATCGACAAAATTCCACGAGACAAGACTGTCACTACTTTTAAAGTCGGCCTGACTGACCACGAGGTATAGCTGGGCGACAAAAGCGGCAACCCGTGCCCGGTGCGACATCGACATGTGGTAAAGTGGATACAAACAGGGATTTCGCCACGCTGTCCACGAACACCCGCTTTATGTCTTCATGCGAGCTTTCAACCAAAAGCTTGCATGGGGGCGTGAGCTTCGCGTCAATGTGACCCTTTGTTTGGCGCAACCTCTTTACTTGTACTTAATGTTGTACATATAAGGTTGCGACAACAAGGAGAGTCGACATGGATGTTATGACCTACTCAGACGCACGCGCTCAGCTGAAGGGCGTCATGGATCGTGCGATCCATGACAAGCAAGAAGTTGTCGTGACGCGCAAGAAAGGCGAGTCTGTCGTCGTCGTTTCCCTGGAAACCTGGAACGCCGTCAACGAGACATTACACCTCCTGTCCACACCTAAAAACGCATCCCGCTTGCGCGCGTCGATCGCGCAACTCGATGCTGGAACTGGCGAAGAGCGTGAGCTGACCGAGTGAAGCTGGTTTTTTCCAATCAGGCCTGGGAAGATTATCAGTACTGGGTCAGCACCAACGACAAGGTACGTGACCGGATCAACGAGCTGATCAAGCAGTGCAAGCGGACCCCCTTCAAGGGAACCGGCAAGCCGGAACCTTTGAAGGGCGATTTGACTGGTTGGTGGTCCCGGCGAATTTCTCAGGAAGATCGAATGGTCTACCGGGTCAGTGGAGCTGGCGATGGCCAAAGCCTAGAGATTGCGCAACTGCGGTTCCATTACTGAAAACCCGTAGGGTTGAACGACCTAAATGTGACGAGGTCGAACGTCTCAAAGCATCCTCAAAGTTAACTCCAACTATGTCGTTAAAGTTAAATCTATAAATAATGTTAACGACATAGTTGACGTTAGAGTTAAACGCAGGCAATCTACCGCCATGTATGTAATCACCTTCGCAAACCCGAAAGGTGGCTCGGGGAAAACCACGTCCGCCATGCTCTTGGCTGAACAGATCGCTATTTCTGGCGGTCGCGTTGCGATTCTCGATCTGGACCCGAACGCCAACATCCTTGCATGGGCCCAGACGCGCGAAGCCGAGGGTAGAGACGTTCCTTTCACAGTTCATGCACGACCGCAGGCCGAAGAGACGGTCGAGCTCATCGACAGCCTATCCGACGAGGCTGACTATCTCATTATCGACCTTGAAGGGTCGAAGGATCAGATCGTCACTTTCGCGCTATCGCGGACAGATTTGTGCATCATCCCGCTCGATGGCTCGCCTATGGAAGCCCGGCAAGCCGCGCAAGCGGTTCGCTTGGTACAAACCACAGCGAACATGATCCGCGCGCAAATCAACTACGCCCTCTTGTTCACTCGCACCAACGCCGCGTTCCAGACCACGGATGAGCGCGACGTGCGGCAAGAAATGGAGCTCAACAACATCCCGACGCTACCCGTTCGGATCGCCAAGCGCGCGCCTTACACCCGCATCTTCCGGGACGGTGTGCTCTTGTCAGAGCTGCCTGACATCGTGACGCAAGAAATGCAGGGCAAAACCGCGTCTGTATCCGACAAGGCCATGAAGCAGGTGACCGGAGCCATCGAGAATGCCCGCGACTACGCACAAACCGTCATTGCAACCCTTACCAAGGAGCAAGTGGCATGAGCGGGAAATACGGCTTCTCAGGCGGGATCGACCTGCCCAAGACAACACCAGCGCCCAAAGCTCGACCAAAGGTCGATGGCAGCTCATTAAGCGAGGCCGTCAAGGCCGGTGCCGATCTTGGCTTCGTCAACAGGGAGCCTACGACGCGCCTTAAACCTGGTCCCAAACGCAAAGAGCCGCAGGACAAAGTTTCGATACCTGGCCCGAAGCGCGTAGTAGATGATTTCCGGGCTTTTTGTTCGACGCGCGATCTTACCCTTTGGCAGGGCTTGGAGTTGTTGCTTGAAGAACAGAAGGGTAGAAGCGGCTAAGGGTTGCCGCGTTTCTCAAAGATTTTCCGGCAGAACCCTAAGAACGCCCGGTCCGGGTTGGCCGGTGCATCAAGACCACCGTCGGCCATCCATTCGCGCCATTCTTGCTCTAGCGTGTAGATATCCCATCCCGGCGCAACCTTACGAGCTTCCTGATAAACGTCAGGGCTCAAACGGATCGCCCCGGATGGAGCCGCCAGAGCTTGCGGCTTTTCCGCGTGACGGTTTACAAATACGACCATGTTTTCGTCTAACCGTACTGAATAGTCCGGCATGTGATTGTACGCCTCATCTTGAGCGACAATGTTGCCGACCAGCCGCTTAAACTCGCGAGAGGTCGAAGCCGATCCGCACTTGTCTTGCAAAGCAGAAAGACTGATTTTCCACTCTTTCTTCGAGCCACAGTGCTTGCGGGCGATCTCATAGATGCGCCGCTCTAATGGCTTACGCAGCCGGAAATAGTTCCGGTGGAGGGTCAAAACTTCATGCGCTTGAATCGCGTTGAACACCCAATCTGAGAGCTGCACCTCGATCTCCTGCATTCGACCATCGCGGGTTTCACGTACGATACGAGCGCGGTCGATGATGCTGAAAATATCCAATTGCTCGACATCGCCGGTCACGATGTTCGTCTCAATCTGTGTCCCTTGCAGCCGGGCGAGGGCGCTTCGAAGGCCGCTATATCCACGCCCATCGGATGGCCGGTTCGTTGCTTTCAGAAGGTCGAACGCCTTCAGGCGAACGATTTTTGAAACCTTCTGACCTTTGTTGATAGCTGCCATAATTTGACTGATGCAGTAGATCAGCACATCGCGATCGTGGATCGTTGCCAGACCATCGGATGAAGGTTTCACTTCGAGATAGTTTCGCCCCGTCCCATCTTCGTATCGCCGCACTCGGTGATCTGGTTTTGTAGAAAGCGAAAAAATCGGATGCGCCATCGAAGCCATGTCACCCTTGGGTGCGGCATCAAAGATATCGCATACAAAAAAGTCGCCTTGTTCCTGCCGATCTGGCAGCAAGGGGGAGCGGTCGCCGTCTTTCGTGATTTCACACACCATGGCCTATGTTTCGTGATTTCACACACACGGTCAAGCCCTTTCGTGATTTCACACACAGGCACAGAGCTTTCGTGTCTTTACACACGTTCCTTCGTGTCTTTACACACGCTTTATCGTGACTCTACACACAGGCCACTTCTAAAAGCCTAATTAATTCATAGCCCTAATAACACTTATCCACAGCGTAACACCTTATATAACACATATTTAACACTACAAAATTTCCCATCATTTCAGCAGTGGCTTTCCGAACCCAAACACATGGAGAAGTGCTCGCAACTAAGAATGCGCCCGAAAAGCAGCGTAACGTGCCTCAGTTCAAGGGGTTCTGATCGAACCTTCCACGGTAGATATTGCTCTTGAAGTACACATTCTGCTTGGCCTTGAGCGGGTTGCGATTGCCCACCAACAGCAGCAGATCATCCGCCTTCATACCCGTGATCTGCTCAGCCGTCATGAGCTTCTGTCGCTGCTCTGAATAGGAAAAATCCCTGCCCTCATTTGGGGCTTTGCCCTCTCGAATTTGCTGAGAATAGACAGTGCTTTCCCCGAGGTGCCGCGCAGCCCATTCGGCGGTTTCGATATCGTTGAGGTTGAACACGCGCTTGGTGATGCAGGAGCCGAAGATCGAGCGGGCATCGTTCGGCCCATAGGCCTTTTCGACCTGACCCGTGTCTTGCGTGACGAACAGCCCTTCCACACCGGCTCCTGCGGCGACGTTGGCAATGTTCATGATCTGCTCCATGCGACCCATCCGCACGAATTCATCGAGAACCAACAGGATCGGAGCCTTGACCTTGCGCCGTCCGTCCTGGCGCACGACCGTGCCCAGGACGAGGTTGATAAACAGGCGCATGAAGATCGCTTGCTTGTCCACCTGGTCGAGCGGCACCGCGATGAAGAGATCGACCCGATCATCGAGAAGGTCATCCATGCGGAAGCTAGACCCAGCCAGGAAGTGGCGCATGTTGTCGGACTGCATCCACTCAAAAGCTTTTGAGACCGCTGTCTGAATCGACCCGCGTTCTCTGTCTCCCGCGCGCAGAATGGTGGCGGCGGTCTGGGCCGGGCGGTGGCCGACAAGGTCGCCATTTTCAGCCCAGGCCTCAAGCGTGCCGTCGAGGTTTGCTGACAGAAGCAGATCGGCGACGGCGATCAGATTGCGCCGGTTGGGTTCTTCCTGCGTCACGACCACTTCAATTGCCGCCGCGACCAGCTGGCGGGCCATTTCCGAAAAATGCGCGCCGTCTCCCTGTTCGGGTTTGACCAGGCCGTCCGCAACCAGGGCCACGTCTCGCGCCAGCTCGTGGGGCCGGATGTAGTCGAGCGGGTTGAATTGATCCTGTCCATCCTCGACGAGGCCGAAGGGGTTGAGAACTGCCACCTTGCGCCCAAGCTCTTCGCGGTGCCGCCGCGTGACCGCAAAATTTTCGCCCTTGATGTCCAGGACGACGACCGGCCCCTGGTGATCGAGGATCGCCGGGATCACGGCGCTGACGCCCTTGCCGCCCCGTGTGCCGGAGACGACGAGGTGATGCCCGCCGCGCCATCCCTTCGCATCGTTTTTGACGTAGCGCAGGAGCTTGCCCTTGTGCAGGGCGAGGGGCAGGCCGGTCTTGTTGCGCACAAGCTGGGCAATGTCGCGCGGGTCCATCCATCCCGCTTGCCACGGGCCAGTGCGCGATTTGCGGTTGCGGCCAATGCGCGGATTGAAGATCGCCACCAGCGGGGTGCTGACAGCGACAGCCACTCCGAAGGCCCCAAGCGCGAAGGAGATCGCCATGGCCTGTTTCTGCGGATCAGAATATCTGGCCAGGCCCTTGAGGCCCTCCCAAATGGCGCGGGGGAGGGGCCAGCCTGCGCCCGTCCATGCCTGGACAGTCGCCAGCATGTCGCTGAACGGCCCTCTGAGGGGCATCAGGGCCGTGAGGGCGGCTGCGCACAGGAAGACCCATGCGAGGAGCTTAAGGGGCCACCTCAGGCGCTCTGCTGTGGTCCCGAGGGTGTCGAGGATCGCGGCCACGGCGATGATCGGGAAGGCATAGGTGGTTACCGGGTAGATCGCGACCGCTTGCGGGGCGAGGATCAGGGCGGCAGCGGCTACGATCACAGCGCCGATCATGATCACCCAGTGGCGGGCTTCCAGAACAAAACTCATGACCGGTCCTCGTCGCTATCGGGAAACAGAATCTGCCAGAGCCCCCGGTCGCGATCCCGCTGGGTGAGGCGGTCTGGCAGATCGCGCCGCACGATGCTCTGAAGAGCAGGTTCGGCGCTCAAACGGTCGAAGACCAAAGTGCCCAGGAGCCATTTGAGGCGGTCTTCGTCTTTCTTCTCAGACAGACGCCGCCGGGCATCGAGCGCTGCGATTTGAGCGTCGAGCTGGGCTTTCTTCTCGGCCAGTTCTTCGAGGTGAATGTCAGGCGGGCGGCTTTGGGACATGGGGCAACCTTTGGAATATTGGGATTAACGTAGCGGTTGAATCTTATGTTGAAAAGAAACAAATGCGCGCTTATACATTGTCTCCGACAACGTGCGCGTCCTCATGGGGGTAAACCCCCGCGCCGGACGGCTTTCCCCCAAGGCGGCGATGCCGCCTAAACGAGGGTTTCACCCTCGCGCTCCCGACCAGCGCAACCAGGCGCTGGACCCTGTTTGAAGAGAGGCGTCCCAGACGTGGCGATCTATCATTTCACAGCAAAAGTGATCAGCCGGGCAGGGGGCCGGTCATCGGTCGCAGCCGCCGCCTACCGAACGGCTGGGCGGCTGCGGGATGACCGGCAGGGGTTGGAGCATGACTACAGCCGCAAGGGCGGAGTTGTGCATTCCGAGATCATGGCCCCCGAAAATGCGCCCGACTGGATGCGCGATCGCGACCAGCTCTGGAATGCGGTCGAGGCGGTCGAGAAACGCCGTGACGCCCAACTTGCTCGCGAGATCGAAGTGGCGCTGCCGCGTGAGCTTGATCGGGGCGAGAGGTTGGAGTTGTTGCGCGGATTCGTGCAGCGAGAATTTGTCGATCGCGGCATGATCGCGGACGTGGCCGTTCACGAGGGCAAGGCCCGTGATGGCCACGATCAGCCCCATGCACATGTCATGCTGACCATGCGCGAGCTGACCGGCGAGGGGTTCGGGAAGAAGGATCGCAGCTGGAATGCGCCGGACCTGCTGATGGGCTGGCGCGAAGCCTGGGCGCGAGATGCGAACACGGCCCTTGAACGGGCAGGGCGGTCGGAGCGGATCGACCACCGGTCCCTTGATGTTCAGCGCGCCGAAGCCGAGCAACAGGTCGAGCGGGCGCGCGGGGGCGGGCAGGAAGAGCTGGCGCTTGAGCACGAGAAAAAAGTGGTCGAGCTCAGCCGGGAACCTGAGCCGAAAATCGGCCCATCGGCCAATGCCCAGGAGAAACGCGGGATCGTCACGGAGCGCGGTGAGGCTTTCCGCGCGGCGCAGGCGCGCAATGCACAGCGCCAAGAGTTGGGCTGGCGGCAGTTGGAATTGCGTCTTGAGCTGATGGAGCGCGGGCGCGCCTTCATTGCCACCGCGCGCGAGCGGCTGGATCAGCTATGGGGCCGCGCCGAGGCGGCGATGTCACGGATCAGGGAGAGGTTTATGGGCGAGGTTGAGAGGCCGCAGGCTGGTGCCGATCGGGGCGACATGGATGCGCGTCGGGCGGCGGTATTGGGGCGCGATGTTGATCGACCCGAGGTTCAAGCGCCGGATGTCGGGCGGGAGCGCGCCCCGTCCGACGATCCTATTCGGGAGCGTCTGAACGCCATCCTTGGGCGTGGGCGTGATATCGGGCAGGAACGTGATGCCGCCGCCGTCGAGCGGGACATTGCCGCCCGTGACGGCGAAGGCCGTGACCAAGGGCGGCGGGATGACATTCTCGGTCGCGGGCGGGATACTGCGTCCGAGCGCGGGCAGGGCCGCGATCGCGACAGAGACAGAGACAGAGAACGATGAAAGACATTTACAGAGAGGTGGCCAAGATGAAGAAATGGCGCGTTGTTCTCGACGCCGCGAAGGCCCCGACCTGCGGTGACTGGGTTGCCGTGAGCGGGCTTTGCCCGGGTGAGGAGGAAACCGCACGGTTCCTCTTTTTGGACGGGACGGAGGCAGATGGGTTCACGTTCCTCGATGCCCCGCAGGAGCAGGTTGGCAACTCTCCCAGTGGCGAGCAGGTTCCGTGGCTGCACTTTCCAGACTGCATGGAGATCGTCGGAGTGGAACGTCAGGAATGGCGACCGCCGAGCTGGCCGCACGACAAGACGTTGTGGCGTCTGACCTTGGTGAGCCTGCCGTCGAATGTTGCGTTCGAGAAACGGCTTTTGGACGGTCAAGAAAGCAGGCGTGGCGTCTTGAGCCGGTTCGGGCTGAAATAGCGCTGGCGCGAGCCAGCTTTTGGTCACATGTGAGGCGGCATTCACTTTGCCGCTTCGGCAAGCTCATGGGTGGTTTTGAGAATGATTTCGACAAGCTGGATACGCTCGCCCTTGTGTTCCCACATATCCACTGTCGCCCAGAGGATCCCAGTCACGGTTACGGCTATTTCCCGCAGCTCCCGTTCAAGGTCCAAGGGGCCGGTACGAAAGCCATTATCATCTGCATAAATGAGATAGTTGCGGCCCCCGGAGCCTTCCTTCAAAAGCCGATGGACATCCTTCTCGTTTGTGAAACGGGCGTATATGTCATCTGCGAAAGACGCGCTGGAATTGCCGTTTTGGTCTACGGACCCCAGCAAGCGCATTGATGCAACCTGATATGATACCTGTCCATTGTCCTCGTATCTGACCGCAATCCGGTCATGATCGGCCTGATAGGCCAAACCGATCTTGTAGGCACCCAGTAATTCGATGATTTGACCGCAGAGCCAGGGCAGCGTTGATTTATGGACGTGGTCTTTGGGGCTGACCTTCTTGGCGAGAGCCGTATAGCCGCTTTTCTTGGCGCATGCGATGAAAGCGGCCACGGCCTCTTCCAGCGCGTGCATCAGGAAGAACGTTGCCGGTACACGATAGCCGCGCTCTCCTTCGCGATAGGTCGTGCTTTCGAGCGTAGCGATCCCGCCCGCCCAGTATAGGCTTCGCACGGCATTATGCGCACAGAATTTCGCCCGACCAGGCAATACCTCGATCCGGTCGCGCACCCATCTCGCCATATCGCTTTCCACCACCCTCAGCAGTTCTGGATTCATCGGCTCTGTCATTGCATCGTCCTTAATCTGCTTGTTTCACGCCTAGCACGGGGGGTGCGGTTCTGGCCGCAATATTATTCTGTCATTTCTCGCACGCTTCCTGTCCATTCTCTTATCGGCATTACGTCAGGGCCTGCACGTCTAGCGGCTCCGTCCGATTGCGGCAGCAGTTACATGGCCGTGTAAACACGACGAGTGTTTCGATCAGGCTGAATTGTGTGATCCCGGCAGTGCGCCGGTCTCGCTTTGAGCGATAGACAGGGCAGGGGATCGACGGGCTGACGCCCGCTCACCCCGGCCCTGACCGTTTCCAAATCCTGTTGATCCGCCTGCCATCCTGTCCGGTCCGAGAAAACCGGCAAGCGCCACCTGCGGCGTCGGTTCCGATCGAGAATTCCGGTTCCTCCCACGCGCAGGCGCGCGGTTCCCTCCCAAATTCACGCCCTCCACCCGGTTGTCACGGCCCCGCCAGGCCGCAGGACGGGCTTTGCCCTTACCTGCTCTGCCCTTCGGAATGCATGGGCATTCCAAAGATCAGAACAGGAAGGCCCGCCCATCGGCGGAAAGGGGAAGAGACCCGGACCGCGTCACTCGAAGGAGGGTCACAAATGACCGCAGAGAAGTTTGACGTTTATTCCCATGTCACCAATCAGATCATCGTGCAGATCGAGGCGGGAACGCCGCCCTGGCGCAAGCCGTGGACCGGCGGCGGGGCATCGGTCAGCTTGCCGGAACGGTTCAACGGCGAAGCCTATCGAGGCATCAATATCCTGATGCTTTGGGCGACCGCGATGGCCAAGGACTATACCTCTGCCCGCTGGATGACGTTCAATCAGGCCAAGCAGCTTGGGGGCCGTGTCGGCAAGGGCGAGAAATCCGCAACCGTGGTGAAATACGGCACCGTCGAGCGTGAGGACGAGAACGGCGAGGAACGCCAGATCCCCTATGCCAAGGCCTACCGTGTGTTCAACGCCGATCAGATCGAGGGCCTGCCCACTGAATTCTATATCCAGCCTGATCCGCCCCGTGATCTTGGCACTGTGGCCGACCCCGAGTTGGAGGCGTTCTTTGCCGCGAGTGGCGCGCAGATCGACGTGACCGAGGAGCCGCGCGCCTATTACAACATCAAGACCGACCGCATTCACATGCCGCCGATCGCGACCTTTCACAGGGCCGCAGGATATTACGGCACCTTGGCGCATGAGTTGACGCATAATGCCGCGCTTCGGATTATGCCGCGCTTGTTCAGGCGAAGTCTTGTTTCCTGCGGTTTTTGTCGTTTTGCTGCTGCATAAGACTATAGTT
>NZ_JBRJGQ010000034.1:0-13603 GCF_053628575.1 Roseovarius sp. MBR-51
GGGGCCACCGGCTTTCAGCAATTTGCGGCGCTTGCAGCATAATTGCGTCCAGCAATCGCCCGTTCTCGGGTCAATAGATTTCTTGCGACAGAACCTTTAGCGGCACAGGTATCAATTCCCGGTCCGTCTTCGTTAATATGTGGCAGCCGTCATCGTGCACCACGATCATGTCCTCTAGTTTGAGCATTCCGACTTCGGCGTCGCAGAGGTGGAGTTCGATGGCCAGCACCATGCCCGCCATTATTTTTTCTTCTCCGCCACGCGACAGGAATGGCGGTTCATTGAGATCCAGCCCGACGCCATGACCCACGAAATGTGCCATCTTTCCATCGGAAAATTTAAGAAAGGAGCCGAGTATTCGTGCGTCTTCAGCGTGGTGGCAAGCGCGATCAAAAACTTCACCCGATGTCATGGCCGGCGAGATATCTGCAATCAGTCTGTCTGAGACCAACCTGAGAGACTGATGCAAGTCCAGAGCCTTTTTCGTCGGTTGTCCTATGCAATAGGTTCGCGACTGGTCCCCGTGGTAACCTTGCACGCAGGTCGGAATGTCTACGATTACCAGATCACCGGGCTGAAGCTTCCGACGTGATGCCCCGGCGGGGACTGCAGCGCTCAATCCACAGCCGGAAACGGTGAAAACGACCCCGCTCATCTGTTGCCGGTTTTCCCCCGATGCGAGCGGTCCGCGTCCCATAGTGAAGTCGGGTTGCCGGACGAAAAACACGCCTTCGTGCCCGGCCCGGCGGTGTCCGTCTTCCACGATGGCCGAGGCTTCCAGTTCGGTCATCCCGACGCGCCATGCCTTTATCGCCTGCCGGTGGCCCTCTTCGAGCGCCTGTGCGGCGATTTCTATGGTTTCAATTTCTCCGGCATCTTTGATTTTTCTCTGTTCGAGGATGTCCGACGACACATCCACGATCCGAGCGGACCCGACAACCTTACCGAGTTGTTGGTATTGAGGGACGGTCATCACGTCGAGCTCTGCGCCGATCTGCAGGTCGTCGGTGTCTTCTCCAAGGCAGGTGTCTACGATGTCGGCGAGCCTACTTTTGAGAGAGACGCGATTATCCGGTAAGCTGCTTTGTCTTCGGGCAAAGCCCAGTCCGGAGCGCACGTAAAGATGAGCATCGTCTGGCGCGACGAACAGCCATCCCGGCTGAGCGGTTCCCGTGTAATAGAATATGTCTCTGCTCATGTGCAGTAGTGCGGCTGTCAGGCCGCGTCGACGGAGGCATTGCTGTAGGGCTCCGATCCTCTCGCTATGGGCTGTCATTCTGCTCTCCTTCGTCAACATTTAAGGTGATAATTTGGGTTTGGTTGGAACAGATCGGGTCCGGAAAGCGCGACAAGGCGTATACTCCTAGCACCGAAACGGTCGTGATTGTTGGCGCGCAACCCATCCTGCAGCCACAGTTCGATCACAAAACAAGTGTTGACTTGATCCAGTAATTTAGATAAACTAACATATGTTTTTTTATTAGGGTCTGTCAAATGACAACTGCGGTGCGCTCCAACAACCGGCTTGATGTTTTGCTGGACAGTTCGGCGGAGTTATTTTCGGCGCGCGGGTACCAAGGTACGACAATGCGGGACATCGCCAAGAAATGCGGGATGCTGCCTGGGTCGATCTACTATCATTACCCTAACAAGGAAGCTTTGCTCGTCGGGGTCTACGAAGAAGGCGTTCGGAGGTTAAGCGAGCGGGTTCAGGGAGAAATCGCTAAGGCGACGGATCCGTGGGAGCGGCTGGAGCTGATGCTCGCTGCGCATGTCGAGATGATTGTCGAGCCCACTGCCTATGCCAGCGTTATTATCCGCATCTTGCCTGATGATGTGCCTGCGGCGCGTGATGATCTCGTCCGGCTGCGCGATAAATACGAAATTTACGTGCGCGACTTGGTGGGTGCGCTTCCGCTACCAGAGGGGTTGGACCGAAGCTTGCTTCGGCTCTTCCTGATCGGGGCCGTTAACCACATCCCGGTCTGGCACCGGCCGGGCGGGGAGGGCCCCAGACAGATCGCGTGCCAATTGATGCGGGTTCTTAAGCGATCGCTTTCAAGCCAAGCCGAGGAGATTTGAATTATGGCCTATCCTGAGCGCGTCCTGGTGACGAAAATCGGATTCGACGGGCATGACCGGGGTAGTCGCGTGGTCGCTGCCTACCTGCGCGACGCCGGCATGGAGGTGATCTACACCCCTCCTTGGCAAGAGATCAAGACAGTGGTCAAGCTAGCTATGCAAGAAGATGTGGACGTGGTGGGGGTGAGTTCGCTCGCGACCGATCATCTCATCATGCCTGATCTGATTGCGGCGTTGCGCGATGCGGACATGGATCATGTGCGTCTTGTCGTGGGTGGAATAATTCCGCAGAACGAACAGCCCGAACTGATGGATGCTGGCGTCAGCGCCATCTTTGGTCCAGGCGCTACTAGCGAAGAAATTGTTGAAACCGTCCGCCAGCTTGCCGTCGAGGCACGCGCAGCGCGCGAAACCGCAGAGGTCGCATAATGTCCAAGAAAGCTTCGAACACTAATGCCGCCACCCTGAAAGATAAGCAGGCCGAATGGAAGGTCCGCTATGACAAGGAGATCGGGCAGGACCGGACCGTCATAAACCGCTCCGGTATCGAGGTACGTCCGCTCTACACGCCGCTTGACTGGTCGGATAGTCGCTACGGCGAGGATCTGGGCATGCCCGGCGAGTTGCCATACACCCGGGGCATCTACAACACTATGCACCGTGGTCGCACCTGGACACAGAGACAACTTATCGGGCTCGGGACACCGCAGGACTACAACGAACGGGTCCGGATGATGCTGCAGCAAGGGGCGTCGGCGATCAGTCTTATTCCGTGCAACTCAAGCTTCCGCGGTATCGATTGCGACGAAAGTCCCTTGCCGCTGCTTGGGACCTGCGGCACCGTCATCAATACGGTCGATCACATGGACGCGGCGCTCGACGATGTGCCGATCGGTGAAATTTCTACCGCGATGAACGACCCCACGCCCTTCACGCTTTTTGCTTTCCTGCTCAGCGTCGCGAAACGTCGGGGCGTACCGTTCGACAAGATCACAGGCACTGCGAACCAGTCCGATTACATCTCGCATTTCGTGGCCAATCACATGTTCTACCGGCTAAGCCAGCCTGGTGCACGGCGGGTCTTCGTTGATCATGTTAAGTTTTGCCGGGAGCATGTGCCAAACTGGAACCCGGTCTCGGTCGTTGGTCAGCACATGCAGCAGGCTGGAGCTACCCCTGCGGAAACCATGGGGCTGACGCTCTCGACCGCGATCCAGTACGCCGATGACTGCATCGAGTCGGGCATGGATCCCGACAATTTCCTGCCGCGCTTCACTTTTTTCTTCGACATCTCCATCAGCTTTTTCGAGGAGGTGGCAAAGTTCCGTGCCGGGCGGCGGATTTGGGCCAAGATCGTTCGTGAGCGTTACGGCGCCAAGGACCCCCGCTCATGGCGTTTCAAGTTTCACGGTCAGACATCTGGCGTTGATCTAACCCAACAACAGCCCCTCAACAACATTGCCCGAGTGGCTGCGCAGGCGATTGCGGGAATATTCGGGGGCTTGCAATCCATGCACACCGACGGATTTGACGAAGCAATGGCCTGCCCGACAGAGGACGCCGCGCGCATTGCTGTGGCAACGCAGAACATTTTGCGTGAAGAGGCGCATCTCTGCGACGTCATCGACCCGCTGGGTGGTTCCTACTACGTGGAGTCTCTTACTAACGAGATGGAGGAGAAGATTTTCCAGGTCATGGACACAATCGAGAATGCGGGTGGGATGTATAATGCTGTCGATGCCGGGATCGTGCAGCGCATGATCGGGAAGTCGGCGTTAGAGTATCAAAGCCGCATCGAAACCGGCGCAGAGAAAGTCGTGGGCGTAAATTGCTACCAGTCCGAGGTGGAGGATCGGGAGGTTGATACGTATCGCCCGAGCCGTGACGCGATGGAGGCGCAAGTGACGGCATTCAAAGCTTTCAAAGCCGCCCGGAAGCAAGCCGACGTGGACAGGGCGTTGGACGAGTTGGCCCGTGCCGCAAACGGCTCCGAGAACGTTTACCAAAAAGTGGTGGGGGCCGCCGATAACGGCGTTACTCATGGCGAGATTATCGCTTGCCTGCGCCGTGAGCTTGGGTTTGGCCATCCGCTGATGGTGGCCTGATGTCTAGCTATAAAAAGACAAGGATTGAGGCGCTTGCCAAGCGGCTCCGCGCGGGTGACCCCCGCGCACTTGGCCGGGCGCTGACTGTGGTGGAAAGCGGTGGTGACGACGCTCTGGCTCTGACTGAAGCGCTGGCTGGTGCGTTTGGTGAAGCACACATCGTGGGTTTCACTGGCCCGCCTGGTGCCGGCAAGTCGACGCTTCTTAATGCTTTGATTCATGAATGGCGAAGAGAGGGCCGTCCGGTGGCTGTCCTTGCAGTAGACCCAGTGAGTCCGGTGTCGGGCGGCGCGGTGCTGGGCGACCGGACGCGCATGGGCGCTCACAGCCTCGACGATGGAGTCTTTATCCGTTCGGTCTCGGCGCGCGGTCATCTCGGCGGGCTTTGCGAAGCGGCGCATGACATGGCCGATATCATGGACGCTGCTGGCTGGCCGCTCATCCTGATAGAAACAGTGGGGGCCGGGCAGTCGGAAACTGAAATCACGCAGGTGGCCGACCTTAGCGTGGTTATTTCCGCTCCGGGGCTCGGCGATGAACTCCAGGCTATTAAGGCCGGGATATTGGAGATCGGTGATCTGCTAGTGGTTAACAAGGCGGATCGCGACGATGCCGATGAGACGGCAAAACACCTCGAAGCGATGCTGTCGCTGCGATCCGGCGCGAAGCGCAATATTTCTGTCTTACGGGTTTCTGCGACGACAGGAAGGGGGGTTTCGAGGTTGAAAGACGAGATCAATCAACTCTTGGAAACCACAGGCGTTGCCGTGGGTGCCGACCGGAAGCGCAAACGCGATGCGCGTAAGTTGAGGCTTGCCGTTCTTCGCTTCGCCAGCCGCATCTCGGCGGGGATCCCGGATGAAGACTTCGGTTCAATGAGGCCGGAAGAGTTTGACCGTGCCATAGAGCGTTCGCTTGCCTTCTTATCGACTGAGATCGATGACTGAGTGTCGCTTACAACGCTCGGATGACTGGGGATCCGCCCCCCCATTTCTGGCCTGTTATAGTGGTCAGGAGATCCAGACCAACTCGTGCTGGTGTCTCGAATATTTATAGCGGTTTCGATGTCGAGGATGGAGGCAACAGAAGGATCGATGCGTTAAACAACATTGAGAAAGGCCATGTTTGTGCGCTTGGCCGGGGGAATATGTTGCAGAGGATCGTCAATGGTTAAGTAGTGACGCCTGAGCCGAAGGCAAATTGGTGCTGTGGGGGGAATGATGGATAACCGAACGGGACAATCCGCAGTAGCGTCCATTCCAGCGCTTCTGCACCGTAACGCCACTGAATTTGGCAACAAGATTGCGTATCGCGAAAAGGAATACGGCATCTGGCAATGCTGGACCTGGGCCGAGGCGGAAAAAGAAATTGAGGCGCTTGCGCTTGGGCTTATCGACCTTGGGGTGAACGCGGGCGATTTTGTTGCTGTCATTGGCCGCAACCGGCCCTATTTCTACTGGTCGATGGTTGCCGCGCAATCGGTGGGGGCTGTCCCCGTGCCGCTCTATCAGGATGCTGCCGCCCCCGAGATGGAATACGTGATGGAGCATTGCGGCGCGCGCTTTGCCATCGTGCAGGATCAGGAGCAGGTGGACAAGCTGATCGAGGTGCAGGAACGGCTGCATCAGCTTGAGCATATCATCTATGTCGATCCGCGCGGACTTCGCAAATACGACCACCACAAGCTGCACGCCTTTGACCATATCCAGCAGCAGGGTCGCGCGGCGCGTGAGGAATTCATCGCTGATCTGAAAGAGCGGCGCGAAAAGCTGAGTTACGACAGCATCTGCGTCATGCTCTACACCTCGGGCACGACGGGCAAACCCAAGGGCGTGGTGCTGTCCAATCGCAATATCATCGAGGCGTCGAAATCCTCGTCCGAGTTCGATCACCTGACCCGTGACGAAGAGGTGCTGGCCTACCTGCCGATGGCCTGGGTCGGGGATTTCATCTTTTCCATCGGGCAGGCCTATTGGTGCGGCTTTTGCGTCAACTGCCCCGAGAGCGCCGAGACCATGCAGCCTAACCTGCGCGAGATCGGGCCGACCTATTACTTCGCGCCGCCGCGCGTGTTCGAGACACAACTGACAAATGTGATGATCCGGATGGAAGATGCCAGCCGGTTCAAGAAATGGCTGTTCGACATCTTCATGGTGCACGCCCGCAAGGTGGGGCCGGCAATTCTGGATGGCAAACCCGTGGGGGTCTGGGATCGCTTCAAATACGAGCTGGGAAAACTCTTTGTCTATGGCCCGCTCAAGGACACGCTCGGTCTTGGCCGGGTGCGTGTGGGCTATACGGCGGGCGAGGCGATCGGGCCGGAAATCTTTGATTTCTACCGCTCTTTGGGGATCAACCTCAAACAGCTCTATGGCCAGACCGAGGCATCGGTGTTCATCACCCTGCAACCCGATGGCGAGGTGCGCAGCGACACCGTGGGTGTGCCCGCCCCGGGCGTGGAGATCCGCATCAGCGACAGCGGCGAGGTGTTCTATCGCAGCCCCGGCACGTTTGAATATTACTACAAGAACCCCGAGAGCACCGCCGACACCAAGTATGCCGAAGGCTGGGTTGCCACCGGCGATGCCGGGTTCTTCGACAAGGATAACGGTCACCTGCGGATCATCGACCGGGCCAAGGATGTCGGCAAGATGGCTGATGGCCGTCTCTTCGCGCCGAAATATGTCGAGAACAAGCTGAAATTCTATCCCAACATCCTGGAGGCGGTGGTGTTCGGCAACGGGCGCGATGCCTGCACGGCCTTTGTCAACATCGACCTCACGGCGGTGGGCAACTGGGCCGAGCGCAACAATATCGGCTATGCCTCCTATCAGGAACTGGCGGGGCATCCGCGCGTGCTCGACACCATTCAGGCGCATGTCGAAGAGGTCAACCGCAGCCTCGCCTCGGACCCGATGCTGGCGCATTGTCAGGTGCATCGCTTTCTCGTGCTGCACAAGGAACTCGATGCCGATGACGGCGAGATGACCCGCACCCGCAAGGTGCGCCGCCGGATCGTCGAAGGCAAATACGAGGATCTTCTGACCGCCCTCTATGACGGGTCGAAGGAGATATTCACCAAGACCGAAGTGACCTACGAGGACGGGCGCAAGATTGGCGGCGTCGTGATGGAGATGAAGAACATCAGCCTGCGCTTTGGCGGTGTGGTGGCGATCAAGGACATCTCCTTTGACATCCGTCAGGGCGAAATCCGCGCGATCATCGGGCCCAATGGCGCTGGCAAGTCGAGCATGCTCAACGTCATCAGCGGTTTTTATCATCCGCAGGAGGGCGAGATCTGGTATCAGGGCAAACTGCGGCCACCCATGAAACCCTTTGAGGTGGCGCAGCAGGGCATTGCCCGCACCTTCCAGAACATTGCGCTCTTCGAGGGGATGACGGTGCTCGACAACGTGATGACGGGCCGGATCCGGCAGATGAAGGCGGGGCTGTTCGCCCAGGCGATCTGGAAAGGCAAGGCCGAACGCGAAGAGGTCGAGAATCGTGCGGTCGTCGAAAAGGTCATCGACTTTCTCGAGACTCAACACATTCGCAAGACGCCCGTGTCACGCCTGCCCTATGGGCTGAAAAAGCGGGTGGAACTCGCCCGCGCGCTTGCGGCAGAGCCGTCGATCCTGCTGCTGGACGAGCCGATGGCGGGCATGAACGTCGAGGAAAAAGAGGACATGAGCCGCTTTGTTCTCGATGTGAACGACGAATTCGGCACCACTATCGTGCTCATCGAGCATGACATGGGGGTCGTGATGGATCTGAGCGACCGGGTCGTCGTGATGGATTACGGCAGAAAGATCGGCGATGGCACGCCCGATGAGGTGCGCAACAATCAGGATGTGATCGACGCCTATCTGGGGGTCGCCCATGACTGATTTCGCAACGCGAAATCACCCCGGACGCGATCCGGGGCTTTACGCCCGCAAGGCCCTGGGGGCGGCCTTCGGACTCGGTATCGCGTTTTTGCCGATGTCCGCCCATGCCGATGGCTGGTCCGAATTCCACACCCGGTGCCTGACGGCGCTGGAAGCGCTCGCGCCGCCGGTGGTTGCAGGGCTTGGTCAAGGCGAAGCTGCGAATGGCTCACTTCGCTATGATCTACCCGATGGCGGGCAGCTGCTCGTTGAAAAGTCGCCTCCGAACGGTCTATTGGCCTGTTCGGTCACTGATCCAACTGGGGCATCAGAGGCAGGGTTTGACACATGGATCGCCGAGGTCGTTGCGACAGGGCGCTATATACCGGCAGAGGCGGGCACATGGCACAGCAATCAGTGGATTGAGCCAGTCCTTGGCGCTGCAAAAGCATCACGACGATAAGAACTTCACCCTGCGGATCGTGGAGACGCACCTTGAAGCCTGACCTCTCACAACGAAACGTCATCGTAGCGGAGACATACCATGCCTGATCAGCTGCTATTCGGAATGGAAGTCGTGCTGAACGGGCTCATGGCGGGGGTGCTTTATGCCCTCGTGGCCCTCGGGTTCGTCCTGATCTACAAGGCATCCGGCATCTTCAACTATGCTCAGGGGGTCATGGCGCTCTTTGCCGCGCTCACGCTGGTCGGGATCATGCAGGGGCAAGTGCCCTTTGCCCACCTGATCAATGCGGTATTCGGAACCAAAGTTCACCATTTTGGCTGGGAGGTGCCGACGCTTCTGACAATCATCGTGACCATCCTGATCATGGTGCTGCTGGCCTGGATCGTCAATCAGTTGATCTTTCGCCATCTGGTCAACCAGGAACCAATCATCCTGTTCATGGCCACCATTGGCCTTGCCTATTTTCTTGAAGGATTTGGCGACGTCATGTGGGGCAGCGACATCAAGAAGCTTGACGTCGGTTTGCCGCAGGGGCTCAACCCGGTGATTGACGATCTGACCTATGGCATCTTCGGGTACGGCTTTTTCATCGACAATCTCGATATCGTGGCGACAGTGGTGGCCGCCCTTCTGGTGGTCTCGCTCGTGCTATTCGCGCAATATTCCAAGCAGGGCCGGGCCATGCGGGCGGTCGCGGATGACCATCAGGCGGCGCTTTCGGTGGGCATTTCGCTCAATTTCATCTGGGTCATGGTCTGGTCACTGGCGGGCTTTGTGGCGCTTGTGGCGGGCATCATGTGGGGCACCAAATCGGGCGTGCAATTCTCGCTGTCGCTGATTGCACTCAAGGCGTTGCCGGTGCTGATGCTGGGCGGTTTCACCTCGATCCCCGGCGCGATTGTGGGCGGTCTGATCATCGGGGTGGGTGAAAAGCTTTTTGAGTTCAGCGTAGGCCCGATGGTGGGCGGGGCCACCGAAAACTGGTTCGCCTATGTGCTGGCGCTGATCTTTCTCGTTTTCCGGCCACAGGGCCTGTTCGGCGAAAAGATCATCGAGAGGGTGTGACGGACATGCAAAAGCTGACCGCCACCGTCAACGTGATCGCCTGGGCCGGGTTCTGGTCCTTTGGTTATCTCGCGCTCTCGGTCAACGTGGAGAACACCGGCCAGATGGTGATGGCCGCAATCCTTGCAGCACTTGGCGGCGGGACGGGGATGCTGGCCTATCTCTGGGTGGTGCGCCGGTCGGAGACCACGGGCTATGCCCGGCCCGCCAACCGCGCAGAGCGGCGCGACAAAGATGAAATTCTTGGGGAGGTTCTCTAGATGTTTTACCGTGAGGCGGGGGATTTCAAGACCTCCTATACCGACGACAGCCAGACCTTTCCGATCAAGTTCGACCGTTACCGCTATTATGCGGTTCTCGTCGTGGCCTTTGCTGTCATCCCGTTTTTCATTAACGACTACTGGGTCAGTGCCGTTCTGCTGCCGTTCCTGATCTATTCGATCGCCGCAATCGGCCTCAACATCCTCGTGGGCTATTGCGGGCAGGTCTCGCTGGGGACTGGTGGTTTCATGGCGGTGGGGGCCTATGCGGTCTACAAGCTGATGACCGCGTTTCCGGAGATCAGCATACTCATCCATGTCATTCTGGCCGGTGGGATAACCGCCGGGGTGGGTGTGCTCTTTGGCCTGCCGTCCTTGCGCATCAAGGGGTTCTATCTCGCGGTGGCGACGCTGGCGGCGCAGTTCTTTCTGGTGTGGCTCTTCAACCGGGTGCCGTGGTTCTACAACTACTCTGCCTCGGGCCAGATCAGCGCGCCGGAGCGGACCATCCTGGGCGTGCCGATCACCGGCGCGCAAACGTCCCCCTGGGCGGCCTATCTGTTCTGCCTCGTCATCGTCGTGGCCTGTGCGATCATCGCGCGAAACCTGACGCGCGGCATGGCGGGGCGCAAATGGATGGCCATCCGCGACATGGATATCGCCGCCGAGATCATCGGGGTGAACCCGCTCAAGGCCAAGCTGAGCGCCTTTGCGGTAAGTTCGTTTTTCGTGGGCATTTCGGGCGCGCTCTTCTTTGCGGTCTATCTGGGCGCGGTCGAGGTGGGCGAGGTGTTCGGGATCAACAAATCCTTCCTCGTGCTCTTCATGGTGATCATCGGCGGGCTTGGCTCGATCTTTGGCAGCTTTGCCGGGGCGGCGTTTCTGGTGCTCTTGCCGGTGCTCCTGAAGAACACGTTGGTGGGGGGGCTGGGCTGGCCCACCGACCTGGCGGCGCATCTGGAATTCATGATCGTCGGCGCGCTGATCATCATCTTTCTGATCGCCGAACCGCACGGGCTTGCGCAACTCTGGCGCGTCGCCAAGGAGAAACTGAGACTTTGGCCCTTTCCGCATTGAAGAAGGGACAACGGTGGGTCGAAACCCGCCTAACGAGATTGGACGTGGAGACATACCCGTTCAAGACAAGACGTCGGACAACACCAAGGGAGGAATAAACCGATGAAAACGAAACTAATAACTTGTCTTTTATCAGCACTGTTGGCCGGATCACCGGCCCTGGCTGAACTGACCATCCCACTCTTAAGTTTTCGAACCGGGCCCTATTCTCCAAATGGAATACCTATCGCGGATGGCTATTCCGACTACTTTACGCTGATCAACGAACGTGATGGCGGTGTCGGTGGCGTAAAGATCGACATGCCGGAATGTGAAACTGGATATAGTACCGAAAAGGGTGTCGAATGCTATGAGGCAACCAAGGAGAATGCAATTCTCTACCAGCCCGTGTCAACCGGTCTGAATTATCAGTTGATTCCAAAAGCTGGCGTGGATGAAATCCCAATTCATTCAATAGGTCATGGCCGCACTTCAGTCGCTAATGGAAAGGTGTTTAAATGGATATTTAACTATCCAACAAATTATTGGGCAGGTGCGAGCATTGCTATCAAATATCTGCTTCAGGAGAATGGTGGCAACATTGAAGGCAAAAAAATCGCGCTGGTTTATCATAACTCTTCGTTCGGCAAAGAGCCAATTACAACCTTGGAAAACCTAGCCAGAAAACACGGGTTTGTTTTTAGCACTCTGGCCGTTGATCATCCTGGTCAAGAGCAGAAATCGCAATGGTTGCAAATCCGACGTGAGAAGCCTGATTATGTGCTTTTGTGGGGCTGGGGCGTCATGAACCAAGTTGCAATTCAGGAGGCTGCCAACGTGCGTTTCCCGCTGGAAAATATGATTGGCGTCTGGTGGTCTGGTTCTGAATCCGATGTTCTGCCTGCTGGCGAAAGCTCTGACGGTTACAAGGCGCTGGCTATGCATGCCCCTGGGTCAGACTTTGACATCTATAAAGATCTCAAGACGTATGTATACGACAAGGATCTGGCCGCGGGTAACGGCGATCAAATGGGGACCGTTCTTTACAACCGCGGCCTCTATTCCGCAATGCTGGCAGTAGAAGCCGTGAAAAAGGCCCAAGAAATACACGGGACGTCCCAGGTTACAGGGCCAATGGTTCGTGACGGCATGGAGGCGCTTCATATAACTGAGGAAAAAATGGCGAGTCTAGGCTTTGCTAATTTTGCGCCGGAAATCAAGGTGACGTGTTCTAATCACGGAGGCCAAGGTCTGGCTGCTGTACGCCAGTGGAATGCGAAAACGAAAAGCTGGAGCATGTTGACAGGTTTCATAGCGCCGGATTCAGAAGTAGTCGATCCTTTGATTGCCGCAGATTCCGAGGCCTATGCCGCAGAGGCGGGGATCGAACCGCGCTGCAACTAATCGTGGCGTGATGACAAGGGGATGTAGCGGCGCGCCCGCCATCCCCATCCAACCCAAGACGGCCTGTGGATACGCAAACTATTACGGAGAGAGACATGACCGACTCAGTACGCACCGACGAGATCATCCTTGAGGTCAACAATATTGAGGTAATCTATAACCATGTGATCCTGGCGCTGAAGGGGGTCAGCCTGAATGTGCCCAAGGGTGGTATCACCGCCTTGCTGGGCGGTAATGGCGCGGGCAAGACAACGACGCTCAAGGCAATCTCGAACCTGCTGAAATCCGAACGCGGGGAGGTAACCAAGGGGTCGATCATCTATCGCGGAGAGCGAGTGCAGCATCTGGTGCCCTCAGATCTGGTGCAAAAGGGCGTCATTCAGGTGATGGAAGGCCGCCACTGTTTCGAGCACCTGACGGTTGAGGAGAACCTGCTGACGGGCGCCTATACTCGCGGATCTTCGCGTGCGGAGATAGATGCCAACCTCGACATGATTTATAATTATTTTCCGCGCCTCAAGGAGCGCCGCAAAAGCCAGGCGGGCTATGCCTCGGGCGGCGAGCAGCAGATGTGCGCCATCGGCCGCGCGCTGATGGCTCGGCCCGAGACTATCCTTCTGGACGAGCCGTCGATGGGGCTTGCGCCGCAACTGGTCGAGCAGATTTTCGGGATCGTGAAATCGCTGAACGAGAAGGAGGGCTATACCTTTCTTCTGGCCGAGCAGAATACCAATGTGGCGCTGCGTTTCGCGCATCACGGCTATATCCTGGAATCGGGCCGCGTGGTGATGGACGGCCCCGCAAAAGACCTGCGTGAAAACCCGGACGTGAAGGAATTTTACCTAGGCATGTCGGATGAGGGGCGCAAATCGTTCCGCGACGTGCGCAGCTATCGCCGCCGCAAGCGGTGGCTGAACTGATCTCGCCTTGCTCTTAAATCGTTCGCCCTGAATAACCCTCACCCCTCTGTTTTTGCGGTGTATTTTGTGGTTTTCCTTAGGTTTTTGGTAAGCGCCCCGTTGATACCGCAGGTTATGCGGCTTGACTGTCCGTCACAGATACCAGTGGTGCCCAATGCCAGGGCAGCAGTTCATCCAGCCGGTTGATCTTGTGATCATGGATGCGGTCGAGGATGTCAGCGAGATATGCCAGCGGGTCGAGGCCGTTAAGTTTAGCGGTCTCGATGATGGTCATGGCGCGGGACGGTTCTGTCGCAAGAAATCTATTGACCCGAGAACGGGCGATTGCTGGACGCAATTATGCTGCAAGCGCCGCAAATTGCTGAAAGCCGGTGGCCCC
>NZ_JBRJGQ010000035.1:0-13227 GCF_053628575.1 Roseovarius sp. MBR-51
CCTTCGGCGAAATCGCCGTGGCAGACCGCGCAATGCTCGCCAAAAACCTCATCCCCGGTCCAGACGTCGCCCGATCCTTCGGGGAGGCCGCGCCCATCGGGCATGACCTTGACATCCCAGGCTGCGATTTCCTCGGGCAGGGCGGGGCGGCCAAGACCATAATTCCCGGCCCAGAGGGCGGTTGCCGTAGCACTCAGGGCAAAGCCCGTGATCAGTGTAAACTTAAGAAACCTCGACATTTTCTGCCTCCCCGTTGGGCCGCACCCACCATGTCTGAATACAGTTGTTGTGATAGACCGAGTTCAGGCCGCGCACCTCGCGCAGTTGCGCCTTGGTGGGCTGGATATAGCCGGTCTCGTCCATGGCGCGGCTCTGAAGCAGCATTTCCTCGCCATCCCAAGTGGTGTCGAGGTAAAAGCGGGTCAGCGCCTTGGCCTCGCCCGGTTTGGCGAGACGGGCGGTTTCCCATGTCTTGCCGCCATCCTTGGACACATCCACACGGGTGATCGCGCCGTGGCCAGACCAAGCGAGGCCGGTGATCACAAGCGGACCCTTGCCATGCTTGATGGGCGACTGCGGGCTGGGCGCGGTGATGACCGATTTGGCATCCATCACCCATGTCCATTTGCGACTGGTGCCGTCGGCCAGCGTGTCGGTGTATTTGCTGGTCTCTTCACGGCTCTCGACGGCGGCGTCGGTCACTTCGATGCGGCGCAGCCACTTGACCCACATGTTGCCTTCCCAGCCGGGCACGACAAGGCGCACGGGGTATCCATGCTCCTTGCGCAGCGCCTCGCCATTGGCCTTGAACGCGACGAGGCAATCGCCAAGCGCCTTGGCCATGGGAATTGAGCGGCCATTGGACGAGGCATCGGCCCCCTCGACATAGACCCACTTATCCTTGAGATCGCCCGCCGCATCCAATCCCGCCTCTTCCAACAGGGTGCGCAGAGAGACGCCAGTGTATTCCATGTTGTGAATCATGCCATGGGTGAACTGTGCGCCGTTCAATTGCGCGCCGGCCCATTCCATGCCGGTGTTGGCGGCACATTCGCAAAAATAAACGTGGTTTTCGCGCGGGAAGCGCTCGAGGTCTTCGTAGGTAAAGACCAGCGGCGTGTCGACGAGGCCGTTGATCATCAGGCGATAGTCCTCTTTCTTGAGGTCAATCGCGCCGGAATGGTGCCGCTCGAACGCGCAACCCTGCGGCGTGATGGTGCCGTCGAGTGCGTGAATGGGGGTAAAGTTGATCGAACTGATCGGATCGGCGGTGAGCCATGGCACATTGCGCCGCACGACATCCGCCTCATATTCGATGGGCAGACCGTATGGGGTGGCATCCACCCCGTCACCAAGGCTGGTGGCCCAAGGCTGCACCTCGGTGATCAGCGGATCGGGTGAGGCGGACTGTGCGGCCCCTGCCGCAACGGCCCCTGCCGCCGCGGCCACGCCACCGCGCAAAAAGGCGCGCCGTGAGGTGGGTTTGCCTTTGAATGTCCCTGACATCTCAAATGCCTCCTTTCAGCAAGTCGTTACGCGCCAATCACTTGGACGCTGTTATTGGGGGTGACACTGACCGTGCCGAGTTTGCGGATGTGGCTTTCGACCACGTCCCAAATTTCGGGGCCTTCGGTGTTTTCATTGACCGAAGCCCAACCGGCGACGACGTAGGATTTCGCCGGATCGATCGCCTCGCCGGTCTTGAGCAGGGTCATGTCGCTGATCCGGCTGCCCTGCGGCTGGTTGATGTCGATTCGATAGCCCATGCCGCCGATGCGCACCATGTCACCGCCCTGCTGGTAATAGGGGTCGGGGTTGAAGATGTTGTCGGCGACGTCCTCAAGAATGACCTTGATGAATTCACCGGTCATTTCAGAGCGATACGCCTTGCCATAGGTCATCGAGGTGACGTTGAAGAGATCCTCGCGGGTGATGTCCTGACCGGGAATGAGGCTCGGGCCCCACCGGACGCCGGGGGACATGGCGATGTCGGCCTCACGTTCGGACAAAAGCGCGTCGCAGATCAGGTCATCCCAAGTGCCATTGAAATTGCCACGCCGGTAGAGCAGGCTGTCGGTCTTTCCGATCACCTCGGTCAACTGGTCGAGATAGGGCGCGCGCTGTTCCTCGATGAGGGCGGCCACCTCTTTGTCAGGCTCGATCACGTCCGAGAAGATCGGGATCAGTTTGTGACGGAAGCCCATCATCCGGCCATCGCGCACATCAAGATCGACGCGGCTGACGAATTTGCCGTTGGAGCCAGAGGCGACGATGATCGTCTCGCCGACGAGCGCGGGCTCGGGCAGGGCGTCATGGGTATGACCTGACAGGATCACGTCAATACCCGTAACGCGGCTGGCCATCTTTTTGTCCACGTCAAAGCCATTGTGGCTGAGGCACACGACGAGGTCGGCCCCCTGCCCGCGCACCTCGTCCACCATCGTCTGCATGTTCTCGTCGCGGATGCCAAAGGAGTATTCGGGGAACATCCATCCGGGGTTGGCAATCGGCATATACGGGAAGGCCTGACCGATGACGGCGATCTTGACGCCGCCTCGCTCAAAAAACTTGAAGGGCGGGAAAATCTCGACCGGCTCGTCCCATTCGGCATCAAAGATGTTTTGACCCAAGGCGGCAAAGGGCAGGCTCTCGACGATTTCCTGCACGCGGGCGGAACCGAGGGTGAATTCCCAGTGAAAGGTCATCGCGTCGGGTTTCAGCGCGTTCATCACGTTGACCATGTCCTGACCGGCGGTTTTGTAGCAGGTATAAGAGCCATGCCATGTATCTCCGCCATCCAGCAGGATTGCATCGGGGCGATCCGCGCGGATGGCGTTGATCACGGTTGCGACGCGATCAAGCCCGCCGACCTTGCCATAAGACTGCGCGAGGGCACTGAAATCGTCAGCGGACAGGGCGTAATGCGAGGGGCTGCCATCGTCGATGCCATAGAGCTTGCGGAAATCGGCTCCGGTGACATGGGGCACGGCCCCCTTGTTGCCGCCCACGCCGATATTGATTGACGGTTCGCGGAAGTAGATCGGTTTAAGTTGGGCGTGAATGTCGGTGATATGGATCAGGCTGACATTGCCAAAGGTGTCGAACTGCAACAGTTGATCCTGAGTCAACGCCTGCTGCGCCGCCAGTTTCGCCCAGTTGCCAAAAGAGGACGCACCAAGGATGGCCGATGCCGCCATGCTTGTCTGAAGAAAATCACGCCGCGAGATCATGATGGACCTTTCCAACTCCCGCACCTATCACATGCGGATTCTTGAATGTTTCTGGATATGGAAAACCCCGCCGACACGCAGTCAGGCGGGGCATTCCGATTAGTTTCGGATCGACGGACCCTCGACCGACAGGCCATTGCCGCGCGACGCGACATAGAGCTCGAGCGCGATAAACTCGGGGCTGCCTTCGGCAAAGGTCTCCGCACGCGTATCACGAATGCAGCCTTTGAAGCGGTCGTGGGCACCGTTCAGCTTGGTGTTCTTGAGACGATAGGCCGGAAACCCGTTGATCTGCCCTTGGCTCAGGTGATCCGCGCGGATCATATTGCCATAGTTCTGCTCGTGGCAGTTGGCACAGGACAGCTCGAGTTGACCATAACGGGTGTAGTAGATTTCCTTGCCCTTTTCCCAAGTGGCCTGAGCGGGACCGTCAATCGCCACGTTAACCGGCATGCCGCGTGACACAGAGGCCAGCAATGCGGTCATGTTGACCATATCGCCGCCGCCATACTTCCACTTTTCAGCGCCCATCCGCTCTGTTCGGCAGGCGTTCACCTGCATTTCAAGCGTGCGCACTTCGCCAGCGGTCTCGTTCCACTTGGGATAGACGGCGCGAACGCCCTTCATGCTCTCGGCAGAATCGCCATGGCAGCTTGCGCAGGATTTACCCTCGGTGCCCTCGGCGGTTTCCCAGGTCGTCATGGCATTCTCGACAAAGATCATGCCAGGATTGTCGAAATCGTCCGCCTGCATCGCGCGGGTGTCCGACTCGCGGAAATGCCAGCCCGACAGCACTTCGTCGAACGTATCCGCAAGATGCGCGGGCGCAGCGGTGCGGGTGGTCATCTCGATTTCTTCGTTGACGACAAGGGTGTCATCGACGGGGTCCGCAAAGGCTGCCCCCGCCAAGAGCGCGGTTGCGCCAATCAGACTGGTAATCCGTCCTGTTTTTTTCATTCTCGTCCCTCCCTTGACGATTGACCTTACTTCAGCGCGATCGGCTTGGTGTCTTCGTAGACCGAGCCATCGTCATCGTACCAAGTGAACTTGAATTCACCTGCTTCGGACACGGTGGCCGCGAATTCGATGTAAGGGTTGGTCGAGATCGCGGGCTCCATGGTCACGTCGACGACGCTCTGACCGTTGAACTCGCAGGTGAACCGATTGATGATCGAGCGCGGGATGATGTTGCCTTCTTTGTCCTTGCGCTGACCGGATTCCATCGGGTGGCTGATCAAGGTCTTGATTGCGACCGCTTCGCCTGCGGCTGCCGATTTCGGGACCTTGACGCGGGGTGTAACGTCTTGTGCCATTCTCGTTTCTCCTACCTATGCCTCAGCCGCCGCAGCCGCCGATTGTAACCTTGACGTTGCTCGATGCCTTAGCGAAAGAGCCGTCGCTCATCTTGGCAATCGCCACCACGTCCTGCGTGCCCGCAAGACGGATGCGGGTGGACGCGGTTTGCGATGCGGCTAGCGGGCCAAATTTGAAGGTGGCGACACCGGGAGTCGGATTGCCCGTGGCCAGCACTAGGATTTCAACCGCACCGGGGGCCGCGACCTCGATCGGCACAGTATTGCCGTTCTCGGCGATTTCGGGGGCGGTCAAGGTGATACCGCTGTCGCCCATGGCAGCGCCGCCGGTGAATTCGGCGATACGGTCCTCGGCGGCAGCGGTGGCGCGCATGGGCAGGCCAAAGGCAACAAAGGCCCCTGCCCCCATGATCATCACGTTGCGTCGTGTCAGTGTCATGTTCTCAAGCTCCTGATCTTGGTCACGCTCGTGGCGCGATCACTCTTTGAGGGTCACCAGATAGGCAACCACGTCTTCAACTTGCTGAGCGGTCAGCAGGGGGCCAAAGGTGCCGTCTGCCGCCTCGCCGGTGAACGCATTTCCCGGGCGCGTGTAACCATCCGTCCGATAGAAAGACGGCATCAGCGAATCAGGAAACATCATCTTGGCATTCGCAACGATGCCGCGCAGTTCCGCTTCGCTCCACCGGGACCCGGCACCGTCCAGCATGGGACCGATTTCGCCCTGAAACGGAACATCGCTCATGTCGGTGATTTGATGGCAGGCGACGCAGTTACCAAGCCCGCGGTCCGCCAGCACTTCGCGCCCGGCGGCCGGATCACCTGCAACGCCTGTAAGCGAGTTAGCAATCGCACCATCGGTAAATTTGACATCCGTCGGCGCTACTTCGGCCGCTGATGCGCTCAATGCCGCGCAGATCAGCGACACCGTGAGAATTGATCGTTTCATGCGTCCTCCCTAACACATTCAGATTTCTGTATATCATAGAGCACAATCGCGCGGCCACACAACAATAAATTCTTATTCTTGAATTTATTCTCTGCCCTCACGCTGGGTCACTGGGATTCTCCAGCCCCGCGTTCGGCGATGCGGCGGGCGTGATAACGTTGAAAATCTTCTTCGGTATCAAGTGCGTAGCGCTTTTCCTGAACCCATGTCAGCAAGTCCAGCGTGGTATCCGGGCCAAAGGCACCGGGCATCATCGCGACCGCCGCCTGTGCTGCTGTCTGGTCCTCGGCCACCTCTTCCGGAAGGAACAGAATCGAGGGGGTAAAGAGCAGACCCCATTTGCGCGCCGCCTGTTTCTCGCTCAACGATTCACCGTCGAAATCGACGACCTCCAGATCGCCATGCAGGTTGAGCTGCACGACGAAATAATTCTCGCGGATGAAATCGGCGATCTCGGAGCGGGGAAATACCTCCTCGTGCATCTTGGTGCAGTAGATGCAGCCGCGCTGTTCGATCATCACCATCAGACGCTTGCCCTCGGCATTGGCATCCGCCAAGTCCTCGCGCAGGTCCTTGAAGGTATCGCGCATCCAGTCAGTCTTGTGCAGGCCATCGTCACCCAATTCCGCCGCAGCCAGAGGCAGGGCGAACAGGGCGGCGGCCAGCAGGATCAACACTCGGGACATCATGTTCCTCCTCGATCAGATGTTTTGAAAGGCTGGAAATGTCTCCAGCATCCATTGGGCGATGTAATTGACGCTGTCGGTGGCAATGAGCGCGGCAAAGACGATCAAGAGCAATCCCATCGCCTTTTCGACCTTGGGCAGGTGGCGGCGAAACTTCGACGCAAAGCGCAGGAACGGCCCGATAAAGAGTGAGGCCACCATGAAAGGCGTCGTCATAGCGAGGCCAAAGACCAAGAGGAGCACCAGCCCTTTCATCGCCGTAGCCTCGGTGCTGGCGGTAAAGACCACCGCCGTCAGCACCCCGCCCACGCAGGGCGTCCAGCCAGCGGCAAAGGCGAAACCCACCACATAGGCCCCGAGCACTGACATATTCTTGGTATCGCCCGCCTCCATCTGGAACACGCGGTTGAGAAAGGCTATGCGCAGCACACCCAGAAAATGCAGCCCGAGAACCAGCACGACGAGAGCGGCGAAGAGGCGGAATTCAGTCTGAAACCCGCGAAACGCCTGACTGAGACCAAAGGCGGCCGCCCCCAGCAAAACAAAGACTGTAATGATTCCCGCCGAGAACATGACCGACGCGGCAAAGGCGCGACGGCGCACTCCGGGGGCAAGACGCCCATCGGCGCTGATCTCGGACATCGAGGCACCGGCCATGTAACTGAGATAAAAAGGCACAATCGGCAGGACGCAGGGCGAAAAGAACACGATCAATCCCCCGACGAAGGCGCTGAGCAGTGAGACATCGAACATAAGGCATCCTCAGACGGGTTGATCCGCAAACACATTCAAACTATCATATGTTTTATTCTGTCCGTCAATCGGAACACCGATGCATACGCTCGTTGCCTTTCTCGTGAGCCTCTCCCTGACAGTCGGCCTGATTGGGCCACTGTCAGCGGCTGAACTGGTCATGGTCGAGCGGCATGGCTGCCATTGGTGCGAGCAGTGGAATGCCGAAATCGGGCCGATTTATTCCAAGACGGTCGAAGGTGCGCGCGCGCCGCTGCGCCGCGTTCAGATCAAGGACCTGCCCGCCAATGTGGAATTTGTCTCGCCACCCGTCTTTACCCCCACATTCGTGCTCGTGGACGAAGGCCGCGAACTGGGCCGGATCGAGGGCTATGCGGGCGATGAATTCTTCTGGTTCATTCTGACGAATCTGCTTGACGCGCATCCAGACGCGACAGCATTGCCCTGACAATCTGCCAAGAAGCGTGGTCAAAGCCAATGGACGTTACCCAACACAGCCTCAACGCCATGCACAGCCACGCCTGTGACGCCGCAGAATTTCTCAAGGCGATCAGCCATGAAGGGCGCTTGATGATCCTGTGCCATCTCACAACCGGCGAGAAATCCGTTTCAGAACTGGAGGAATTGCTCTCGGCCCGGCAGGCGGCGGTGTCGCAACAACTCTCGCGGCTGCGGCTGGAGGGGCTGGTCTCGCCAAGACGTGACGGCAAGGCCATTTATTACAGTTTGACAGACGAGCGCGCGATGCGGATCCTGACCGTGGTCTACGATATGTTCTGCCGCAAACCCTGAGCGGCTGTGGCAGGCGCGTGATCTGGGGAGGATGGCCTATGATTACCGAGATTCCTGATCCGCTTCTGATCACACTCGCGGCGTTTGGCGGCGGCGTCCTTCTGGGGCTTGCCGCGCGCGTGGGTCGGTTTTGCACCTTGGGCGCGATCGAGGACCTGCTCTATCAGGGCAGCGACACGCGCCTGCGCATGTGGGGGGTGGCCCTCGGTGTTGCCGGGGTGGCGGCCTTCGTCATGGCCGCGCTCGGCCACTTCGAGATCGCCGAAAACGTCTACTGGCTTACGCCCTGGTCACCGGCGGCGAGCGTTCTGGGCGGGCTGCTGTTTGGCTACGGCATGTCGATTGCCGGGAATTGCGGGCATGGCGCACTGGCACGGTTCGGCGGCGGCGATCTGCGCGCCTTCGTGATCGTGCTGGTGATGGGGATTTCAGCCTATGTGATGATGTCTGGCCCGCTCGCGGCGCTGCGCGTCACGCTGACCGAGGCGACGAGCGTGGGCTGGGAGACGCGCAGCTATGCCGAGGTGCTGGCACAACTCACCGGCCTGCCGATGGTCTGGGCGGGGCTCCTGCTATCTGGCGGCATCCTCGCACTGGCACTCGGCTCTCGCGCGTTCCTCGCGCGGCGCGCTGCGGTGTTCTGGGGAGCCATGGTCGGGCTTGCCATCGCCTCAGGCTGGGCCGCGACATCCTATGTGGCCACCCATGGTTTCATGGCGCAGCCGGTGATCTCGCATACCTTCTCCGCACCGCTTGGCGACACCATTCTCTATCTCATGACCGCGAGCGGCGGCACCGCCTTCGGTTTCGGCGTGGCCTCGGTCTTCGGTGTGCTTGCTGGGGCCTTTGTCGGCAGCCTGTTCAAGGGTCATTTCCGCTGGGAAGCCTGCGAGGACCCGCGCGAGTTGCGCCGCCAGATCCTCGGCGGCATCTGCATGGGCTTTGGCGGAGTGATCGCGGTCGGCTGCTCGATCGGTCAGGGCATGTCGGCCTTTTCCGTGCTGGCGCTGAGCGCGCCGGTCACACTCGCCGCCATCTTCGCCGGGGCGGCGCTCGGCCTTCGTCAGTTGATCACGGGTTTCGCCTGACGGTCAACGTCACCTCGCATGTCGCGCGGCACATTGCCTTTGAACCTCAGAACCTGCTTCAAGACTACCCGATCATTTTCATGGCTGTTGATAACGCGACCGGAATCCTCTTCATTGGGCCCTCTGGTATGCGGTGCGCGCCCGCAAAGGCGCGATGAAGGTTAAGTGCTCGGGGCATTTCAAGGACGGTCCAAGAGAGGAGGATCAATCTCTCATTCTACGAAACGCCTATTACCTGCAAGCAGCCCTTGGACGTTGAGCCATGGCTTCGGCCACCCAAACGCAAAAATCCCCCTGAGTTTTCAGGGGGACTTGCAAAACGTTGACTTGGCGGTGACTCGTTTTTGCGCGGTCTGTACACAAGTGTTTTTATCGGGTTCTAACCATTTGGAAAGGTTAGGGAATTTGGTTGCGGGAGGGCGCAGATGCCGTAGCCTACCAGATCTAAGGTGCGTAGTTTAAATACCTAAGCAACCTCTAGCCATCCGCGAAATTACAACATCTTGACGAACACTACCTAACCAACGGTGCGCTCACTGAACTGATGGGACATGTTGTGAGTTGGTTTATAGCTTATCAACAAAAACTTGGCTTTGTGTTTTCCCGGATCACCTGCATTCGACAATACTGGTTAGCAAGGGCGGTGCGAGGCATTTTCCAGGCTGAGGTCATTGAGCATGACGACGAAATCTGCGATCAAGCCGTGTGCTGACAATTTCAGGAGTAACCTACTCGATCGGTGGCCAGCCCCTGTTTCAGGCGGCGTCAGCCGATATACCCGCAGGCCATAAGGTCGGGCTGGTTGGCCGGAACGGTACGGGCAAGACGACGTTGTTTCGATTGATCCGGGGTGAATTGCCGCTTGAAAGCGGCCAGATCGATTTGCCTGTCAATTGTCGGATCGGCAGCGTCGATCAAGAGGTTCCGTCGAGTGACCGCAGCTTGCTGGACACCGTGCTGGATGCTGACACCGAACGTGCGGCCCTGATGGCCGAGGCGGAAACGACCACTGACCCGATGCGCATCGCCGATGTCCATACAAGGCTTGCCGATATCGACGCATGGTCGGCCGAGGCACGCGCCAGCACGATCCTGAAAGGTTTGGGGTTTAACGGAGAAGCACAACAACGTGCCTGCTCGGAGTTTTCGGGCGGCTGGCGCATGCGCGTAGCCTTGGCGGGTATATTATTTGCACGCCCTGATTTGTTGTTGCTGGATGAACCAACAAACTATCTGGACCTCGAGGGGGCGATTTGGCTCGAAAGCTATCTGCAGACATACCCCCATACCGTAATCATCATCAGCCATGACCGCGCTTTGCTGAACAATGCCGTGGGTGCGATCCTGCATGTCGAAGATCATAAGCTGACTTATTATCAAGGGCCATATGATCAATTCACCCGCCAAAGACAGGAACAACGCGCGGTGCAAGCCGCACAGGCGCGCAAATACGAACAGCGCCGCGCCCATTTGCAGGGCTTTGTGGATCGGTTCCGCTATCAGGCGAACAAGGCCAAGCAAGCGCAGTCGCGGGTAAAAATGCTGGACAAGATGACCACCATTGCTGCGCCTGACGCCCTGAAGTCGCAGTTTCTGACTTTTCCTACGCCAGAGGAACTGTCACCGCCGATCGTCAATCTTGACAATGCTGCCGTGGGCTATGACGGCCCGCCGGTTCTGCAACGGCTGAATCTACGTATTGATCAGGATGACCGCATCGCGTTGCTGGGCCGCAATGGAGAAGGCAAATCAACCTTTGCCAAACTGCTAGCCGAAAAACTGCCGCTTTGCGCCGGGGTAGTGACCCGCGCGGCAAAGCTGCGCGTCGGTTATTTCGCGCAGCACCAGATTGATGAGCTTGATCCCGATGCCACGCCTTTGCAGCATCTGACCAAAGCGCGCCCCGATGCCACCAAAGCCTGGTCGCGGTCGCGTCTGGCTGGTTTCGGCCTGACTGCCGAACAGGTCGAAACCACCGCCCAGCAATTATCAGGCGGTGAAAAGGCACGGCTGTCGCTTCTGCTGGCGACACTTGATGCGCCGCATCTGTTGATCTTGGACGAGCCGACAAACCACCTTGATATTGAAGGTCGCGATGCGCTGGTCGAGGCGTTGACGAAATATACCGGCGCAATCATCCTTGTCAGCCACGACATGCATTTGCTGGGTCTGGTCGCGGACCGGCTCTGGCTTGTGCAAGGCGGCTCGGTGACGCCATACGAGGATGATCTGGTCGCCTACCGCGATCAGATGCTGCACGCCCCCAACGCGCCAGTGGAAAGACCCAAAGCCGCAGCACCCACGCGCCTTTCACGGGGCGAGATCACGGCGTTGCGTGTCGAGGTTCGCAAATGCGAAAGCCGCCTCGCCAAGCTGAACGAGATGCGCGATCAACTGGCGGTGAAATTGTCGGACCCTGCGCTCTATGATGCTGAAATGGGGACACAAGCCGAAACCTGGCAAAAGAAATATGCCGAGGTTATGGACGGTATCGCGCGGGCTGAAGGCCTTTGGACCGACGCGGTGGAAGAACTGGAACGGGCATTAGCGCAGACGCGATAGCCACATGTATCGTTTCTGCTGGCTTTCGAGGAAGACCCCAGCTGTTCGGCTCTCATGCAAGGTCCCGTCCCCAGCATTGGGCCGGGACATGCCAGGTCCAGATCTTCGGGTCGGATGCTGACGGTCACAGCATCATCGGCGCTGGTCAACCGTGCGACCAGCGCCACAGCACCGGAGCCGTTTGCTGCAATGGTCCAGCCTGTGCCGGACAACGCCAGCAAACCGCCCGACGCGCTGGCGCGGCCGTTGAACAGATTCATGGCGGGGCTGCCGATGGTCTGCGCCACGTAAAGGCTCGCCGCTTCAAATCATCGAATGCAAGTCGCTAACCGTTGGCCGCCAGCAGACCTGCCAACTGATCACGCGCTGCTTCGATCATCACAGACACATTAATCTGTCTCTGTGTCCCATCACCGATCCGAGACAGGCGCGTATCAGTGAGCGGCGGCACCGGAAGACCTTCGATAACGACTTCATAGTGAAGATGCGGTCCGGTGGATGTGCCTGTCGATCCGACATGACCAATTTCATGACCGGCAGGGATCCGTTGGTCAACTTCCAGCGTTTCGTTCACCGCGCTCAAATGCGCGTAGACGGTCTGAATGCCTTGAGCGTGCTCGATCTCGATCATCAGCCCATAGCCGCTTCGACGTCCGATGAACGAAACGCTGCCAGATTGTGTAGCATGGACCGTCGCCCCTTCTTCGGCGGCGAAATCCACGCCCTGATGCATCCGCACATTGCCGTGGACCGGATGCTGGCGCAATCCAAACGCCGAGCTGAGTCGTGCGCCTTTGATTGGTTGAACGAAGGAGAGTAGAGGGCCGCCATCCTTGAAAACATGGGTCTGTCTATACGCGTCGCCCGGCCAAACGACCTCATATTTCTCTTCGCCCAAATCGAGTTCGACGAAGTCGATGATGGGTTCACCTATAACGCGATCATCCAAACGGTTTTCGCGCCAGACCACGCGCAGATGCTCGCCCCCGACGAGTTCGCGCTGCAAATCCAGCGTACCGGCGAAAATCAGCTCCAGATCGGTGGCGAACCGGGTCGGAATATCAGCCTTGTCCAAGGCGGCGTATATGGAACTTTCGATCTTTGTTTCGGCAGCTTGACGCATGGTCTCGAGTTCAGGTGGCAGCACACTGACGGACGGCGCTTCTCCAAAAACCGCCTGAATACTGACCCCGTTGTCGATTTCCAGCGTTGCCAGGCGAGGCAATCCATCTCGTTGCAGTTCGAGATCAAGCCGATGGCCCGGTTTCAACTGTCTGAGTTCGAATTCGGACCCGATCGCATCGGACACGACAGCACGGGTGGCGGTATCGAGGCCCGCCTTGGCAAGGAGGACGTCAAGGCTTTCCCCGGAGCTTACGACGCGGGACCATGTGACATGCTCTTCCAATGCACGAAGACACGCTTGAACGCCTTGGTCTTGGTCAAGCCGATGGCACCGTGGTCCTGCGCGTAGCGCAGTGTCAGCAGCGCCGCGCGCAGCAGGGGCGAATGCGCGAGGGCGGGATGGTCATCGGGAAGGGTACGGAACTCGATCATGGCGAGATGCTGCCACAAGGATTTCGGCCGGGCCAGACTCAAATGGTCGATGACCGCAAATTTGGGATTTATGGTAGGTGATTGATTTCCCCACACTTTTTCACCGCGACTCTTCGAACGTTGATGTGGCGTTGATGTAAAACGCGAAAGTGCCTGCGGTATGAATATACCTCAGGCTATGCGTTTGAATTATTTCCGGATTTTGGTTGCGGGAGTAGGATTTGAACCTACGACCTTCAGGTTATGAGCCTGACGAGCTACCGGGCTGCTCCATCCCGCGACAGTGTTTTGCCTGTT
>NZ_JBRJGQ010000036.1:0-13196 GCF_053628575.1 Roseovarius sp. MBR-51
ACCTTTAGCTGATAGATTGGAGAAGCGGATGACATCCAAAATCCTTGCCAGCATCAATCCCAAAATTCAACTGCCCCACACTTTACGGTACTCTCTTGAACGTGCTGCTGGCTGAAGGGCTGAACCTTGGCCTCAGCAAAATGGCTGGGGCCACGAACACCCATGATTATTTCCAGCTCTCGCGCTTGTCGCGCTGGCATGTGGAAAGCGAGGCGATGGCACGCGCCTTGGCCATGGTGATCGAAGGTCAATCTGCCTTGCCGATGGCCCGGTTTTGGGGCGCAGGGCAGACCGCTTCGAGCGACGGGCAATTCTTCCCGACCACGCGCCAGGGCGAGGCGATGAACCTGATCAACGCCAAATACGGCCATGAACCCGGTCTAAAAGCCTATACCCATGTCTCCGACCAGTTCGGCCCTTTCGCCACCCAGACCATCCCGGCCACGGTGAACGAGGCCCCTTACATCCTGGACGGCCTGTTGATGACAGACGCAGGTCAGAAAATCCGCGAACAGTATGCCGACACGGGCGGCTTCACCGACCACGTCTTCGCCGTCACCGCCCTTCTGGGCTTTCAGTTCATCCCCCGCATCCGGGATCTGCCATCCAAGCGCCTCTACCTCTTCAATCCGGCATCCTGCCCGAAAGAGCTGACGGGCTTGATAGGCGGCAAGGTCAGGGAACCTGTCATCAGTTCGAACTGGCCCGACATCCTACGCGCAGCGGCCACCATGGTGGCGGGCGCGATGCCGCCAAGCCAACTCTTGCGAAAATTCGCTGCATATCCCCGACAGCATCAACTTGCGGTCGCATTGCGCGAAATCGGCCGGATCGAACGGACGCTGTTCATCATCGATTGGCTGCTGGATGCCGACATGCAACGCCGTGCCCAAATCGGCCTGAATAAGGGCGAAGCGCATCATGCCCTGAAAAACGCCCTGCGCATTGGTCGTCAAGGTGAAATCCGTGATCGAACAGCCCAAGGCCAGCACTTCCGAATGGCCGGGCTGAACCTGCTCGCCGCTATCATCATTTACTGGAACACCAAGCACCTTGGCCAAGCTGTCACGGCGCGCCAACGCGACCGTCTGGATTGTTCACCAGATCTGCTAGCGCACATCTCGCCACTCGGATGGGCCCACATCCTTCTCACCGGTGAATACAGGTGGTCAAAAAAGTGATCAAACCGCCTTAGACCATATGAGCGTTTTGCGGCGGTGACATTTGAGGTGTCACACGGTTTCCTCGACGGACTGGAAAGTTTGATGGAGGAAACAAATGGAAAAGACAGTTTACGTAGGTTTGGATGTCCACGCGGATACGATCGCGGTTGCCCTAGCGGATGCGGGGCGTAGTGGCGAGATGCGGTTTTATGGAACAATTGCCAATTCCGCAGACACTGTGTTGCGGCTGACAAAAACGTTGAGCCGAGACGGGCAAGTCCCAACATTTTGCTATGAAGCGGGACCTTGTGGTTATGGCTTGCATCGGCATCTGACGAGGCTCGGATTTGAATGCGCCGTGGTTGCGCCCGCCATGATACCGCGCAAGGCGGGCGACCGGATTAAGACAGACCGGCGTGATGCAGAGATGTTGGCACGGCTTTGGCGTGCGGGAGAACTTACGCCAATCTGGACGCCAAACGAAGAACAGGAAGCCATGCGGGATCTGATCCGCACTCGTAAACAGACGGTGGATGCTTTGAAGGTGGCCAAACAACAGCTCCTGAGCTTTCTGCTACGACATGGCCTTCGGTACAGGAACGGCAGCTATTGGACGAAGCGTCACCGTCGGTGGTTGGCTGAGCTGCGCAAGTTTCCATATCCGCATCAGCAGATCGCCTTCGAGGAGCTCAAACGTGCCATCGATCAGATCGAGGCACGCATCGTAACACTGGATCAGACAATAGAAACGGCCATCAAGAGCTGGCATTTTGCCCCGGTCGTGGATGCACTTCGGGCGTTGCGCGGCATAAACACGACGATCGCGGCGACCGTTGTGGCTGAGATCGGGGATATCACCCGCTTCGAAAATCCTCGCCAACTCATGGCCTGGTTGGGATTGGTGCCAAGCGAGCATTCAAGCGGATCGACCATCCGGCGCGGGCGATTGACCAAAACCGGCAATGCGTTGGCCCGAACAATGTTGGTCGAAGCAGGATGGTCATACAGGCACCCACCAAAGGAAGGTCACCCCTACCTCAAACGATCCGAACACCTGCCACAGCCGATCAAAGATATAGGTTGGAAGGCACAGACCCGTCTGTGTAAACGGTATCGCCATCTGAGCCGCGCGGGAAAACCCCAACCACGTGTAATCGCAGCAATCGCCCGCGAATTGACAGGGTTCGTTTGGGACATCGCCCGAAAAACGCCGCTCCCTGCCTGAGCACGGCACAAAAGACTGCCTGTGCAGAACGCTGGAGATGACAGCCAATGATAGGTGAACCCTCGGCGTACGTTGGGATAGATATCCGTTCTTAGAGAGAGGCAAGCCCGTATCGAATATGGTCAGGCGGTAACCAATCCGCGGATGAGAGCATGATAACCATCGGTTCGAGCTGACGTCTCCAGCGCCATGCACAGGCTACATATTTTGACCATTCCGCGTCAGTGGGGTAGTATAACCGTGTCGAGAAAATCAAAAACGCTCATGAGAGCGTAGGATTCTGCACTCTCCGGCATCAGACCCCAAGTAGGATCAATCGCTTAGCCATGACAAAAACCCACGGCAAAACCTTTGCAGTTTTGGCAGGTTTTTGGCACAGTTAGGCATGATCATTGGATATGCCCGCGTCAGCACTGACGACCAGAGCCTTGATTCACAGACTGACGTACTTTCGGACGCTGGAGCCGGGAAGATTTTCGCGGATCGGATCAGCGGATCGAAGCGCGCTCGACCGGAGCTGGACAGGATGCTGGACCAGCTCCGCAATGGCGACGTTGTGACCGTCACCAAGTACGACCGCCTGGCGCGCTCGATGAAAGACCTGCTGGAGATTGTCGAGACGATCCGCGCGCGCGGAGCCGGCTTCCGGTCCCTGGCTGAGGACATCGACACGACGACGCCGGCTGGCCGTCTTGTGTTCCATGTTTTTGCTTCCATTGCCCAGTTTGAGCGGGAACGGATTTCAGAGCGGACTAGGGAAGGGCTGGTTTCGGCGCGTAAACGTGGCCGGATCGGTGGCAGGCCCCCTGCTCTAACAACCGACCAAAAGAACGAAGTACGGCGTATGCGTGACGTCGAACACCGTTCAATCACCGAGATTGCCCGCCTGTTCAATGTTAGCGACAGGACAATACGACGCGCGTGAGCGGTCTATAGTCCAGCGATAAATCTAGCTCTGACTAACCGAGTCAGTCGCCACTACCTTTGGACCAATTCTTCAAGGAAAGAGTCTAAGAAATCGTCGGTTACGCCTCGTATTTTCCTACGCTCGCATAGAGAAAACAGCTCTTCCACCGCGCTGTAGGAGATGAAGCGGGCATCCAAGTCAAGAAATTGAGGGCGGTTAGCTTCGCGGATTGCAAGCTCACGAAGCTCTTCTTCCGCAGCGATCACCCACCGCACTCCGGCGAGAGCGGGCAGCTTATCTTTGAACCCTTTCATCCTCGTGAGCCCAGTCGTAATGCCGGTGCTATGCTCGACTTCGATCACGGCCGGCATCGACATTCCATCCCGAAACCAGACCGCGTCGATGAGGCGAGCCGCATGAGCTGCATCCGGAAATGCGGCTAATATTCTCTGGTCAGCTAGACGCTGGATTGTGCCAGGTTGCTCAATCAGCCGACGCCCATCATAGATGATGCCATGATCGTTCTGAGCTATCCATGTGTCCAGACCAAGCTGCCGCCCTATTTTGAGTATGGCAACTTGGATTTGCGCATGTCGACGCGCAACATCAATGTCCATACCCTCTTCAAGAACACCATTTGCAAGGTCTAGGCCCTCATAGACAACGTCTTTGGGAACCAATGATTCCGAGATGACCATATCAACTTCGGTTTCATGTATCTCGCCCTGTGGGTGCGCTTCCGCCAGCTGGATGATGTGCTTATGACCTCGTCTTACAACAGATTTTCCACCCTCGCTCATCTCAAGACGACCGGGGTAACAAATCCAGAAATTTGGTGTGTTGGCGACCAACGCTTCTAATGCTGATCGCGTGTTGTAGGATCCACCAAACAGACGGTCAACGTTAATGGGAGTGCGTTCCGAAATAGCTGCTGCTAATCTTGCAAGCATATTGGTCGAGATAGTCTCAGGCGTAGCATCAACCAAGCGCTGTCCCTTTGTAGGGTTGTAACGCTTGATCGTGATTGGCCCATTTGGCATTGCGACATCATGAATCCGCACCCGAGTGCGAGTTCTGTCAGACGCATAGTTGTAATCTATGTTTCTATTCAGCTGCGAGATTGAATGAACGAGATTTTGAACGGTAACGGGCATTGATGTGACCTTTGACGGTAGCGGCGATTCCTCTCGCCGCCAGGAACGGTACACCATTCCCCACAGTTTTAAACATAGCGCTCAGTGTCATAGACGCAGGAAGCTCGAACTCCCGCGGGGCTGACTGTATGGCGAGCGCCTCCGCCACCGAAATTCTTCGCGCCTCAAACGGATGAACATGAACCTCATTGTTGCCATAGGCTGCTGTTGGCGAATACCGCCAACGATGTAGGCGCTTGTATGACTTTTTACTGTCGTCCCCCTCTTGCAGTGAGAGGAATCGCTTCAAGCCAGCTCGTGGCTTAAACACATGTTGGGCGTTCGGATGTTCTGTAACGGTGTTTTTGTCGAACCAGTGCTGTACCGTCAGCTCCCGTGGCACGCTATTGGGCACAGCACGAAACCCACCTTGCTCGAACGGGTCCATAGTCGGCCAAGCATGCTCGAACGCAGATCGTCCAGGATGAATCACACCCTTCCATTCCAGATCCCCTTTTAAAAAGGACTTTTTGTGAAATCCCATAAGTATAATTCGATCTCGATCTTGAGGTGCTCCGAACTCAATGGCGTTAATGAGACGCTCGTGCAGAAGATATCCAGCCTTGATTAGATCGGCCTTCAAAGATTCATAAAACGCGCGGTGTTTCTTGGTTCTCCAAAGCCCTTTTACGTTCTCGAAAACGAAAAACTCAGGCTTTGCCGCACAAATTAAATCAACATAAACACGGGAAAGCTTCCCATTTTCGCCTGCCTCACCGCGATTTTTGCCCCCTATCGAGAAATCTGGGCAGGGCGGACCACCGATGAAGCCTATCAAATCTCCTGCCGCTCTGGCTTGATCGACCATCGCGCGCATACGCTTGCCATCCAACTCTTCAATAGACTGCCCAGAGTAGCCTTGTGTTGGCGCAGAAATGCCCATCTGGCTCCGGGAATGCTTATAAGCATCCAGAAAAGGCTCATAGAACTCGTTGACATAAAGTGTCCGATAGCCCTCGGCTTCAAAACCAAGATCTAACAGGCCACAGCCTGCGAAAAATGAAAAAATGCCGAGATTGGACTGATCATTCATACGAAAACCCTAGAAAGCAGTTGGACTTCTGGCAACAACAAAGGTCGAGCAGCGCAGTCTGCGCCGAGGATCATGCCATTGCGACTTGTATTGAATTGTAGTTACATAGGCCAGCACTCAATGTCAACTACAAATGACTACAAACACCTACATGACAAAAAGTTTCCCAATCTCGTTCAGACTAGACCCCAATGAGAAAATCGCTCTTGAAAAAGCAGCGGCAGAAGACGCCCGTTCTGTGTCCAGCTTGCTTACGCTGATTGTACGTCAGTGGCTCGCGGAGAGAGGCTCAAGAGAGTCCTGCGACTAAGCAACTTTGCAAGCTCTTCTTTAAGCTTAAGCTATCAGATCAAAGAACACTCGTTGATAACTGTTATCTGTTATCGCCTGCGGCCATCTATCTCTGAAGTTGCAGGGATGTTGATACCTCCGGCCCTAAGACATTCATACAAAAGTTCTTTCTTAGTAAGCCCGCGCCTCGTTGCCTCTGCCGCAAAAGCTTCCTTGATGGGTTCTGGCACATTCGTGAAAGAGAACTGGACACGCGGGGCGTCCTTCATCGCAGATGATTTTGCTTTGCTGACACTTGGCAAAGGTGCCGCCATTGCCTTCAACTTCTTCGAGCTGTTGTCAGCATCCAGATCATCATCGAGGTTTACGCTGACTTTGGCCATGACCCGCTCCTGTAGAAACTGATGAGGCCCCTGCCCTGCAAGTCCGCCAGCACCGACTGAGCCGACCGACGCGCCGATCCTTGTGGGGCTTGCCCTGTAGACGTCATTTCCTTGAACCCTGTCCGGTGCGCGCACATAGCGTTGAGCCGAGGCACATTCTGGGCATCGAGGGCATCGACAATGGCCTGCGTGATGTTTGTTTGTGTATCCACGTCCATCATCACGACCAGGGCCGGAATCTCCTTTTCCATTGTCTCAGCAACACTTTGAACATGTGAATAGGTTCGCTTGGCTCCCTTGGCGTCAGCTTCGTTGGCCTTCGATGGTATCAGGATGAGATTGGCGGCCGCGATGGCGTGCATTGCCATTGCTGACTTGAAGCCTGCTGTATCCACAAAGATTGCGTCATACGGCGGATCAGCCTTCTTCAATGCCTTGACGGTTGGCAGAAGCTTTTCGTCATCTTCTTCGTATAGCCAGTCGAGATCGGTCTGTTCTTTTTTTGCCCACGATTCCAAGTGCCGCTGAGGGTCTGTGTCAATCACGGCGACCCTTGCACCATCCTGAACCATCAGGCTTGCGATGGCCGTCAGAAGTGTCGTTTTTCCCGCGCCGCCCTTTTCTTGCACTACGCTGATAACCTGCGTCATGGCCTGCCTCCATTTTCCCTTAACCCTTAACCCTTAACCAATAACTGTCAACACTTAACAGATATCAGGTATCTGTTAAGTGTTATGGAGCCTTGCCCTTGCGCTCATACCATTTCCGACAAAACCCTATAAAAGCGGCATCCGGGTGACGTGGTGGGTCGTTCATCCACATCCGCCATTCCTGCTCAAGCGCATAGACATCCCATGTGGGAGCAGCCTTTCGAGCCTGATCGTAGGCATCAGAAGACAAACGCACCGATACATCTGAGGCGAACGATGGGCTATCGCCGTAAATCTCTAGGAACTCGGGCTTTGGAGTAATTTCCAGTACATCATGCAAAAGCCTGAAGCGATAATCGGGCATGTGGGACTGAGCCTCATCTGCCCTGCAGATCGCCTTTACAAGGCGTTTGAACTCTTTTGCTGTAGATGTAGAGCCTGTCTTGTGTTGCAGCTTATCTAGCCCGATCCGCCAGACATCCTGCTTTCCGCAGTGCTTTCGTGCCAACTCATACAAGCGCCGCTCCAAAGGTTTGCGAAGCTGAAAATATGCTTTGTTAAGTGTTAGCACATTCTTGTTCTCGATTGCCTTGACGAGCCAGTCACCCATTTCCAGTTCCACGCTGAGAAGGCGTCCTGTGGAGTCCTCCTTGACGATCCGCGCGTCGGTGATGAATGAAATCGAACGCCATTCGCCTAAGCCATGATCATGAATGTTCGTCTCGATCTGCGTAAACTGAAGACGGGTGAGGGCACGTCGAAGCGTTGCGTAGGCCTGTCCGGTAGTATGGCGGTTTGTGGCCTTCAGCAGATCATGGGCTGAAATCCGGACACGACGACCGATCTCCTGACCTTCGTTCTTCGCGGCCATGAGTTGGCTCAAAACATAAATCAGAATATCCCTATCGAAGACATTTGCACGGCCTTCCTCAGCCGCTGGCGTGATCTTCACCTTCACGTTGCCTTGTTCGTACTCGAACGCGGCCAGGTCCTTTTTGACCGAAAGCGAAAACAGGGGGTGTTCCATAGAGGCGCGGTCACTCTTGGGCGTGGCATCCAAGATGTCACAGACAAACAGGTCCGGCTCAGTGTGCCGCTGCGGTAGCAAAGCTGTTCTTTTCCGGGGTCGTGCCATTATTCGATAATCTACCCACCATTATTCGACAGTCTGCCCACCAGAGGCGTGCATTATTCGATACTCTACACACCTTTCTTCGATAGTCTACCCACCTTTCTTCGATACTCTACACACCGGCAGGCTGAAATATAGTGAAATAGAACAACGAAATCAGTGTGTTGCGGAGATGGCGATTCTCGTAACACCTTCTATAACACATATATAACACACAAGTTCTCAGGCAGAGCTGATCATCCCCATCACATGACCACTCACCGTCGATAGAACACGCAGGCATCGACACCCGTGGTTGTCGTGGTCCAGGACGCCCCAAGGACAGCACATGTGGACGCGTTGCTGGCCAAGAAACGAGGAAGCGTCACCGTCAGCACCAGGGCCACAACCAATGCACCCAGACCAAACCAGGGCAGGCGGCTTTTAAGGCGAGCCGCTTTCTGTTCCCGTTCGAACACCGCTCGATAGGCTGTGGACCTGTCATCTTCCGATTTGGCCAAGGCCCCGATGGTCTTGTCCGTCTGGACGCCAAGGCGTCTGACAATCTCGGTCATCGCGTCTGCCGTTGCGCCCAGGTGGCTGTCGAGGGTCTGGCCCAGAAGATCCCCGTATTTTTTCGGATTGGTTTGGTCCCGTGCGGCGAAGGCCGCGATCCGCGCTTCTGTCGCGACCTTGATCTGCTTGTCCGCCACGGCGGTCAGATCGTCGATCCTGTCGGACATGCTGGCGACAGCAGTTGCCATGAGATCGAGCGTTTCGCGCAGATCATCGTCGGGGAGGTCGGGTTGGTCTGGCATCGGGAGGCGTCCTTCAGATTACTGGTCCTGCGGGACAAACAGTCCCTTGAACTCGGGATCGGCGTAATAGCGCAGCTTTTGGGCGACGGCGGTGGCTTGCCCCTGCACGCGCAGGAGCTGGTTTTCCGGGCGGAGCTGCATGATTTCATCGGGGGTGAGCAGGTCGCGGCCCGTGAGGTTGTTGCTGAAGCTGGGACCGTCACCGGGCTTGAAGCTGTCGGTCTGGAATCCGGCAGTTTCCTGACCCATCATCTGGCTTAGCCACTTGGCCGTCTCGAAATCATTCACCCCGAAGACCTGCTGCACCCCGGCATTGGCAATGAACGTGCCCGCGCGTTCGCCGTAGAGGTCCCTGAGCTGGCTCATGTCCTGCAGGATTGGCCAGAGCTGGAGGCCATAGCCTGCCATCAGCCCCATGGCGCGCTCCACGGCCTCCAAGCGACCCAAGGCGGCAAACTCGTCCAGGAGGAACAGCGTGGGCGTCTTGAGGCGCTGTGTGCCCCCCTGAGCGTCTGCAGGGCCGCTCAGGGGCCTCACGGACGCCTCAGCGTCCCGTGCAATGTCCTGAAGGGCCTGAGAGACCAGAAGGCGCAGCCAGCGGCTGTAGGCGTCCATCCGGTTCGGTGGCAGCACCAGAAACACCGAAGTGATCCGGTGGCGCAGATCGGAGAAGTGGAAATCCGACCGCGAAAGAACTTTCGCGATGCGTGGGCTGTCCAGGAAATGCGTGTGGCGCTGTGCGTTCGACAGCACCGAGGCGGCTTCGCGATCCGCCTTGCCGAGGAAGCGGTTGGCGGCGCGGGCAATCAGCCCGCCCGCCGCATCGCTGTCCTGCATCAGCTCCAGTAGCGAGCGCAGCTTTTCCGGGGGCAGGGTGAGATATTCCCGGACGGTGGCAAGCGTCCGGCGGTTGCGGTCCTCGTGGCAGACGCAGAACATGATCAGCCCGCCGAGGATGGCCTTGGCCTCCTCGTTCCAGTGCGCTTCCGTGACCTGTCCCGGCGGGTCCATGACCAGCGCCTCTGTCAGGGAGGCCGCATCCTCGCCCAGATCGAGGCTGTCCGGTGCCAGCCGGTCAAGCGGATTGTAGGCGGCAGAGGGCATCCCCGAGACCTCAAACGGATCGAGGACATGGACGGTGCCGAACCGCCGCCGGGCTTCCCCGGCGATCCGGGCATTCTCGCCTTTGGGGTCGATGACCAAAACCGAGCGCTCCGCCGCCAGCAGGTTCGGGATCACAGTACCAACGCCTTTCCCGGCCCGTGTCGGGGCGAGGGTGATCAGATGGGCCGGACCGCCATAGTGCAGCAGCCGTCCGGTGTGCGGGTTGCGCCCGATCAGAAGGCCGTCTTCCCGCTGGAGTTTCTTCAGCTCCTTGCGGTTGGCGAAGCGGGCGGAGCCGTGGCTGTCGCCGGTCAGCCCGAAGAAGGCGTCCGCGCCAGAGGCCATGCGCCAATACTGGAATCCGAAGACGCCACCAACAAAAATGAACGGCCCGAAGACCAGCCACTGCCATGCGCTTTCGCCGGGCGGTTGGTCGAAGAAGGCGAAGACGAACGGCGTGGCGACAAGTGCCCCGATCATCGCGCCGAACAGGACAGCGCCGATCATCCAGCCCAACAGGATAGGCGCGAAGATCAAACGACCGAAGAACCGGAACAGCCCTCCGAAGACGCGCATCACGCCCCGCATCAGGACGGCGTTTCCGGATCAGAGCCGGACGAGGCAGGGGAGGGAGTTCCCCAGTCCGCAAAGGCCTTGCGATCCTGTTCGCGGGGCAGGTTGCGGATCAGCCGGTCGAGCATCGCGGCAGCCCCGGAATCCCGTTCCGCCAGGTCCATGAGCGCACCGCCCAGGATCACCTTGCGCCGCGTGTCGAGTTTGCGCTGTCTGGTGCTTTCCCGGTTCTTCAGCGCTTGGAGCCGGGCCTTGGCCTGGGCATATCGTTTCTCGGCGCGCTCAAGTTCTGTTTCTGCCAAATCTCTACCCTCGCCACCAAATATTCTTGAGGTTGAAGTTGTTCTTGCCAGATCAACCGATAGCGCTTACCCGTAGGCCTGTAAAGGACAAGGGCGCACTTATGCAAACTCTCCACCTGCGGTTCCGAGATTTGCGTGCGATCTCTCTGGGGCAAAGCCCCGGCCGATGGCCATCCCCTTCGCTGCGTGCCGCCGCGACATGGAAGGGCGCGCCGCCCCTTCCAAACCATCCCAGCCCAACCTCAGCGGTTGGATCGCGTCCCGCAAGGTCGCGCCAGCGTCTCGCCCGATGCCCCACGGTGGGGGCCGGTCTGCCGCTGGCGTCTCCCTTGCGGGAGGTTCGTGTCGGTGCGAGCGCGCACCCCGGCAGACCTGACGGTGCCGACACGAACCGGGTTTGCCCCCGGCAAACCGCCAGTGATCTGTCCCCATATCCCGCCCCCCATGAGGCTGGGGATCTGGGGGCAGATCACTGGCAAGCCCGCGCGTCGGAGAGCTGTTGGCTCGCCTCAAGCGGGCTGTCTTTTCCCCTCGGACCGCGCCGGTTCCGGGCGCACTCTTGCGGAGAAAAGACGGCTGATCTGATTGCCAATGTCAGGGCATCGGCACGGATCAGCTGCGGCGCGTGGGCGCGTTTGCTTCACAGGCGAGGGGAGGACGCATGGCCAGCTACCACCTCTCCGTGAAGACGATCAAACGCAGCGCCGGGCGCTCCGCCACGGCGGCAGCGGCCTACCGTGTCGGGGAGCGTATCGAGTGCCTGCGCGAAGGCCGTGTCCACGATTACACCCGCAAGCAGGGCATCGAGGAGACCTTCATCCTGACCCCGAAGGATGCCCCGGATTGGGCGCAGGATCGGTCCCGCCTCTGGAACGAGGCCGAGGCCAGCGAGACCCGTCGCAACTCCGTCACCGCCCGCGAATGGGAGCTGGCCCTGCCGTCCGAGATCAGCGACGAGGACCGGTCGCTGATCACCCGTCAGTTCGCCGAGGAGCTGGTCAGCCGCTACGGCGTAGCTGTCGATGTTGCGATCCACGCGCCGCACCGCGAGGGTGATCAGCGCAACCATCATGCCCATGTGCTGACCTCCACCCGCAAGCTGGAAGCCGGGGGCTTCACAGCCAAGACGCGCATTCTTGATTCCGCGAAGACGGGCGGCGTCGAGATCGAGCAGATGCGTGGCCTCTGGGCCGAGTTGCAGAACCGCGCGCTGGAGCGTGTCGGGGAGGTCAAGCGCGTCGATCACCGGTCGCTTGAGAAGCAGCGCGAGACGGCGTTGGATCGTGGCGACAAGTTGAGCGCTGAGGAACTGGACCGCGACCCGGAGCTGAAGCTGGGGCCAGCGGCCAATTCCATGGAGCGACGCGCGAAGTGGATGGCCGAGCGCCAGGGCCGGGAATACAAACCCGTCACCGAGCGTGGCGCTGTCGTCCATGCCGCTCGCCAGGCACGCGCCGCCTTCCGCGAAATGCGCGAACGCCTGGACATTGCGCGGGAGACTTACGGGATGGCCCGTGAGGAAGGGCAGGGCCGTGTCTCTGCCGGTCTGGCGGCACTCAGGGCCGCGACAGCGAAGGATCGCAGCAGCGAGCGCACCCCGGAGGACTTCCAGGAGCGTCTGGCGCGCGTCGTGGACCGGTCACGGGACCAGGACGACACGCCGAAACCAGACGGCCGCAATTATGCGCGGGAGCTGCTGAAAGAGATCATGGAGAAAGACGCAGGCCGGGACGGTCAGGCGGCGGTTCACAAGTTGGACGGGCACAGTGACCCGGAGCTTGGCGAAGACACCGGGCGCGAGGCGCGCAAGCCGTCCGTCAATGAGCGCCTGAAGGACGTGCTGAACAAGCCGCGCGAGCGGCTGGAACCGGATAACGACCGTGATCATGAACGCGATGATGATGAACAGGAAAACACGCGGGACAGGGACCGTGGCGAAGGCCACAGTCTGTGACGCGGTCTGACAGGGCAAACAGAGGAGACTGAAAAATGGATGAAGTGTTCAACGTGGGAAAAACGTTGCTGCTGGATGGGCAGCCCATGTCCTTGGTTACGCCCGCAGGCGTCGAGGGCTGGATCGATCAAGGGATCAAGTACAGCTATCGCTACGATCAGGTGCGCGATCCGCTCGACGGTCAGATGAAGTACCGCTGCATCTATGAGAAGGATGGGGCGGATGTGCCGTTTGTGCTGGTCAACAGTCCAAGTAGTGGCGATGGGCGCGTGATCCTGTTTGATGATGTGCGGGATCAGCCACCGGTGTTCCATCAGCGACGGTGAGCGATGCTGCGATGCCGCAAGGCCGCTTCGAGCCCATCTTGTAAGTTTTCTGCAATGCGGCCAATGTGGAGAGTACCGTAAAGTGTGGGGCAGTTGAATTTTGGGATTGATGCTGGCAAGGATTTTGGATGTCATCCGCTTCTCCAATCTATCAGCTAAAGGT
>NZ_JBRJGQ010000037.1:0-11969 GCF_053628575.1 Roseovarius sp. MBR-51
AGCGAACGAGACCGTTAAGGCCAGTAACTTATTGAAAGATATGACATCAGGAAGTCGCAGGATCCAATTTTGCGCGGTTTGTTGTCGAACTTGGGTAATGGGATGAACTGCCTTCCCATTAGCTCACAGTTTGTCTAGAATAATGTCGTCCAGAAGCGGCTTTTCGTACCCTTTGATTGACGGGTTTGTGATCCAGCGGCGGTCAAGTTGAATTCTGTTCCACAAGGAATCTATCTCGTCTGAAAAGCATGTGCCCTCTCGTTCGGATTTTCGCACACAGTTCGCCAGTTCAAAGGCCATCGAGGCATGCACCATTTTTAAATGTACCGGTGTTGCGTTTTCCAGCGTTGCGACCGTATCGAGGAAGGCGGAGATTGACATAAGTCGGTCCGCGACCTTCTTGCCTGACGAAAGATGCGTCTTTCTACCACTGTTGCGCACCCAGTTGTAGCTCTCAAATTTCATCAGTGCAATCGAGCTGGCCGCGTTAAACACCTGCTGATTAAAAACCCTGTCCTCGCCTAGTCGCATGTTCACATTGAACTGCGCTCCGCCTTTGCCAATAAGATGTCGCCGGATGAGCATGTTCCAGCTGGTATAAAGTTGGACCAGGCTGGGCATGTCCGCATAACACGTACGCAACACTTCTGGTTGGTGATAGTGTTCTGGGGCGTTGAGACTCGATTGGTTGTTCATTTTCATAACATGTGAGCCGCGCACGACATCAGCGGAAACAGACCAAGCCCGCTCTAAAAGCTGGCCGAGCCCGCCGCTACACAGCGTGTCGTCGCCATCGACAAAACAGACGTATTCCCCATGCGAATTGTTTATCCCAATGTTGCGCATTGCCGACGGTCCCAAATTATAACTGGAGCGGGTGGGGATGATCCGGTCATCCCACCGAGCAAGGTTTTCCACCTTGAGCCAGGTTTTATCAGTGCTGCGGTCATCCAAAACGATCACCTCAACATCCGGTATGTTTTGCTGGGTAATTGAAGTCACGGCCTTCTGGATGGATTCCGCGTCGTTGTAGGCGGTGACGATCACTGATACCGCGGGGATCTTTGTGATAATCTCTGGTGTGGCAACAATCGCAGAGCTGCGCGAGAGTTGTGGGTGGGGGTCCTCTAGTGCAGGCTCAGCTACAATCGGTGCAAGGCCATAAAAGCAAAAATATCGGTTTTCTCCAGCATATTGACAATCTGGTTCGATTACACATTCTTGAAAGAAGGGGCCCAGATTGAATGGCTCTATATTCATATTTATGGGAAAAAATCCCCAGCCTTCGATATCTAAATACTCAGAAAAACCGCTGTTTGTGCTCGCAAACATATAGGATGGAGCCGCTAAGTATTTGCCGGACTTTTTGATCCTTTCAACTACATCAAGTCCCATATCGGGAGGCATATGAAACAGAATATCGCGTGCGATAATTAGATCGACGTCCGGAAAGGCTTCGGCGCTGACATCACGTACATGAAAGTTCACACCGTCTTGGCCATGCTTGGCGCGAAGCGCATCAACAAGCTCTTGGGAAGATTCCCAGCCTTCATAGGTGATGCCACGCCCGGGAACTGGCTGCGGAAAGCCCAAATGCTGCATCCAGTTCCAATCGCCACACCCCAAATCCAAGACACTGCGGATCGGCAGCTCTCGGAATTTACGCAACAGAAATTTTGAAGCCGCCGCAGCCGCTGTCAGGCTGCTGCCAGGCCCGGAGGCAGATTCGCGATGTCCCTTGGATTTTTCCATCAGCCCATAATCCACAAAGGCTTTCGCAGCTTGAAGGTTGCTTTTGTGTTCACTCATCCTGTCATCCTCGCACTAAGCGCTGCCCAAAAAGCCTTTCCACCCTCAAATGGCTGCGGAAACTGCGCGCTAAGCGCTGGGGTCATTTTATACACCCGTCTTTCCCAATCCGAGATCTTTTGTCCACTGCGGTAGCGCCCAAGCGTCCAGTCGTTTTGGCATGTAGGTTTTTGTTGGTACTCGAACAATCGCTCTGCATAGCTTTCGCTCATTTGGTCCAAGACGTGTTTTCCTTTAATCCATGGCTCTGAGGCCACGTCATACATGCCGCGGTTTTGCGTACCTACCTTCATAAAGCCGGAATAGTGCACAAAATCGAGCGGCAACCCTTCCACGAATATAGTCCCGCTTGCATCGCGGGTGATCTCACGTTGAAAGGTGTTCCAGCGCGCTACGTTCAATGTAGGGCGCCGGATCACACCCACATGATCAAAGTATGACGGCACCAAATCAATCCACTTTTGGTCGGTAAACAAATGGCGCTCGGCATCGATCACGCAGTGCCGTTGCAGCCGATGCCACCACCAATCTGCAAACTTCTTTCCTTCTCCCGAGTTTCTGACCCCCAAAAACCCCAAGTTAAAAGTACCCACCCGGTGTTGGTTCATTTCAAATTTGATCCAGTCGTCTTGGGTATGCGGCAAACAGCTGTGCGGCGTCAGCACAATGTCTTTGGTGTGTAATTTGTCGAATACCACAGTCAGATCACTGTGGATTTCGCAATCTGGGTCGAAAAACAGAGCCGATTCACAGTCTTTGCGCTCCAACAGTTTTTTAAGCACAAAACCTTTTATGGCAGTGGCCAACTCCATCACACTGTGCCCAAAGACCCAGGCCATGTGATTGGGTAGGTCTTGTTCTAGTTCAGAAATCGGCCAGACTTCATCAAAGTCAGAATCGCCAAAATCCAAATCTCTTGGATATGTATCGGCAAGCATTAAAACCGTTTTAACATCCCCAAGATGGGCTTTCGCCGACGCCGCCAAAAGCCGCGCGTTGGGGTAGTAGTTCAAAGCACAGGTGGTAAAAATATATCTCACATCCGCTCCATTCGTTTTGGGCCACAGAATTCGAACAATCTAACGTGCCCTGCCTTCTTTTAGGCCGTACTTCACATAGTGAAGAAGTGGATTGACGCCTGTTTCAACGATGTCTTCGTTAGATGTAAGATATTTGACCGTGGAAAATGTTGGCGACGGATCCCGCCCTTCGCCGGCCCCAAACCGCAAATAATGTTCGAGCGCATCCATCCGTGCGTCTTTGACATCAGGATTTTGCTCCAGATACCACGCCGCATCGAACATGTTGGATCTGCGCAGCTCGGCACGATCGCGATAGTACCGGAGTTTCTGGCCCAGCCGTTTTTTGCTGTTCACGTTGAACCGTAGCAAGGTGTTTTGCGCTTTCGCCTCATGAATTTGGGCATTCGCCGCATGCAGTTTGGTTTCCACTGCACGCAGGTTATCAGCCTCGTTCTTCAGCTTGTTGAAGCGCCACAACTGGTCCTTAGCCACATTGTGCCGTTCTTCCAACTCCTTCAGCGCGGCTTTGGCAAAGACTTCAAGCAGTTCACCCCTTGCCAACTTGCCGTCGGTGTCCAAGATCAACTGATCCTCAATGCCGTGTGACGCACCCAATGGATCCTGACGCGACACATCCATTCCGCAAAGCGCATTCCAAACCGCGATCGCCCGATCTCGAATATCAGCAGAGACCACATAAATCGGCCGGGGCCGGGACAACAAAGAGTTGTCCAAAAAATTTTTGCTTCCTTGGGTAGGCATATCAATGCCAAACTTGGCCGAGATCGCCTGAAGCACATCAAAGCCGTCAATAATAGCGGCATGACCAATAACTAGGCAGTCATCTGGGTACGCTTGGCACAGCTTGATATATGCTTCGTTGTGTTCCACCCAAAGCCGCAATGCGATGTCGGGGTCGTCGTAAAACCGCTTTGGCAGTTCAAGCGTTCCCCGCGTTTGCACAAATTCCCGCAGACTTCTTTTTTGCAAAGACAACGCACTGGCATTAGGTAAACGATACAGCACCAACGCTTTAAGCTCAGGTGCGGTGCGCTTCCATTCAAACACAAACCGGCCGAACCGCGGGTCTTTCATACACCAAGCGCCGTCGGAGTGCTCTGACCTTTGGTCAAAATAGGTGCGCAGCTCGGTCAAATCGTCTTTGGATAAGAGCACCTTCTGCTCAAGAGAGCTCGCCCAATCCACACCGTTAACATTCATCAGCCGGTCGTGCATGTTCACCAGCCCCCAGCTTTCGAAATAGCCTTTTGAGTTGTCCTCGTTTCCGTCCATCAGGTCAGTGCCCGCGCTGATGCCCGAGTTGTGCAACATTCCCGCAACAGACGACGTACCACATCGGTGAAATCCCGCAACCACGACCCCATGGCCCGGTTCACTCCGTTTGGGTGCGACCGTTGGCACGTGATTGATCGGATAGACTTTGGGATCCTGCCATTCTATATCGCCAACTAGCGGATCGTTCCAGTCGATCACATCAATCTTGTCGTCAAAGGCTTGAGCATGCATTGCCCAGACAATTTGGCATTCGGGTTGCTTCAAAGATTGGCAAGTGTTGTAGACTCGATCCGCTAAATCTCTGGACACCTCCAGATGTCGGTAGTGGATCAGCCCGGTGTTACAGATCGTGACATCTGTTTTGGCACCCTGCGCCAGACGGGTTTTGATAAAATCCTTTGTGGGCTCCATATGCCGTGCATAGCGCTCGTAAGGCAGAGCGGCGTCGATTTCGACATTGACGGAGTGTTTGGCAGTCGGAGTCTTGCGGATTAAAAGAGATGCGTCCGTGGCCCGCTTGAGAATATTTGCAACATGCTCGGATGTGACATGAAATTTGTGATCGAAGTACAGAACTGATTTAGGTATTTGCAAGTTTTCTTCGATAATCGTGCTATTTTTTAGAAATTGGAGATACTTCACCCATTTTGATTGCAGCGACGTTTCAAGGTAATCATTCGCGAGAACCGGGTGAAACGTCTTAATAAATCGCCAGCCCTGCGCGTGGGCATATTTACCAATTACATCGCTGTTTGAGAAAAAAAGGCACTCCACACCTGAAGTTCTTGGCGCCTTATATATCCCAAAATCTCGATGGTCACCAAACAGGCCTGTCACTACATAATGATTTTCAAAGTCTTGTTTAGTATTGATTTTTTTTATTGTCATTTTAGGCGCTCAACGTTCAATTTTTGGGGAAACCCTTCAGCTCACCATCTATGCTAATCCGTTTTAAAGAGCAACGCCGATTTTTGGTTGTGTCTAGGGTCAGGACTCATAGCCAGTAGATGACGAGAGCCGCAAGGGCGATGGCTGAAAGGAAGACCTTCGGGCACCGGTCGTAACGGGTTGCCACCCGCCGCCAATCCTTGAGCCTGCCGAACATGATCTCGATACGGTTGCGGCGTTTGTATCGGCGCTTGTCGTACTTGACCGGTGCCTTGCGCTGCTTCCGGCCGGGGATGCAGGCGCGTATCCCTTTGTCTTGCAACGCTTCTCGGAACCAGTCGGCGTCATAGCCGCGATCCCCGAGCAGCCATTTGACTTTTGGCAGACTGCTCAGCAGCGCCCGTGCCCCGATGTAATCGCTGACCTGACCGGCGGTGACGAACAGGTTCAGCGGCCGCCCCTTGCTATCGCAAATGGCATGCAGTTTCGTGTTCATGCCACCCTTGGTGCGTCCGATCAGGCGGCCACGCCCCCCTTTTTCGCGCCCATGCTGGTCGCGGTCCGGTGGGCCTTCAGATAGGTTGCGTCAATCATCACGGTCTTCTGTTCACCGTGTTCGGCGGCCAACCCGACCATCATTCTGGCGAAGATGCCCTTCTCGCTCCAACGCTTCCAACGGTTGTATAGTGTCTTGTGTGGGCCATATTCCCTCGGCGCATCACGCCAACGCAACCCATTGCGATTGATGAAGATAATCCCACTCAGCACACGCCGGTCATCAACGCGTGGCTTGCCGTGAGACTTAGGAAAATAGGGCTCCAGGCGCGCCATCTGCGCCTCGGTCAGCCAGAAGAGATCAGACATGTTACCGCTCGTTTTTTGGGCCGTGAATCATGTCGTCAGACGGAAATCAATGGGTCCAGACCCTAGCTCCATTCGGTAGAAGGGGGTATGATCGTCGGCGATAATCTGGCGAAGGTTGAGCCGAAACTTCTTGAGGGGGGCATTGCTGCCCGTCTTTTCCTGAAGTTTGGAAAGGCCAACTTGCCACTTTGGCTGACCCCCACAGTGTTTGCGGCCAATTTCATATAGGCGGCGCTCAAGCGGACGACGCAGGCGAAAATAATCGTTCGAGATTGTCATAACCTCGTCGCTTTCTATCGCCCGCATTACCCAATCAGACAAGATCACTTCACAGTAATCGAGCCGCCAGGTTCCTTCGCCCTTCATGACGAATCCGCTACCGGATTCAATCAGGTTAAAAAAGCGCGTCTCGCGCTTGCCGCCCGATTGAATATCGGTTTGAAAGATTGTGCCTATGAGCCGCTGAAAGGCTTGTTCTAGGCGCTGATATTCAACACCGCCTGTCTTGCGGTTCGTGCTAATCATCAGTTCCCGGGCGCTAAAGCGCACTCGCTTGCCGATCTCCTCACCCCGGTTCTTCCGGTGCATGAGTTGGCTAACGCAGAAAATCAGAATGTCCTTGTTGAAGATCGTAGGCAGACCGACCCCAGACGGCACAATTTTTAGTGTAAGCGGCGGCTGAGCCCCACGTTGTTCGACTGAGGCTTTGGTGCGAAGTCCTTTTCATCGGCTGATGAGGAGGGGGTAGATTCCGGTAGGGGGCAGGATCGTATCATAAGGCATTTTGGCGGTGCCGTCTGATGATGTCGGTGACTGTGTTTTTCGAGATACCTAGGTCTCGGGCTATCCACCGGTAGGAGCGGCCCTCGGCGACTGCCTGAATGACTTTGGGGGCGAGTTTGTCGGCTTTTGGTCGTTGGCCGGGTTGGCGACCGAGTTTCTTGCCGCGTGCGCGGGCAGCGGCTAGGCCCGATTTCACCCTTTCGCTGAGCAGATCACGTTCAAACTGGGCGATCCCAGCCAGCATGGTGGCCATCATTCGGCCATGTGGCGTCTCGACCTCGAAGGTCATGCCGCTCATGGCCACAATAGATACTTTCCAACCGGCAAGCCTATTTAGAGTGTCCAGCAGATCCTTAGTGGACCGCCCCCAGCGGGAAAGCTCACTGACCAGGATGGCGTCGATATGTCTGGCTTGCGCCAAGTCGAGTACCCGGTTGCGGGCGATGCGATTGGCGGACGCGCCCGAGGCTGTTTCCTTAAACACGCCGACCACGTCATAACCGCCACGTTCGGCAAAAGCCGTTAATTCTGAAATCTGGCGCTCACAGGACTGATCCGAGGTCGAAACCCGAGCATAGATGGCAGCACGTTGTCCCAGTTGAACCCCCTCAGATTTTGGTCTTGCAAGCCTTTGATTTTGCTGGTGCAAATTTTGTCCTGAACAGACTAATGACTAACAAGGACAATCCAGCATGCCAAGACGCTCTATCCTGACCGCGCGCCAGTGCGCGGCGCTGTTCGATCTGCCGACAGACGAAGCCACCATCCTCTACCACTACACACTGGCGGACGATGACCTCGAATTCATTCGAACCCGTCGCCATGCACGCAATCGCCTCGGCTTCGCCCTTCAGCTTTGTGCTTTCCGATATCCTGGCCGACTGTTGGCGTCGGGTGAGGTCATTCCAGAGGCCATCAGCAGCTTCATCGCAGCACAGCTTGGCGAAGAGATGGATGAGCTTTGCCGATACGCCGAGACCGACATAACGCGGCGCAGGCATCTGGTCGACTTGCGCCAGCTCTATGGCTTCAAGATGTTCTCCGGGCATCGCGCGCGGGAACTGAAAGCCTGGCTGTCAGGCGAGGCGGAGGTGGCAACCTCCAACCATGATCTGGCCCGCCGGTTTGTCGAAGAGTGTCGCCGGACCCAGACGATCTTGCCGGGTGTGTCCGTGGTCGAGCGCCTCTGCGCGGATGCGCTCGTGGCGGCGGAACGCCGGATCGAAAGCGCCATCGTGAACCGGCTGGATGAGGATAGAAAGGCCCGCCTGGACACCCTGCTCACGGAGATGGTCGATGGCACGGTCAGCCGGTTCGTCTGGCTGCGCCAATTCGAGGTTGGTCAGAACTCGGCCGATGTTGGCCGCCTCCTCGATCGGCTGGAGGTTCTGCGGGATCTGAACATCTCGCTAGATATCCTCGCGGGCATTCCACCCCATCGGGTGACCCGCCGCCACTGTTGCCGCCGCCAAAACCCCCAAAAGCCGGTTGAAGGAGATGACCCGCGCCCGGCATGCCACCGAGGCAAAGAAACCTTATGCCGACTTCGCTGCGCCTTCCGCCTCGGCCCAGGCAAAACTCGACCCGGATCGTCCGCGACGGGTCTTCCCGGTCGAGGATTGGTAAGGTGCCGGACCACCTCATGCCCGCCGCGGTCCCGCTCTTGCAGGCCGATGACGAAGTGCGGATCGCTCATGTTCGCGCGCCGCGCTGGATCAGCCATCCGGCGGCCGGCGCGGCGCATGACGCGATGCGACTGCTGCTTGAGCGACCGCCATCCCTGCGCCCACGCGGTTTGCTGCTTGCCGGTCCCTACCATAACGGCAAGACCATGATCGCCGAACGCTTTGCCGTCGAACATCTGCGTGTTGCCGAGCAGCAAAAGGTGTGGGTGATCCAGACCCGGGAAGGTGCAGGGCTGTCGCATTTCTATGCCAGCATCCTGTCCGGATTGCGCGCGCCACAAGCTGCGGGCTGGCGCAGCCTGTCCCGCGCCGGTGATCAGGTCGACCATCTTCTGGAGCGCCTGAAACCGCGCCTTTTGGTATTCGACGAGTTCCACAGCGCGTTGCGTGGGCGGCGCCAGGATGTGAAGGCCATCTTCTCGTTCTTGCGGCGGATCGCACGGGTGCATGACATCTCACCCGTCCTTGTCGGCGAGATCGCGATCTACGATGCGGTGCATGACACCGACGAAATGGGCTCACGTTTCGATACGATCCCCATTCCACGATGGGCGTATGACGAGGAGTTCGCGACGCTTCTCGACAGCCTGGAAGCCAATCTGCCGCTCGCCGAAGCCTCCGATCTGTCGCGCGACCCCTTGGCGAAGATCATCCACGATCTGTCAGAGGGGCTGATCGGCGAGGTTGTCGAGATCGTCACCCGGGCCGCAGTTGCGGCCATCTCGCGCGGTGAGGACCGGATCACCGGCGCAACCCTGTCGGACCTTGGCTATTTACCTCTTTCGAGGCGCCGCAATTCGGCTTTGCGTCACGAGATGACATGAGGTTTGGGCCGACCGGGATCTCCGTCACACCTGCAGAGCGGTATGCAAATGCAGTGGGAAACTGTTGGCCGGTGGCTATCAAGCCGGCACCCGGTGAACTTCTGTCGAGTTGGCTGCACCGTCTCGCCTACGCAAACGGCATACCTCCGCACTATTTTGCTGCGCTTCACGGAGCGCCGGGTGAGAACTGGTCGGCGCGGCTTGATCGGGCATTGCCCGATCGCATCCTGCAGCTTTTGGAAGAGCATACCCACATACCTCTGGAAGACATCGCGGCTCTGACCATTGCTCCTGACCCCTTGGCCCGGTTGCGTTTGCCCCTGCGGGCATCGCCTCAGCAGAGTTGCGCACCAAAGACGCAGGCGACCTGGCTGCAATTCTGCCCGGCCTGTCTGGCGGAAGACGAAACGCCCTATTTTCGCCGGGGCTGGAGCCTGGCGACACGCGTTTCTTGCTTTCACCATGGCTGCCGACTTCGGGACAGGTGCCCATCCTGCGGACACGGATTGGCCTCGTTCAGCCAGAAGCGTCTTGTACCGCATCAAATCTGCGCCTTGTGCGGTGCGGCGCTCTGCAAACGCACCCGTCCTGCCACCGCTGGCGTTCGACACCTTGAGCGCCTGATCGACGATCTGCTTCGTCTTCATGCCGTGGGGTATCGGATGGCAGAGGGGCGGTCACTGCCGGACCTGCTTGGATCGGCCTGCTTTCAATTTGGGCGACGGCCAATGTCCATCGCGCGCCTCCCCCATCGGGATCGCTATCATCTGTTCCGGCAATTGACGGAAGGGCGGTCGACGCCTTTCGGAACGCGAAGAAATCCCGCGATCGCTTATTGGAGACGCGCCGCTCTGGCTGCGCCAGCCTGGCGCGGACTGGTCACATCATTCAGCGATGCCGTCCTGCCTCGGCCTAAAGCTGGGCCTTGCCCCACCACCGCTGGCCCGTATTTGGCAGATCTCATTCAAGCGGCCGCGCGGCTCCATCAGAAGCGGCAAGCGTTTTGAGGGTCAGAGGCGGGTTTCAGGGGCGCGCGGCGAGCCCGGCGTCATTCAGCTGTTCAGGATCTGGCAAGTCGCGCAAGCTCTCCATCCCGAAAGCTGAGAGGAACACGTCAGTGGTCACGAAGGTATAGGGGGCACCACGACGCGGCGCGCGCGGCCCAGTTCCAATCAGACCCTGCGCATGCAGCCGCCCGATCAGGTCCCGGCTGATCTCTTTGCCAAAGATATCCTTCAGCCCGTCACGGGTGATCGGCTGGTGGTAGGCGATAGCCGCCAAAATCGCGACGTCGAATTCGTTCAGGTCCAGCAACTGGTCCCCGACATCCGCGGCGGCGCGGATCGCAGGCGCGTAAGCGGTCCGTGTCCGGAACATCCACCCCCCTGCGACCATGGCAATCTCAAACGCCCGCCCCTCCAGATCGGCGGCCAGATCCTCGACCAGCAGATCAACCGAGGCCGCCTGCCCCACTATGCGCGCCAGATCTTCGCGCGGTACAGGCGAGGCAGAGGCAAACAGCACCGCCTCGATCCGGCGCATCCATTCCCGCCAGCGCAATTCCGGCGGCAGGTTGGCCAATTCGCGGTCAATCTGGGGTTCGGGGCGGTCCTTCGACTTCTTTTCTGGTCGCATGTCCGACCCGCGGAACCGGTTCCCATTTTCGCTATCCATGCTCATGCCTACACCCCGTACAGCCGGAAGGTGTCGCGGCCGGTCAATTCGCGGATGGCGCCAAGATCGACCAGCCGGTCGCAGAGTCGCCGCGCGGCGCGATCCGGCAAAGGCAAGGCCGCGGGGGCCACCGCATCCTGTGTCAGGAAGATCTCAACCGCCTCCCCGGCCCCTTTGGCTCGAAGCTTTGGCGCAACCCCTTTCAAAAGCGCAGCCCGACGCGAGAGGTCGACAGCCAGACGCGTGGCCTCGACCGCGGATGCGGTCACAGCGCGATGACAGGCTAGGCGCAAATCGTGGCCCCGCTTGCGCAGGTCTGTGCGTTTCAAACCCGCGGCCAGCAGCGGCACGACATGATCCCAACCAAGCGCCTGGGCGAGGGCGGCGTCCGCGAGGATTAACGCCGGGACTTCGGCACGGGGTGCCTCCGTCAGGACAGCATCCAGCACCACCGCGGTACGGGTCAGCGGTGCCCCATTTCCCGCATCCACCCACGTGGCGATGTGGCAAGACTCGATGGTCGGTAAAGCTCGGCTCAAAGCCTTGACCGACACCGACCGTTCCACCGCGCGACGCCAGGCAAGGTAGGTTTCGCCTGCCGGACCGGGAAGGTCGCCGGGACGCAGGAGGTGCACCGCGTCGCGCAATTCCCCCGCCCTCTCCATCCGACCGGAAAGCGCCACGCATGCCTCTGCGGCGTGCAGGGCCAGCCGGTCCCGCAACAATGCTTGGGGGACATCGTCTCGTGCAAACACATGATACAGGTGAGTAAGCGCTGCACCTGACAAAAACGCCACATCTTCAAGGGTTTCAACCCGTGTGGCGATGACCCAGGCTGGCATCCGGGGTATCGTTTCAGGGTCGCTGGTGCGGGTGTCGCGAGCAAACGTCATGCCGGGACGCTATCCCAATACGGCGCTTTCGGCCAGTAAATAGCGTAGAAACCGCCTCACACTATCTCTTGCTCTAATGTCCAATAATCTTGCATTATCGGACGTAAAAATGATATGCTCAAAAACATGGGTAGTCTGTCGGATAGCCGGAATTCATGAGATTCAAGCACTTCCCTGAAAAACGAGTCGGGGTTCATGAGATTCTGTACCGGTATTTATGAGACTGGATGT
>NZ_JBRJGQ010000038.1:0-11385 GCF_053628575.1 Roseovarius sp. MBR-51
GAAGACCCTGCACGCAAAGTTCGGAGAGCTGACGCTGGAGGATGATTTTTTGTCCGACTTTTTGCCTGGCGCGCTCGACAAGGCGGGTCTGTTGCCGAGCGCAAAAAATGTATGGTCCGCCCCGCTATTGCAAGGTTTTCGTGGGTGACGCACCGGCTTGCGTAAATGTATCCGGCCTCTGATCAGTCAGCCGCTTTTGGCGACAAGGCCTTGATGAAATCCGCACCTCGGGTTCCAGATTAGTGGCACGGGACGGTGTCCCGTTTTTTTGCGCGTGGCTTACCCGTGGTCGATCAACCGTTTGGTCATCACGTCCCCTGCAATTGGTTCTGCGGTTAAGAGGTCAGCTCAAGGCTGCCCCTTTCGTCCGCAGATAAACGCTACCTGGTTTGGTCAGCACGGCCCAGACGATGCGCGTCAGCTTGTTTGCCAAGGCAACCACGGCCTTGTTCCGGTGCGTTCGTGCTTCAAGGGCAGAGAGCCAGCTTCTGAGGGCATGGTTCGCCCGATTCAAGTGCAAGAAGCATGACCGCGCGCCATGGATGATCAGGCGCCGCACATAGCGATTGCCGCGTTTGCTGATGCCCAGAAGTGTCTGTTTGCCCCCGGTCGAGTGCTCTGCAGGCACCAGCCCCAGCCACGCGGCCAGATCACGCGCCTTGCGGAACTGTCGTCCGTCGCCCGCTTCGGCGACAAGCGCGGTTGCGCTAAGCGCCCCGATGCCCGGAATTGTGACGAGGCGGCTGACGGTATCGTTCTCGCGGGCATAGGCTTCTACCTTTCCATTCACGGCCTTAATGCGGCCTTCGATGTAGGCGAGGTCATCCAGCAACTCGGCGAGCAGCACCCGCATGGTCGATGTCAGGTCATTCTCCTCGTTCGCCAGATGCCTCCGGATATCGGCATGGAAGCCGCCAGCTCCAACTCGCATGGCCAATCCGTATTCAATGCAGAATGCGCGCGCTTGGTTCATCAGAGCAGTTCTTTGCCCAACAAGCCGGTCGCGGATGCGGTGAAGTGCCTGAAGATCGACCTGTTCGGGCGTTCGAACTTCCACGAAGCGCATGGTCGGTCGCGTCACCGCTTCGGCAATGGCCGCAGCATCGACGGTATCTGTTTTGTTGGATTTGACATAGGGCTTCACGAAGCGTGCTGGAATGATCCGGGCGTCATGGCCCATCGCAGGCAGCCGGCGCGCCAGCCATTGTGAGCCCGGACAGGCCTCCATGCCGATCAGCACCTTCGGTGCAACTTCGAAGAACGCCATCAGCGTGTCACGCGAGAACTTGGCACGCTGGATAACGGCGCCGGCAGCGTTCAGGGCCACAACGTGGAACACCTTCTTGCCGATATCAATGCCGAAGGCGGCAGTCCCAGGGATTGGTTTGGTTCGCATCCTTTCTCTCCTTCTGCTTTGCGATGCCGCAATACTGACGCTTGGGTGCGGGGCGGACCATCCCATTAATGATCAATCCCACTGCCAAGCTGAGTGTCAGCTGCCAAGCAATCATGCTGGGGATCGGCCGGGGCAGCGTCTATTACAAGCCGCGCCCGGTGTCGGCTGCCGATCTGAAGCTGATGCACCGGATCGACAAGCTGCACATGGACTTACCCTTTGCCGGCAGCCGCATGCTGCGGGGTCTGCTGGTTCAGGAAGGGTTCAAGGTCGGGCGACTGCACGTTGCCACGCTGATGAAGCGCATGGGCATCAAGGCGCTTTATTGCAAGCCGAACACCTCGAACCCGGCGCCGGCGCACAAGCTCTATCCCTACCTGCTCAAGGGGTTGGCGATCACCTGCCCCAACTAGGTCTGGGCGATGGACATCACTCTGAGTAATTGATCATCCGCGCTCTCGGGCAGTGCATAGTTGCCGCATCTGAAAAAGGAGAGCTGCGATGAAACGTTATTTTGTTGGCCTTAATGTATCGAAGGATGAAACGGCGGTTTACCTGCGGGATGATCGCGGTGACATCGTGACGTCGTTCAAGAAGCCTACCGACCCGCACGTCCTCTCACGCGCGTTGAGTGTGGAGATGGAGCATATCGTATGTGTCGTCCTCGAGACGGGCCGGATGGCGAACTGGTTGTATGATGAACTCAGCCAGAGGGGCTTTCCAATGGTTTGTATCGATGCACGTCAGGCTCATGCGGTTCTGAGCCAGATGCACAACAAAACCGACGAGAATGACGCTGCCATGCTGTCGGAGTTGGCCCGGACGGGATTTTATAAGAGAATCGAGGTCAAGAGCCGCCTTGCCCAGGAACGTCGCGCGCTCTTGCGCGCCCGCGAGGTCGCCATCAAAATGCGCATGAACACGGAAAACACGATACGCGGGTTACTGGCCAGTTTTGGGATCAGATTGCCGAAGCAATTGCAAACCTATGAGCAGCGGGTCCGGAAAGTTCTGGAAGGGCGTGCCGTTCTGGCTGGAGTCATCGAACCGTTGTTGAAGTTGCGGACAGAAGCGCTTCGTCAGGCCGCAGTTCTGACCAAAGAGATGACCCGTCATTCGCGCAATGATGAAACCTGCCGCAGGCAGATGACAATACCGGGCGTCGGAGCCGTCAGTGCCGTCACGTTTGTGGCGACGATCGACACGCCGGACCGCTTCAAACGCTCCAGATTCGTCGGAGCCTACACCGGCCTGACATCGAGACGCTACCAATCTGGCGACATCGATTTTGGTGGCCGGATATCAAAGCATGGCGACCGCATGTTGCGCACGGTTCTATACGAGGCAGCCAATAGCCTGTTTTGTCGGGTGAAATCCGGTCCGGATCAGCCCTTCATAGATTGGGCAACGGCTCTGAAAGAGCGCACAAGCCACAAGAAGGCCGTTGTGCCTTGACCCGAAAGCTATCCGTGATCCATCTTGCATGCGATCTGGAAAGATGGCACCGAATTTGAAGCACAGGAGGCCTGAATAAAGTACACGCGAGCCGCGATACACGCGCCCGCAAAAAGTTGCCGTACCGACCACAGCGGCAGGCATTCGACACAACCCGAGCGATCTACATGCGAGCCCTACGCATCGCGAATATCACGTTCGGGAAGTCGACGCCTTGGATGCCGAGATGAAGCGCCAAATGGGATGACTTCGAAAAGAACCTTGCAGGTGGCCGATACACGCGACAATATCAACGAGCGCAGATGATCAATTATAGAACCTACATCCCGATGGTGCGCAGGCTCATCTATCTTGCCGCCGTGCTGGACTGGTTCACACGCCGCGTCCTGGCGTGGCGGGTGTCGATCACGCAGGAGGCCGACTCTGGCAAAGAAGCGGTGGAGGAGGCGCTGGCACGTCATGGCACGCCCGAGATATTCAACACGGATTAGGGTAGCCAGTTCACCTCGACCGAGTTCATCAAGGTGCTGGCCGCCCACCAGATCAAGATCAGCATGGATGGCAAAGGCGCATGGCGCGACAATGTCTTCGTCGATCGGCTGTGGCGCACTATCAAATACGAGGAGGTTGACCTGCGCGCCTATGCCAGCGTATCCGAGGCCCGGGCCGGGATCGGCCGGTATCTCAGCTTCTACAACAGCCGCCGCCCACATTCATCGCTTGACGGCAGAACCCCCGATCAGGTCAGCTTCAACCAGCCGATATCCGCAGCGGCAGCGGCAAAACTGAGGCGGAAAACCACTTAGAAAACGCCCGTAAGCTGTTCAGATCAACCGAGCCAGCGCGGACAATACCATCCCATTATGGCGCATCACGGCGCCATTTGAAGCAGGAGCCATCCACACAATCAATCGAGATGGCCTTCTCAAAGCTCAAAGCCTACTTGCGCCGGATCGGAGCCCGAACTTTCGACACCCTGTTTGAAGCTCTTGGCGACATCTGCGACCTCGTCGAGCCACAGGAATGCTGGAACTTCATAAAGGCCGCCGAATATGCCTTAGATTAAAAGCAAAATGCTTTAGCCTAGCCGCAACGCTTTCTGCGCGCTGTCATTTTATATAGGGCGGACCTTGGTGACACCACACACGATAAGGCGCAACAATAAGAAGTTTCATGCCGATGACGCCGCAATCTTGTAAAGTGTCTGGACTTAGCACCCCCGGCATAGGAAGCAGGCTAGGGAGTTTAATTTTCTGGGAAGACAATGGATGACTTAGAAACCAAACTTCGGCAGGCTGGCGATGAACTGCGTTCGATCCGGCGCCTTCTGAACACATTGAAATCAATCCCAGTGCCGCAGAGGGAGGAAGAAGCCCGGGCTTTAACCTTTCGATCGGTACGTGAAAAAGGAACCATTTATTCGGTACGTGAAGAAGACCAGAGTAGCAAGCATCCGAATCTGGACACGCTCAACAACCAATTTACCAAACTTGCGGATCTGGATCATTTCGTATTTTTCCACTAGGCTCAAAACTCAATCAACCTATTGATCTATTGTGTATCAGGTGTTTCACTTGACCCTGTTGTGCAAATCAGGTGAGCAATGTAGGCAGGATTTTGGCTTTCGGACCGGGCTTGGACGGCGATAGAACCGCTTTTGTCCAAGAACCAGCCGGGCGCGCGGCGGGTGGATGACCGCCGGGTTATCAGCTGTATAATCCATGGGCTGCGGATAGGGTGTCGCTGGGAGGATTGCCCGTCCACCTAAGGCCCTCAACCACGATCTACAACCCGTTCAACCGGTGGAGCCATCGCGCCTCTGGAGGAGCATCTTCGCTGACCTTGTGGCGCGGGCCGAACTGCCCGATGACCTGAGCATCGACGGCTCCGCCGAGCGCGCCCATCGCTCCGCCCATGGTGGAAAAGGGGAGCGAAAGTTCAAGCCATCCGGCGCTCGCGTGGCGGGCCGACCACCAAGATCCATGCCCTGACAGATGATTGCGGGCGGACGGTGGCCTTCAGCCTTAGCCCCGGGAGCCACGCCGACATCTCAGACGCCCCCTCACTTCTGGACAAATGCCCCGCACCGGCCCGCCTTCTGGCCGACAAGGGCTATGACGCGAACAGCCTGCGCGACCGTCTCGCAGCAACCAAAACCGAGGCCGTCATCCCCTCGTGCCAGATCGCGCCAACGGCCCATCCAAAACTATACCGACACCTACCGCGCCCAAAACCTGATCGAGCGTGCTTTCTGTCGGCTGAAGGATTGGCGGCGCATCGCAACCCGATACGAAAAACTCGCCAGAAACTACGTAAGACCGCATGTCTTTTTCCAGCGGCGCGCGCATGACGGATCAGCCTGTATTCTGATGGAATGGCGGCAAGTGCCGTCGATCTGCGATGGAGGAAGGCATGACGAACGAACAACTAACGATCGATGTTGGGATCGATGTTGGGATCGATGTTTCGCAGGATAAACTTGCGGTTGCAATGGCCAGTGGTGGGGTGCATGACGAGGTTCTCAGCTTCGGCACATTTTAGAACGCTCCTGCCAGCGTCGACCGGCTGCTCAAGAAACTTTCGGCGCGAGGGTCACCTGTCTCAGTATGCTATCAAGCAGGGCCAACCGGATATGGCCTTTATCGGCAGGTGCGTGCTTTCGGCTTCGAATGCTGCGTGGTCGCGCCTTCCTTGATTCCAGTGCGTGCCGGTGAGCGGGTAAAGACAGACCGGCTGGATGCCATTCGACTTGCCCGGCTATTGCTCGCCGGGGAACTGACGCCGATCTGGGTTCCTGATGAAACCCATGAGGCAATGCGCGATCTTGTCCGGGCTCGGGAAAGTGCGGCAGAGGACCAACGACACAAACGCCAGCTCGTTTCAGCGTTTATGCTGCGTCACGGGCGGGTCTATCATCGGACCAAATCCTGGACGATGCGGTATCGTAGATGGCTACAAAGCCAGAATTTTAATCATCCCACACATCAGATCTCCCTTCACGAGATGCTGCAAGCGGAGCGATATGCGACGGAACGGGTCGATCGATTGACCGGGCATATCGAGGCGTTGGTGCCAGAATGGGACCTCGCCCCAGCGGTGAATGCGTTGCCGGCCATGCGGGGTGTTGCATTGATCAGCGCCGTCACCTTCATGGCAGAGATCGGAGACGTGCGCCGCTTCGAGTCGCCGGCAAAGCTCATGGCCTATCTGGGACTTGTGCCAAGCGAATACTCAACCGGGGAAAACGACGAAGCGTGGTGGCATCACCCGCGCAGGGAATTCACGGGTTCGCCACAAACTGATCGAGGGTGCCTGGATGTATCGGCTGCAGGCACGACCAGGCGCAAAGAAACTATACATTCTTCTAGAGCAACCAGCGGAGGTGCAGGACATCGCTTGGAAAGCGCAGTCACGCGTGACAACAAGATATAGCCAGCTCATTCAGAGCGGGAAGAAATCAACGGTTGTGACTACCGCCATTGCGCGTGAGATGGCGGCCTTTATGTGGGATATTGCCCGCCGAACTATGCCAGCGAGATGACCGCATTCACATGCGCCAAATGGCGGGCGCGAGGTCAACGGCAAGGGAATATCCGGCACTCGCTTTGAAGCCAACGTATGTTGATGCTCGCTGTAAGATAGGAATAGCCCCGAGACGCAAAATCGGTCATGCGGTATCCAACCCGCGTATCAGAGCTTGTTCACCGACGTCTACAGACCTCGTGCCCACCCTTGGGCGTCCAAATGGCGGAAAACGCCTTGGCGTTCCCATTCGCGTGAAAAAATCCTTGAAAAAAGACATCAGAGCGGCGTCCCCGTCCCATTGATTTCAACGGTTTCACGATGCTGCCTTAGCGGCGAGTTTCGTTCTGAGCATTCAGAAGGAGACTACGATGGCGGATGGCGGGGACGGATTTGACAGCCGCATCGAAGTTGTGCAGCGGACGCGTGGATATCGGCGTTGGCCGGGTGATGTGAAAGCCCGCCTCGTGGCCGAGAGCTTTCAGCCGGGCGCGCGGGTAGCGGAAGTGGCACGTAAGCATGATCTGGCAGCGCATCAGCTTTCGGATTGGCGGTGTCAGGCCCGCGAGGGTCTTCTGGTCCTGCCCGCCGACGCCATGTCATGGATGTCGAAGGATAACCTTCCGGCTTTTGTGCCGGCTTCGGTCGAGCCAGAAAATACCGGTCCGTCAGCGGATGCCGATCGGGCTGCAGGTGTCATTACCATCGAGATCGGTGGCGACTTCGTGCTGCGGGTGCCGGGCGATGTTCCGGCAGAACGGGCAGCAGCGGTGGCGCGTGCGCTGCGAGGACCGGCATGATCGTCGCGTGACAGCGCCAGCCGATCCTTATTGCGACGCGGCCGGTAGACTTCCGCTGCGGCCCTCAGGCGCTCGCGCGGATCGTGCAGACCGAGCTGAAGCTCGATCCGCATTCCGGGGTAACGATCGTGTTCCGTTCGAAACGCGGCGACAGGTTGAAGATTTTGGTTTGGGATGGAACAGGTCTCGTGATGGTCTACAAGGTTCTGGAACAGGGCAGCTTTGCCTGGCCGAAGGTTTAGGATGGGACAATGCGGCTGTCGCGCGCCCAGTTTGAGGCTTTGTTCGAGGGGCTGGATTGGCGCAGCATCGTTGCGCAACGGGTCGCTCCACCCATTGCGGCGGGATGATTTACTCAGCTGTTTTGACGATGTTTTATTGGCCTTTTCTGTCCAGATCGGCTATGAATCCGGATGTCGCAGCCGTTCGATCTCAGCCAGTTTCCAGACCTTCCGCCCGAGGTGATGAAGGCCTTTGCCGCACAGTCTGCGGCGCTGGAAGCGGCACGGTTTGAAGCCGCGGTCGAGCGTGCGACCCGCCTGCATGAACAGGCTGTGGGGGTTGAGAAAGACGCCTTCATCACCGAATTGACGGCACTGGTCGAGAAGCTGGAAGGTCAGGTCGGACAATACCGGCATGCGAAGTTCGGGCCGAAATCGGAAAAGCTGGACCCCGCGCAGTTCGAACTGGCGCTGGAGGATCTGGAAGCGGCCATCGCCGAGACCCAGGAACAGATTACCGCGATCGAGGCGAAGATTGCGGCCAGCGAGACTCATCCCGAAAAGAAGGCGCCGCGCAAGAAGCGCAAGGCGCGCGCCTTGCCGGAACACCTGCGGCGCGTCGAGCGCGTCATCGAACCCAAGAGCATCGTTTGCCCATGCGGTTGTGGCGACATGGTGCGGATCGGCGAGGATCGGGTCGATCGGCTGGATTACATCCCGGCGCGCTATCAGGTGACTGTCACGATCCGCCCTAAATACGCCTGCCCCAAGGGGCGTGCGGGCGTGGTGCAGGCCAAGGCACCCGCGCATCTGTTGGAGGGCCGCTGGCCCACTGAGGCGCTGCTGGCCCAGATCGCGGTGTCCAAGCATTCCGAGGACATGCCGCTGAACCGCCAGGCGGTGGTCATGGCCCGGCACGGCGTGCCGATCGACCGGTCCGTGCTGGCCGACTGGATGGGACGGACAGGAGCCTTGATCGCGCCGCTGGTGGACCGCATGGCGGTGCTGCTGAAACAGGGCAGCACCCGGCTCAATGTTGACGAGACGACCGCACCGGTGCTGGACCCCGGGCGCGGAAAAACCAAGACCGGCTATCGGTAGGCGGTCTTGCGCGACGACCGCGGCTGGGGCGGCACCGCGCCCCCAAGTGTGGCGTTCCACTATCGCCCGGCCGAAAGGGCGAATATGCCGATGAGATCCTCACCGGCTTCAACGGCACGATTCAGGTCGATGCCTATGGCGCCTATACCCACCTCGCCACGCCAGAGCGCACGGGCGGCGATCCCTTGCGGTTGGCTTTCTGCTGGGCACATGGACGGCGCAAGCTGATCAAGGCCAAGCCGAAGAAGGGCTCGCCCATCGTCGACGAGGCGCTGGTGCGCATCGCTGCGTTCTACAAGGTCGAGGACAGCATCCGTGGCTCCGCGCCTGATCAGCGCCAGGCCGTCCGCCAGGAATTGTCCCGCCCTTTGGTGGAGCAGTTCTTCGCCTGGCTGGCCGCACAGGCCGCACGCATCTCGCGCAAATCCGACCTCGGCGCCGCACTTGCCTACATGCTCCGGCGCCAGGACGGCTTCCGGCTCTTTCTTGACGACGGCCGTGTCGACATGGATTCCAACTTGGTCGAGAACGCCATCCGCAGCCCGGCCATGAACCGCCGCAACGCGCTTTTTGCCGGCCACGATGAGGGCGGCCGTTCCTAGGCGCGCTTCGCCAGCCTGATCGGATCCTGCAAGATGAACGGCGTCGAACCCTATGCCTACCTGCGTGATCTCTTCACCAAGCTCGCCAACGGCCATCTCGACAACGACATCGATGCGTTGATGCCATGGGCCTACGCCGCCGCGCCCCAGCCCTCACAATGAGCTCATCCGGGAGTCCCCAGTGAGCTCATCTGAGCGCTCACGAAGGCGAATATGTCACCCAGACGCACGGTCGTCCACGACCGCAAGTGAAAACTCAATGGGCCGGAACCGACGCATACCCTCTTCAGGCGTGCTATTGGCAACAACGGTGTCTCCGACCGCATCGTTATCGACCAAAGCGGCGCCAACCAGGCGGGGCTGGAAGCCGTGAATGTGATCCTCAAATTCACCAGAACGGGTCAGACTATCAAGATCCTACAGGTCAAATACCTGAACAATATCCTTGAGCAGAATCATCGGTTCATCAATCGCATCACGGGGCGGATGCTCGGCTTCAAGGCCTTTCATTCCGTGTCCGCAACCCTTGCCGGAGTCGAGGTCGCACACATGATCCGCAAAAGGCAATTCAACGCCAGTGGCATCACCGCATTCCAGCAGTTCCCCCAGCTCGCAGCATAATTACGTTTAGCGTAAGCCTGCTTCGTAAGCATCCGCCGAGGCTTGCAGTTACCCACAAGTGGTGCGGCGAATTGATTCACCTGTCAGTCTTGGCCTTGTTCGGAAGGAACCGATCATGATTCGTCATGTGGCACCGAGTAGGAGGTGCAGGCATGGGACAGAGCTGGGTGAAAACAGAAACCGCCGGTTGCGACTTAGGGGATGAGCGATTGAACCGCAGGCTCGGCGCGATACTCGAGGCCCTCGGGGAGCGACCGGGCAAATCACTGCCGACGGCGTTTCAGGACTGGTCGAACACCAAGGCGGCCTATCGTTTCTTTTCTAACGGAAATGTCAGCGAACATAGAATCCTTGAGGGACATTTTGCGGCTTCTGCCCTGCGCATCCAGGCAACCAGCGGTCCAATTCTTATCCTGCAGGACACGACAGAATTCAACTTTAAGCGCGCGTCTCCGGAAAAGATTGGGTTCACCCATGTCTCGACCGGGCAGAAGCTGAAGGACGGTCGGCGTAAGAAACATGTGGTCTGCGGGTTCCAGATGCATGCCAGCCTGGCGATCACCCCGGACGGTCTGCCGCTCGGGTTGACAGCAGCAAAGTTCTGGTCCCGCGCCGCCTTCAAGGGCACCGCCGCGCTCAAGCGAAGGATCAATCCGACCCGTGTGCCCATTGAGCAAAAGGAGAGCATGCGCTGGCTCGACAATCTGCGCCTGTCGACCGAGTTGGCGGGTGCGCCGGAGCGTTGCGTGCATGTCGGAGACCGGGAGAGCGACATCTACGAGCTGTACTGCCTTGCAGAGGAACTCGGGACTGGCTTCTTGGTCCGGAGCTGCGTCGACCGCCTGGCAGAAGATGGCGGGACGACCATCGCCAAGGTCATGGCGGAGGTGCAGGCGAGCGGCACCCACGAGGTGCGGTTCAGGGATGCGCAGGGCAAGAAGCATTGCGCGGTCCTATCGGTCCGGCATGCCACGATGACGGTCCGTCCGCCAATCGGAAAGCAGCGGAAATACCGGCACCAGGAACTACAGATCATTCATGCCGAGGAGCTCGACCCGCCGGAGGACAGGGCGCCCCTGTTTTGGAAGTTGATCACTAACCTGCCCGTCGGGAGCCACGCGGAGGCCGTGAATAAGCTCGAATGGTACGCCCTGCGCTGGAAAATCGAGACCTTCTTCCGGACGCTGAAGACCGGCTGCCGGATTGAGGAACTACGCTTGGCCACGGCCAATCGCCTGGCCAACTGCATCGCGCTCTGCTGTGTGGTGACGTGGCGGGTGACATGGCTGGCAATGCTCAGCCGCAAGACACCGGCAGCCGACCCCGCAGCTATCTTCACGGCGGACGAGCGCAATCTGCTCGACCAAGCTGCACCGGAACGGAAGCAGCACGCACTTCGCGACCTGGAATTCTACGTCAGGGCGGTCGCACGACTCGGAGGCTATCTCGACCGCGCTTCCGACGCACCGCCAGGGACGACGGTCATATGGCGCGGCTTCTCACGCCTCGCCGACCTCGTTGAAGGTGTACGTCTCGCAAGGCCCCCGACCGATATTTGTGGGTAACTGCAAGCCGCCGAGGACCGTGGTTAGGCAGCCTTGACCTGGTGCGCTGCTGCGTTCCATTCCCACGGCAGCAACTCGTGCAGGCGCGAGACCGGCATATCG
>NZ_JBRJGQ010000039.1:0-11279 GCF_053628575.1 Roseovarius sp. MBR-51
ACTGTCATCCGTACCGAACCTAGTCTTGGTTTTTGCCCGATGTAGCGCCAAAATCAAAGACAAGGAAGAACTCCCGGAAACTTTGCGACAGAACCCCCCGCCCTCGCCGAAAAGTTTTGCGATCCTTGACGCGGGCTGATTTGGGGGCCATCCGGAGGATATGCTTCCGCACTCATGTGTGTGTGTTTTGAGGGTAGGTTTGCCCGACCCGAGTAGGCAAACGGCCCGACCGGACGCGGAAGACGGATGAAGCGGCAGGATCGTTTTGGCCTCGGGCCAAAACAGACCAGAGCGCAATCCGGCGGAGCGGCTGGGGAGGGACGTGCTCGCGAGGCGGGCAAACCGGGATGCCGGGCGCGACGCCGCGGTGAGGCCGCATGGCCGAATGCGCGACGGACCGAAGGGCCGTTCTCCCCTGCGACACGCGAAGCCGAGCTGGGGAGGCCGCAAGGCTCAGGTTCACGATAGACGACCAAATACTCGCGTTCCCAAAGTAGGCAGGATCGTCGCCAGAACCATAAACTTGCGAGCTTGAGGCTGTACGCTTTCATTTAGTCGGGCACTATCTTTCAATCAGTCGGCGCTTGACTTTCAATTGGTCGGGTGCACACTTTCAATCTGTCGAAAGGAGCCGTACGACGATGTACCCAAGATTTGCCAAGGCTAGAGTGGAAGAGGCGCTGTCCGACACCCGCGTGGTTCTCATCTCGGGGCCGCGTCAGTCCGGCAAAACGACGCTTGCAACCGACATCGCGTCGGACAAGACACCCTTTCTGACATTGGACGATGCCAACGTGTTGCGGTCAGCAATCAATGATCCGATCGGTTTCGTCCGCGGATTGGACCGCGCGGTGATCGATGAGATCCAACGCGCGCCCGACCTTCTACTCGCCATTAAAAACCTAGTCGATGACGACAAGACACCAGGGCGGTTCCTCCTAACAGGTTCGGCCAACCTGATGACCATTCCAAAAGCGGCGGATTCCCTTGCCGGTCGCATGGAGGTCGTTCGGTTACTGCCTCTCTCACAGGCAGAAATACTGGGCACTAAATCAGACTTCATTGATCGAGCATTCACCGGAGAAAGGCCGACGGCCGACCACATGATCATAGGCGACGAGCTCGTTATCAACGTGCTTTCAGGAGGGTATCCCGAAGCGCTCAGCCGAACGCGATGGTCACGGAAACAGGATTGGTATCATAGCTATCTTGATGCGATCGTCCAGCGTGACGTCCGTGACGTCGCACAGATCGAACAACTCGCCATCATGCCAAAACTCATGTCAGTACTTGCCGAGCACTCAGGTCAGTTAGTCAACTACACGGGTATCGGTGCCGGCCTCGACCTCAATCATGTCACCACGCAGAAGTATGTGAGTGTCTTCGAGAGCCTCTACCTCGTTCATACCCTGAAGCCGTGGTTCACAAACCGTCTGAAACGCCTGACCAAGTCACCCAAGTTACATTTTCTCGATGCGGGCCTCCTCGCGGCGATGCGCGATGTATCACCGGAAGTGGTCGGTAAGGACAAAACGAGCTTCGGTGCAATCCTGGAGACCTTCGTGTTCAGTGAATTGCGGAAGATCGCGACGTGGAGCGAACAGAGGTGCACGTTTTCGCATTTCAGGGATAAAGATAAGAACGAGGTCGATATCGTGTTGGAGAACCGCCGCGGCGAGGTCGTCGGGATCGAAGTAAAGTCATCCGCCACCGTTTCGGCGGGAGATTTTTCAGGCATGCGCAAGCTCGCAGACGCATGCGGAGAGAAATTCGTCCAGGGAATGGTTCTTTACGACCACGATAAGGTCGTCCCTTTCGGCGAGAACATGTTCGCGGCCCCGCTTTCATGCCTGTGGAGTCGCTCATGAATCTCGTCGAGGAACAATGCATTGAGGACCTAGCAGACCTGCTCTACAACTTTTTGCCTGGGAGCGGAAACTCCCGGACCGCATTCCCATTGGCGGCTGCACAAGTCCAATGCCAAGACTTGTGGACGGGCGGGAGCAAACGCCCCGCGATCGTCCAAATGTTATCATCAACCCTCGGTCAGCGGCGACACAAGTTTAGCCCATTGATGTTGACGATCGTACGGCAATCGATGACCTGGCGTAGAGGCAAAGGAGATCCGCTAACCCGTGCGGAGGTAAATGCATTAAATCTGCTCCTCTTGCGCCTGTCGCTAAAGGTGCCCGAGCTCAACGATCCAGCATTTCTTGATTCCCTACCGAGTGACCAAATCGAGCCGGAGACGCTGCCGGCGGAAACGAGAACCACCACGCTGTCGGACGAGCTGGCAAAAACACTATCGGCGCGACTGATCGGCCTATTTGACCACCCTCCACAGCGGCGCGGCTACGAATATGAAGGCTTTCTAACTGAACTTTTTGCAGCCTACGGACTGACGCCGCGAGCACCTTTTAAGCTAACAGGAGAACAGATTGACGGAAGTTTCAAGCTGCACGGCGAGACTTACCTTGTCGAAGCCAAATGGCAGGCTGGCCTCACAGGGCAATCCGATCTGCTAACCTTTTCTGGAAAAGTCTCTGGCAAGGCGACGTGGACGCGTGGACTCTTTATCAGTAACTCTGGTTTCTCAGTAGATGGCCTGAAAGCTTTTGGGACGGGTAGGCGCACGAACATAATCTGCGCCGATGGCTTCGATCTGCATCAGGTCGTTCACAACCGTCTCTCATTGATCGACGTTCTTGACGGAAAGCTGCGGCGAGCCGCCGAAACCAATCAGGTGTTCGTTCCTGTCCGAGAATTGCTATGATGAGATCCAAAGCAGTAGGTGCGACCAACGATCTCGAAGATGCGCAGGTACACGACTAAACAGGTAGCAGGCGAAAAAAAGACGAGCCGCGCGAAAGCGGCAATTTTTGGATTATGATTCACTACGGAAAAGAACTTTCATGATTATTCCAGATAACGAGACCGCCGTTGACATGATTTACTCGGAGGCCATCTCCGCGACTGTAGCGAAGGTGATCAGAGACTCCGGTGCCGAACCTCTCACGGTCGGCGTCCATGGGGATTGGGGTGCTGGAAAGTCGAGCGTATTGCTCATGCTGGAGGACGCGTTCTCGGATGACGATCGCGCATCCGTCATCCGGTTCAACGGCTGGCTGTTCCAGGGCCTCGAAGACGCGAAAACCGTCGTAATCGAAACGATCGTCGAACAATTGCTGCGGGATCGGACGCCCACAACCAAGCTGAAAGACACGTCAAAAAAGCTGCTTAAGCGCGTCGATCTCATGAAGGTCGCGTCCAAGGCGGGCGGTCTCGCCCTGACCGGCCTCACCGGTATCCCGTCCCCGGACATGCTTAGCGGGCTGATGGAACAGGGGAAGAAGCTCCTTGCCGGTGGCGGAGATCTCACAGTTGGCGATATGACGGGATACGTCAAGAATGTCACAGATTGTCTCAATAACCCCGAAGTCGAAACCTTGCCCGCCCACATCCATGCCTTCAGGGCGGAATTCGAGGAACTCCTCGAGGCGGCGGACATTGATCGGCTCGTCGTCGTTGTTGACGATCTGGACAGATGTCTTCCCGCAACCGCGATCGAGACGCTTGAGGCGATACGGCTTTTCCTATTCGTGCCAGGCGCGGCCTTTGTCATCGCCGCCGACGAGGGGATGATCGAATACGCCGTCAGATCTCATTTCCCGGACTTGCCACTATCATCCGGCCCGTCGACCTATGCCCGGAATTACCTTGAAAAGCTCATTCAGGTACCGTTCCGTCTGCCTCCACTCGGATACGTCGAGACCAAGATTTATCTGACGCTCCTCGTGGCCGGAAGCTCCCTCGACACCGGTTCGATACCCTTCAAGACATTACTCGAACTGGGTCGTGAAGCCTTGAGACGCCCTTGGGACGGGAGCGGTCTGAGCCGCGGCGTCATTGAAGAGCGTCTTGGCGCGGTCTCGGCGGAACTGGAGAACGCGCTCATTCTAGCGGATCAACTCGCGTTGCCACTGGCCGAGGGCGCTCAAGGAAATCCAAGGCAGATCAAGAGATTTCTAAACACTCTCAATCTCCGTCTGGCGATCGCGGACGCACGCGGGATCGGAGACGAAGTGAACCCCGCCGTCCTCGCCAAACTGATGCTCGCGGAACGCTTCAAGTCCGATTTCTTCGAACGTCTCGAGGCGGAGGCCGCTGTCAGTGGCTCATCCAAGACCGTTGCAGCACTCGAAAAAGCTTTACGCACGGATGATGAGGAGTCCGAGCAAGCCATAAACCCGGCCGCCGCTAAGGATCAGGGTCAAACCGACAAGCTCCCAGAGGATGACCTCCTTTCTAGTGAATGGGTCAGACGATGGGCTCTAGTCGCTCCCGCCCTCAAGGATGAGGATTTGCGCCCGTATTTGTTCGTGTCCCGAGACCGCAAGGCGCTTTTCACTGCAGGCTCTAATCTCGCGCTGAAAGAGGACTGGATCGAGAAACTTTGCGGCAGCACCCTGGGCGCGCGCGCTGCCGCGGTGGAAATCGTAAAGCTCACGCCGGGAGAGATCGAGCAGATCTTTGACGTGGTGGCCGCACGGATCAGGGCTGCAACGGACTTGAAGAAGCGGCCAGATGGCATCGAAGGCCTTGCGGAGCTTTGCAAAATATCCGCCAATCTCCAGACCCCTACTGTTCGCCTTCTAGCCGACCTACCAAGCGGTCAGCTAGGACCTTGGGCGGCCGCGGGGTGGGACAAGATCTTCACCAGGACGGAGGCCAAACGCGAGTTTGCTAAACTCAAGGAGGGCTGGGCCAAACTTGATCAGAACAAACCACTCCAACTCGCGGCGGGTGGTGGCCGCAGTGGCCGTAGGAACGGGACAGGATAATGGGAACGTCGAGTTCATACAGCGGCCCCGCGTCCGGCCTTGTTCCGGATTGGGTCGACAGCGTCGATCCGGGCATGGGCGGTGGTGAAGATGGGTCCGGTAAAAACGGAAGTGACGGTTCTGACACCGAAAATTCGACCCCGGACGAGAGCGGCGCAGCGCAGGCGCCGCTCACCGTGGCCCCTCCCGGCGGCGCATTCACCTATCCTCGCGGACAGTTCACCCGATTTACGAACGGTGGCGGGAGCAAGTCGCTCGGACGGGCGTTAAAGGGTTACGTTCGCGCCGCGGGGGGCGGTGCCGGGGCCGCACGGCGAATGCCGCATTCTACCCGAGTTGCATCCGGTGTCGCCGGGCTCGCAAGCGCCTTCGTGAACGAAGGTGCCGAGGCGGCGCTCGCCCGATTTGACCTCCAGGGCCTTGCGGGCCGTCCAGCCGCAGAGGTCCTCGAAGCCTTGGCGGAGATCATCTGTCCCGATGGTGGGACGATCGATGAATCGATCGCCCGTGACGCGATGCTCGAAGCGATCGCAGAGGTTGCGGAAGATGATCCCGGCGCATTCGATGAGCTTTCAAAAGATCAACTCGATGAATTCCTATGTGACGTGATCACCCGGAGCGTGGTGACAAAGGTCTTGAACGAAATCGGGACGAACGCGTTGCACGGATCCGCGTCCGACGCCGATTTCCGGGATGCCGAGCGGATCACCCGAGATTTTACTCAGGGAAGGGTTAGAGACGCTCTTGGTAGCAGGTTCGATGTTGGATCGCGTCCGACACAATCCGAAATCGACAGAAGCATTTCCGAGGTTTATGCCGATACATTCGACATGCTAGGCGCAGTCCTGGAGACCATGCAATGAGACGGAACGTTTTTGTACGATTGGGTTGCGACGACGAGGAATCCACTCAGGGCGCGGCAGATATCACCGTCGATATGATCGACAGTTTTGGTGACCTCGACAGGGGCTTAGGGCAGCTGCTGGACCAGCTCTTCAAGTTAGGTGCGAGGCCGAGTGAGGCCGCGGTCGATCTTATGATCGTAGCGACTGCGGTGTACGCCGCCGACACTGGTGTCTCGCGGGAACGATACGCCGATGACGGTTGGACGCGCATGATTAGTCTTAGCGTTCCCGTCGCGGACCCAGACCTCTGGCGACAACAACAAGACCACCTGTCCCGGATGCTGCAATTCTTGACCGGCGATCATTGGAGCTTCACGTTTCGGGATCGACCGGACGATCTTCAGTCATTCACGAAACAACCCGAAGAGATGGATCTCACAGATTTCACACAGGTGAGCCTGTTCTCGGGCGGGTTGGACAGTCTCATCGGCGCGATCGACCTCCTCGCCTCCGGACAACGACCGCTCTTGGTCAGCCACTACTGGGACGGAGAGGCATCCAGCGCACAACGGCAGTTGCTCGAGGTATTGAAGGAACGTCATGACGGCGCGTTCAAATCTGTCCGGGCCTATATCGGTTTCCGAAAGTCGGACTTTGCCGACGCTGGAAGTGACAACAACCAGCGGGCGCGCTCCTTCCTTTTTTACAGCCTGGCTGTGGTTGCTGCCGATGCCGTCGCCTCTACGAACAAGGTGCTTATCCCCGAAAATGGGTTAATCGCGCTCAACGTACCCATGGACGCCCATCGGCTCGGATCACTTAGCACGCGGACGGCCCATCCGCATTTCATCCGATCGATGTCGCAACTGGTCACAGCTTTGGGCGTCGACGTGACGCTGGAAAATCCATATCGTTTCAAGACGAAGGGAGAGATGGCCAGAGAATGTGGTGATCGCGACCTGCTTGCCGAACTTGCTCCGGTCTCAATGTCTTGTTCCCACCCTGCACAAGTCCGTTTCGAGAGCGCGCCGCCCCAGCATTGCGGACGCTGCGTCCCCTGCCTAATCCGTCGCGCATCGCTCGCTGTCGGGCTCGATGAAGCGGATACCACGAAGTATTTTCTTGATGACTTGAAGAAAGACGTTCTGGACTCGAAGTCGGCAGACGGGAAGAACATCAGGTCCTTTATGTTTGCCGCTGAAAACTTGCGGCAAAATCCCATTCGAGCCAGATTTCTCGTGCAAAAGCCGGGGCCGCTGTGCCGCGATGATCTAGATTTATATATCGATGTGTATCGCCGTGGCATGGATGAAGTATCACAGATACTCAAAGGTGTAAGGACAATGCATGTCTGATTTGGATTGGTCCGGCCCCGTCGATTTCCATTGCCATCTCGATCTCTGTCAGAACATGCGCGCGGAATATGCGCGGTGTGAATCCGCGCGGTGCCTTACACTCGCGGTCACGACGACACCTAAAGCCTTTTCTCGAAATGAGGGCATGGCGCGTAATGGCCACTTCGTGCATGCCGCCCTTGGAATGCACCCGCAGCTGGTCGCTCAAAGAGCATCGGAATTGTCACTCTTTGAAGAGCTCGCGCCCTCGACAAGGTATATTGGCGAGGTTGGACTAGACGCCGGGCGACGGTTCTATTCATCCTTCGAACGTCAAAAGATCGTGTTCGAACGAGTGATGGCGCTATGCGCAAGGCTCGGCGATAAAGTCATCAGCATTCACAGTGTTCGAACCGCCAGACAGGTACTCGACGTCGTCGAACAAACTGGTGCGCATCGCACGTGTGTTCCAGTGTTGCACTGGTTTAATTCCTCAGGATCGGAGATCAGACGGGCTTTGGATCTGGGCTGCTACTTTTCAGTCAACGAACAGATGTTGCAGACTCCGAAGGGGCGTAAGTTGCTTGAGACCGTTCCCCTGGAGCGCGTTTTGACGGAAACGGATGCCCCGTTCCAGTCCGATGAGAAGGGGGGCAATTCTCCGGGTGACGTACGTGGGGCTATTCGCTTGATCGCAAATGCATATAGCAAGGGCAACTCTGCGACCGAAGCTCGGATTAGACGAACCGCAACAGAACTGTTGGCCAACTGATTATGTCCAATCAAACAAGACTGCGCGAAGCTCAGCTAACCCTAGACAATTTGACCTGGACGAACTGGAACGTTCTCACGTTCGGGGCGCTTCAGAGCTTCCGCGTACTTTGTGGCGTTATCGTCGATCCCGTCGCGCCCAATCTTCGATACAGAATTGCGTGGTTCCTGCACAGTCATAGTTCAAACCTCTCGAGCCAGACGCGTTCTGTTCTTGGTATGCCAGCCATCGGCGCGCTCACAAACAAGTCTTCATTGGTATATTATCGTAATATGATTGAGCGGCTCCGCAACAGTCCAATGGTCAGCAAATCGGTTTGGAGCAGTAAGCGCAGATCTGGCAGGGCTTTGAGTAGGTCTTTGACTCGAACTGACACGAAAAAAGGGGAACCGTGGTCCCACGGCTCCCCTTTCGTTTCAGATCGTCTCTTCTCGCGCGCTGATCAGGCGACCAGCAAGAGCCCCGCGCCCGCGTCCTGCGACTGCTCGCTGCTGTCGATGAACGGGATGATCGAGAAGGTCTGCCCGCCGCGCTGTTCTTCGTTCTGCACGGCGTTGACGCGCAGGTCGCCATCGGGCGTGTTGATCAGCAGCGACAGGTAGTCATTGCCCGTGCGGCTGCTTTTCGCCATCCAGGCCGAGCCGACGCGGATCGGTGTGCCCCGGGGCGAGCTGACCTCAACCCGGTAATCGGGGTGGGTCTCCTCGGTCTTGTAGCTGTTCTCGATCAACATGAATTCCAGATCGAACATCATGTTGGCGATGTAGCCGGTGAAGGCGTTGTCGGCGTCCATGGCGGTCAGCTCGCCAGAGATGGACCCGGATTTCATCAGGCCGTTCGAGACCAGCGGGATGATCTCAAACTCTCCGCTTTGTGCCGCGCGCGCCTCTTTCGTCTGCACCGCGTTGACCCGGAAGGGGCCGAGGCCGACATCGATCTGCATCGAGATGTAGGGGTTGCCGCTGGCATTGCCGGTCTCGTTCCAGGCTGTGCCGATGCGCACCTTGCGGCCTGATTTGTTGACTGCCGTCACGTCAAAATCCGGGCTGCGTTCGGACATCTTGGCCCGTGCCTCGAGCTGGATGGCGATGTCAAAGCGCGTCCCGTGGATCATGCCGGTGTACTGAGCGGCGGCGGTCTCGACATTGCGGGTGAGGGTTCCTGCGAACATGGGATGGTTCCTTTCAGATTGGTCGGTGCCTGACGTTCTTGCCAAAGCATCCGGGATTGCTTTCTCGACCCCTCGTGGGATCACAAAACAGAAAGCTTGCTTTCCCTTTATGCCCCGCCCACGGATCAGAGCTGCCGTCCGAGTGGGCATGCCCCCGCGCCTCCTGGTGCTACGCCCCTCCCCTGCCCGTCTGGTCTAGATTGGCTGCCCGGATTTTCCGCGCCGTCCTCTGATCGCGCGATGAAGAACTCCGCCGCTTTTCCGTTCAACCGGTGCCCGCTCCGGTCGGTCAGGCCGATGCAGCTGCCGTTCGGCAGATAGGTGATCAGGTACTGACCGAGCCGGTCCTTGTGGACAACATAGCCGGTATTGGCCCAATGCACGGTCTGCCCGGCATCGACGGCCGCCTTGATGTCATCGAGTGTCATGATCTCACCCTTCCCTATTCTGCTGCCACTGAAGCGGCATCTGGTGCCTGCCCGACGATCCGGGCCAGAATGCGGCCCGTGTCGATTCCGTCCCCATGCGGCAGGAACACCCGCAGTTGAAAGGCTTTGATCTCGGTGAAACAGCCGAGGGCCTTGAGGCCGTCGATCATGTCCTTGTCCACGCCGCCAAGCTCGAGGCGCATCTCGCCTGCGACACGGCGGCGGGTCAGGTTCAGACCCCGGCCGAGATCGACCGGCGCCGTGGTGCCGAGCGCAGCGGTCAGCATCTCCTCCGGCGTTTGCGGGTTGGAGACGAGGAAGCGGGCGCGCAGCGCGGCCGCCCCTTCCTCGCTCAGCGTGCGCCCGATCATCGCGGTCGCCCCGTCCGGCGTGACCCGGTAGATGCGCTCATTGGTGGTCGGAATGTCCTTCCAGATCGGCAACAGCAGCCCGGTCAGCAGGTAGAGCTTGGTCGTGATGATTTTTGGCAGGGACGCAGCCTCGGCATCCCAAAGCCGTGCGAACTCAGGCTTGCCGATCTCTTCCCAGGCCGAAGACCCGAACCGCGCCTCCTCCAGGTAGCTCGACCCGTTTGGCCGCACCGCCTTGCGCATCAGCGTGACGATGTCCTCGTCATACATCTGCATCGGTCGCGCCGAGATGAGCGCCGCGCGGCCAGACGCGCGGTTGACCATCGGCAGCTTATCGGGATTGCGCGACATGGCATCTTCGGCGCCCAGAACATGGACCGGGTCCGTCACTTTGAGCCCAATGATCCGCGTCACCGCGCCGGATTTCGGGCAGGTCCAGAGATCTTCCGCCCCGACCTGTTCGATCTTTTCGCCGCGCAGGGTTTCGACGCCGAGATCGAGCGTGCCCGCCGCACGCGCGCGCTCAGACTGCTCGGCGATCCGGCGCATGAACTCGGCAAAGAGCGCGTTCTGCATGTGGATGGGCAGGGCCAGCACCCGGTTCAGAAACCGCTGGATCGGGGGAAGCTCCTCAAGAAGCACCCCGTCCTTGTCGATCAGCCGCAGGGCTGTCCAGTCGGTGAAACTCTCATAGCTCATCGCCTCAGCGCGCCCGGCGGCAAGATCGGCGAAATACCCACGCAGCGCCGCCCGCGCGATCGGGCTTTCGAGATTGTCCTCCTCGCGGAACATGCCCTGCGAGCCCGTTTCGCGCTGGCCCTTGGTCAAGGCACCCAGCTGGTCGAGGCGTTTGGCAATCGTCGAGGTGAAGCGCTTTTCGCCATGCACATCGGAGGTGCAGACCCGAAAGAAGGGCGCGCGGACCTGGGCCGAGCGATGCGTGCGCCCGAGCCCCTGGATGGCCGCATCCGCGCGCCAGCCGGGCTCCAGAAGATAATGCCGGCGCCGTTTCTGGTTCTTGGCTGTCTGCGCCGCGTGATAGGAGCGGCCCGTGCCGCCCGCGTCAGAAAAGATCAGGATATCCTTCTCACCGTCCATGAAGGCCTGGGTCTCGGAGGAATTGCTACTGGCGCTGCGCTTTTCGATGAAGAGATGGCCATCCTCGGCCTTGAGGGGCCGGATCGATCGCCCCGTGACCTCGGCGACGGCCTCGTCGCCAAAGGCCCAGAGGATCTGATCCAGCGCCGAGGGGATCGGGGCCAGCGTCATCAGCTCCATCATGGCCGCATCACGCAGGGCGAGCGCCTCGCGCGAGACGACCAGCGCGCCAGTCTCATCGCGGAGCGGCTCGGCCACCATATTGCCGTCGATCTCCACGAGCTTTTGCGCATGGATCGGGAAGGCCTGTTCGAGGTAGCCCAGAACATAATATGCCGCGTCACCGTTATGCGGAGTTCGGGATTTCAACCTGTTGTTCTGATGATTCATTTTCGGGTTTCCACTTTGGATAATCATGA
>NZ_JBRJGQ010000040.1:0-11026 GCF_053628575.1 Roseovarius sp. MBR-51
AAAAACCGCAGGAAACAAGACTTCGCCTGAACAAGCGCGGCATAATCCGAAGCGCGGCATTATGGGCCTTATGCCGACATCGGCATAAGGCCCATGCCACGAAAGCCCCCCATCGACTGAACCGTGATTTCGGTCTCTCGAAATTCGGCAATACCTCCTACGCGCGTGAGGAGATCGTCGCGGAATTGACCTCGGTGTTTCTGGGTCAGACGCTCGGCTTCACGGCGCATACGCTCGAGATGAATGCCGCCTACCTGCACAACTGGTTGCGCGTCCTTCGCTCCGACAAGGGCGCGATCTTCCGGCACGCCGCGGACGCGCAGCGCGCCTGCGATTACCTGATTGCCCGATCCGAGGCGGGCAGGGCAGGGCGCAGCGCCGAGGCCGCTTGAGGGGGCGCATTGCTGCGCCGCGGAAAATGGCAGCTTTGAGCCCAGAGTTGCAAATGCTGCACTGTGGATGAACGGCGGCAATGCACAGCAAAGCGCGTCACCGTTCGGCCTGATACGGGTCATCTTGTCGCGTGTCACTTGGCTGGTGTCTTGCGACCATCCCGCCGGCCGATAGCGTGTGACCTTGCGACCTTTCGAAGATCCTTGACCTCATCGTTCTCATCGACAATTTCGGCTCCAAGCAGGGTTTCTATGACGTCTTCCATGGTCACAAGGCCGGCGGTTCCACCATATTCATCTTCGACCAGCGCGATATGCGCCTCATTCTCCATGAGCAGATCGAACAGCGTATCGAGGTCTGTCTTTTCCGAAAGGCGTTGAATGTCGCGTGTGAAGTCCGAGATGGTCTTTTCCTTGCCATCGCGCAAGCCGGCCAGAAAAAGCTCGCGCGTCAGCACGAAGCCTTTGACGTCGTCAATGTTCTCTCCGATGACAATATAGCGGGATACCGGAAACGTGTCTCTGGGCCCGACAAATGCACTGACTGTTTGATCAGCGCAAAGATGATGGATGACCGTGCGCGGCGTCATGATTTCATTGGCGGATATCTCCGAAAGACGAAACAGGTTGGTCACAACGCGCGTTTCATCTTCCTCGACCACTCCGAGACGCTGGCCTGCGGTTGTCAAAGCCGTGATCTCTTCACGCGACACCTCTGACTGACGCTTACCGCCTGTTAGAAGCCGTGTTATCGCCTGGCTCATCCAGACCAAAGGCAACTGAATGATGATCAGCCAGGGCAGCACACGAACCGCGAAAGGCGCAAGACCACGCCAATAGGTGGCGCCGAGCGTCTTGGGAATGATCTCGGACAGGACGAGGATGCCAAACGTCAACACGGCAGAGAAGATGCCCACGCCGGTATCATCAAACACGACGGCGGCCTGCGCGCCTGCCCCCGTGGCGCCGACAGTATGTGCAATCGTATTGAGCGACAGGATCGCAGCCAGAGGACGTTCGATATCCGCCCGCAACATCCTGAGTTTCGTGGCAAGTCGCGCCTGTTCTTCCTCGGCGGCTTCGACAAAAGATGGCGTGATCGACAACAGGACCGCTTCGAGGATCGAGCAAAGAAACGACACCCCGATTGCCAGCAGCACAAAGATAATGAGCAAGGTCATGACGGTGTCTTTCGTTTTTTAGGTTCGACACTCAATCAACTGTAGCGTGCTGAACAAAGTTCCATGGACCGCATATGGCTGAGAGCGGCCGTTGAGAAGAAGGTTCTCAATGCCAACTTTGCCCGCACAGCGGACTTCGGAAGTCGTGCGGTACGTGTTGGTTCTGTCTGGGTCTCTCCGCCAATCGGAAAAGAAAAAGCGGGCTTTGGGAAGGGTGTTTCAACTTCTCAAAGGGATCCCCATGTCCATGACCGTTCAACCCCAGCCAGACCGGCCGGATCCGACCGTGATCGCCGCGCAGAACGACGCGTTTCGCAAGCTCGCCTGCCTTGGGGTGCCGCCCGCGCAGCCCATCCAGGGCCGAATGCATGTCACCCGCTCGCTCATGGAAGCCGGCGATTGCTTCATGGCTGAGGCGGTGAAGGCCGCCGGTGAGTTTGCCACATTCGAGCCCGAGAACGACCCGGAGGGATGGCACGATTTCGGGGCGGTCGAGATCCGCGGCGAGACCGTGTTCTGGAAAATCGATCTCTATGAGGCAGACTCAGATTTCCGCTACGGGGCCGAGACCCCGGACAATCCCGCCACCACCATGCGCGTGCTGACCATCATGCTGGCGCGCGACTGGTAGGGCAGGGGACACCCCCTCCTGACACCCCCGGCGATGAAGGCCCACTGACCCCTCAAAGGGAAAGTGGGCCTTTTGTCGTCGTGATCCCTGAAACCGGGGATTGGTCACTCGCGTGAGCGCGGGCCGCATCTCAGCCACCGAGAAGGACATCTCATGACCACAAGCTTTGCCCCTCTAACCGTCGCCATCGGCGATCTGGTCCCGCATCCCGCCAATGTGCGCAGCAACTCTCCAGAAACCTATGACCCCGAGAACATCGCGCATCTGAAGGCCAGCATCGCTGTGCTGGGCCTCCTGCAGCCGCTCCTGGTCCAGAAGCTTGACGGCAAATACGCTGTCCTCGCTGGTGGCCGACGTCATGCCGCGCTGAAGGAGCTGGTCGCAGACAAGGCCGCCAAGGGGTTCACTGCGAAAACCAAGGTCGACTGCCGCCTTGTGCCGGAGGAGTGTGACGCGACCACGGCGCTGTCGCTCGCCGAGAACATCACCCAGGCACCGATGAACGCAATCGACGAGTTCGAGGCTTTCGCCCGGATGATGGAGGTCGACGGCCAGACGCCCGAGGCCATCGCGAAGACCTTCGGCACCACCGTCGGCGCCGTCAAAGGCCGGTTGCGCTATGGGCTTATCCACCCCGACATCCGCGCCGCGGCTCGGGCCAAGGTGATCACGCTCGACACGATGAAAGCCTTCGCCGAGCACCCGAGCCAGCAGGCGCAGCGCGAGGTCTTCGAGGCGCTCACGAAAGACGGCGGCTATCTGCAGGCCTATACCGTGCGTCAGGCGCTCAAGTCCCGCGGCGTGCAGGTCAGCGACGATATCGGGGCTTTCGTGCGCGCGGACTATGAGGCGCGTGGCGGGGCCGTCGCGGCTGATCTTCTGGAAGAGCATTCCGTACTCGAGGATGCAGCACTGGTCGAGACCATCCTGCTCGAGAAGCTCGGTGCCGCCGCCGAAGAGGCCCGTATGAGGCTGGGCTTTGCCTGGGCCGATGCGATGGTGCGGTATGATTACGCGACCATGGCCGACTATGGCCGCGTTTATCCTGGCCCGATCGAGCCCGATGAGGCTGCTCAAAGGCGCATCGATGAGATCACCGCCGAGCTTGAGAAACTGCAGCTCGAGATGGAGGATGAGGGGTTCGAGGACGGTGCCTACAACGCCCTTTACGACCGCGTTGACGCCTTGGAAGAGGAAGCCCGCGACCTGCAGGAGGCCTACAGCGCCGAGGACCTCGCGCGGTCTGGGGTAATCGCGTCGTGGCAGGGTGGGCAGATCACGCTCCATGTTGGCCTCGTCCGGCCGGAAGACACCGTCAAAGAGGAGGGCTCGCGCGGCTCCTCGGCCAACCAGACGGGGGAGGAGGCCCCGGACGCCGGCGAAATCACCTATCCGGCCTCATTGGCCGAGGACCTCAAGACCGAGCGGGCCATGGCGCTCGGGGCTGCGATGGCGCTGCATTCCGAAGCCACGCTCGATCTGACGCTCTTCAAGCTTGTCAGCGACGTCCTGGGTACCGGAATGAGCGTTACGCAGGCGATCAAGATCGATGTCCGCAAGGAATACCGCAACCACGCCAAGATGGACGAGATCGACGAGACCTCGCTCGAGCAGGTGGCGGCGGCGCATGATGCGCTGGACCTCTCCTGGCTCGATGACACCCGCGCGCCCGCCGATCAGTTCGCGGCGTTTCGCGCGCTGGAGGCAGGGGAGAAGGCCAAGCTCGTGGCTTATGCGACGGCGAGCACGACGCAGTCCTGCTTCGCGCGGGACCGGCAGCGCGACAGCCTGATGTATGCGTTCGAGATCGAGATCATGCCCGACATTCGCGCGCATTGGACGCCGAACGCGGCGCTGTTCAATCGCTTCAAGAAGGCCTGGCTGCTGAAGATCCTTGGCGAGGATCTGGGCCTCGCCCAGGAGGCGGTGACGCTGGCCTCGTCCAGCAAGAAGGAGATTGTCGCCTTCTGCGACAAGCTCTTCGCCGAGCCTTTCGCCACACTCACGGACGCGCAGCGCGCAGCCGTGGCCGCCTGGTGCCCGCCGATGATGCAGACCGCCGGTGTCGCCTGTGATGAGACGGCGCCGATCGCAGTAACCCCGAAGCCTGACAGCGACATCGCGCAAGCGGCCTGAGCCCTCACGCGACCCGCGCGAGGCATTCCCCGCGCGGGTCGACCCTTTCCCACACCGAACAGAAAGACATCCCCATGGCTATTCTCAAGTTCTCCGCCTCCGCCGTTGCAGCGCAAATCGCTCATGCGCGCGGCTGCAAAACCTTTCTGCCCAACTGGAACGGGCCCGTGGACAGGCCCGCCCTGATCCTGATCGTCGGCAATGGTGTGCATCTGCGCTCGAACGGCATCGATGGCACGACCACTCGTATCGTCACCACCGAACAGGCCGATCCCTCCTTCGCCTTCGCCGACGGCATGAACCCGTTTCGGGACACCGACTGGATGGCGCAGCGCCGCATGGCGTTTCGCGATCTGACCGGCCAGTTCTACACCGACATCCTCGATGATGTGCAGGTGCTCATCGACCGGGGGCGGGGGGCGATCCGGCTTGCCACTGATGGTCACAGCATCCGGGTCTTCGTGCGCCGGGCCTCGGACTATCTCATCGGCGGAACCTACGAGGTGCCCTCGGGCCTCGGCGGCACTTTCCGGGTCATCCTCAAGGATGCCTGCGACACCTTCGCGATCGTGCAGAACTGCGGCAATTGCGAGGATTTCGACGCCATGCAGCCCTACCGCGTGCCGCTCGATGCGCTGATGGAAATCGATGACCGGAGGGTGGCTTGACCCGCCCTTTCTCAAACAAGCATCGCCAAAACCCTGCCGGGCCTGCGGTCCTCTCAGGACATTGGCGACAACAATTTTCCCCAACGAAAGAAAGGACTCTGAAATGGGTTGGCTCTTCTACACCGATCGCCGCGTCCAGACCTACGCGGATGAGAAAGCGGAGATCACACGGCTCTGCACCTGTCATGGCGACAGGCGCAAGACGGAACTGGTCCAAGCCTGCAAGGTGGGTTCGACTTGGTACGCGGCGGCAAAGGTCACAAGTATCGATGGCTCGCCGGTCGAGGACACGACCTATGTGACCGATGCGGATGGCTCAATCACTTTCGGGGCTGTCTTCCTCACCGCCTACGACAATGGGTGCTGGGGCTACAAGGACATGGAGGAAAGCGCTGGCCCGAACGAGTCGCGCGCTCCCCTTGGGTTGATCGAGCTCCTCTCCGACCTGAAAGACCCGGACAGCTACGCCCAGGACTGGCGCCAGCGCTGCCGGGATTGGGCGTCGATTCCAGACTACCAGGAAGGCGACAAATTCAGGCTCGCCGCGCCCGTGACTCTTACCGATGGCAGTACATGCCAGATCGTCACCGCGACGCACTACAGGCGGGGACGGCAAAAGCGGCGCTGCTACCGCATCGAGGAAACCGGCGGGCTCGTACGCCTATCGAAGGCCTCGCTTGCCGGCTCGGAGCTGCTCAGCTCCGCGAAAGGTGCTGCCAGCCCGGTGCTGGCGGAGTTCCTGGCGGGGCGCGTTGAATAGCGCGGCTTTCATAAGCTCGGCGAAGTCGCTCTTGCAGAATATTAAGAAATTCCGTATATTCTTGCTAAGTCAGAAAGTTGGTGGAGCGCAAAGATGAAACAGTTCACGGCGGGTGACCTGACCCGCAACACAGGTGATCTCTTCGAGGCTGCAACAGTTGCCCCGGTTGCGATCACCAAACATCGCAAGCCGCGCTTCGTGGTCATGTCGATGGAACGGTTCGAGGCTCTTACTTCGGGGCGCGGCTCGCAGGTCGCGGTGGATGTTGCCGATATGCCGGAGGAGCTCGGCAAGCTCCTCGACAAAGGCTTGGAGGACCATTTCCGTGGCCGCTGACATTCCGGCTGCGGGTCAGGTCTTCGACTATCACTACCTCTGGAAATGGCAGGCAGATCGCGGTGAGACGGAAGGTCGAAAGAAGCGGCCTAGTTGTGTCGTGATCGTTGTCACGAACGCGGCCGGGCAACATGTCATGTTCATCGCGCCAATCACCAGCAAAGCGCCTGACTTAGGTCGGGTCGCCCTGCAGATACCAGAAACCGAAGCGCGGCGGGCGAAACTGGAGACCCATTTGCCGCTTTGGGTGATCCTAGACGAGCTGAACGTTGATGTTCTTGAAACGTCCTACACCCTTGAAGATCGCTCGGCCCGCGGATCGTTCAGCCCGGCCTTCACTGACGCGATTCTGCGCGGTGTACAGCGCCTCCGAGTGGCAGGCCGACTAGGCTTGTCCAACCGCTCCTAGTCGCAGGACAGATTGTACGATCTTGGTGTGCTCTCGCGGTCGTGCGAGCCGCCAAACTTTTTTCTGAACACCACCTGATTGGCTGACATGCCTGCCTCGCTCCCCAACAGGGGAAAGCAGGCTTCTTGTCCTTTGGAACTCTGACCCTGACCCAAAGGGCGAGGCCAGCCTTGTGCTGGCAAAATTCCTGGCGGGGCGAGAATAGGTGTTGCGCCGGACGGTTGATCGATCTGCCCGGCGAGAGCAGATCCTGCGGCTTGCCTTGACATGGCAATGCAAACGCATTACCTAATAAGAGCGGTAAAACCCCTTTTTTCCGGAGACTGCCATGACAGCGCTCGTACAAGATGTCTCGAAGCTCACGGATCGGTATCAGACGACCGTGCCGGCGGGTGTGCGCAAGCAGCTCAAGCTGGGCAAGGGCGACCGGATTCGCTACTGCACCGAACCGAGTGGCAGGGTCTATATCGAGCCCGTGCGCAGCGACGAGGATGATCCTGCGCTTGGCGCCTTTCTCGATTTTGTCGAGGCCGATATCAAGGCGCATCCAGACCGCATTCGGGCCTTCGGTGGGGCTTTGCATGACCGTCTTGCAACACTGGTCGGAGATGTTGACGTCGATCTCGATGCGCCGCTCTCGCTCGAGGATGAATGACCGGCGATAGCGTGCCCTCCCAAGCGCCACTCGTCGTAAACGGATGGTCGATTTATGCGCATCCGCTCTTTCTGGACCAGCTCGAAGGGCTGACCCTGGAGGTTGAGGCGCGTAAGGCACGCGATCCCAAGTGCTGGCGCAAGAAAAATTCCACGAAACGGCTGGCCGCCATCTTCAAGCTGGTTACCGAGGTCATACCGGCAGATCCGGGTGCCGCCGCCTTCCGGCAAGGCGGCACACTCGGCGATAGCCGCAAGCACTGGTTCCGGGCGAAATTCTTCCAGCAGTATCGGTTGTTCTACCGGTTCAACAGCGATGCGAAGGTCATCGTGGTGGCATGGGTGAATGACGACAAGACTCTGCGCGCCTACGGTAGCAAGACGGATGCCTATGCGACGTTCAAAGGGATGCTGGACAATGGCAATCCACCTGACACTTTCGACGCACTCCTGAAAGAAGCTGCGGCGGCGCACGAGCGGTTCGAAAAGTCCCTTGAAGCGGCGCTTGAGCGGTAACTGGGTTCGAATGCCGGAGGCTTCAGAATTCTACGCTCTCATGAGCGTTTTCAGGTATTCTGACACGATTAATCTACCCCGCTGACACGGGTTGGTCAAAGATGTAGCCTGTGCAGGCGCTAGAGACGGTGGCCGAACCGGTGATTATCATGCTCTCATCCGCGGATCGGTTACCGCCTGACCAAATTCGATACGGGTTACCTCTCTCTAAGAGCGGATATTTTTCCCAACGTAGTCCGAGGATTTCCCTATCAATGACCGCCATCTCCAGCGTACTGCACAGGCTGTATGAGCTGCCGCATTACGCGGACAATGGCGTCTTGCGTGCGATGTCCCAGATGAAGCCGGCGAGTTCGCGCGCAATGGCTGCGAGCACGCGCGGCTGAGGTTTTCCAGTGTTCGACAGATGACGGAACCGCTTACAAAGCCGCGTCTGTGCCTTCCAGCCGATGTCCTTGATCTCCTGCGTCAGATGCGCTGAACGCTTGAGGAACGGCTGCCCCTCCTTGGGTGGGTGGCGATAGGACCATCCCGCTTCGACAAGCATCGTACGGGCTAGGGCGTTCCCGGTCTTTGTCAGGCGCCCGCGCTGCGTTGTGTTCCCGCTGGAATGCTCGCTTGGCACCAACCCGAGCCAGGCCATAAGCTGGCGCGGGTTTTCAAAACGGGTGATGTCGCCAATTTCCGCGACCACCGTCGCCGCGATGATTGTATTCACGCCGCGCAACGCGCGCAGCGCGTCGACTACGGGAGAGAAACGCCAGTCTTGAACGGCTTCATTGATTGCCTGATCCAGCGTCGCGACACGCGTCTCCGCCTGATCGACAGCGCGCTTCAACCAACCCCTGCGCAGCTCGGCGCTCGCGCGCATCATGCGCGAGACGTTTCATGGCAGTGATGCCGGCGGCGCCTGGGACTGGCGGATGGCCTATGACCTGATGCAGGCCGCGGCCATCCAGGTTGTGCTGCGTGGGGACGGCGCAGCAGGTGACATCGCCGCTGCAAAGCTGCTTGCCTCACGGCTGCTGACGGAAACCCGCCGGTCGGAACAGCAGATCCGGCTGCAGCAGTTTTCTACGCCGTTGCCTTTCGCGGCGTTGACGGTGCGGGCCGCAGCGATCGGCAAAGGCGAGACCGTGCTGGAGCCCTCGGCGGGCACCGGTGCCCTGGCTGCTTTCGCCGCCCGGGCCGGTGCCACGCTTTTGCTCAACGAGATCGACCCCTTTCGTCAGCGCCTCCTGCGCGCGCTCTTCGGCGGAGAGGTCACAGGCCATGACGGCGAGCATATCGATGATCTGCTGCAGACGCCGGTTCTACCTGACGTCGTGGTGATGAACCCGCCCTTCGCCTCATCGGTCGATCGCTCCCGAGACAAGCACATCGCCGCCAAACATCTCATCGCGGCTGCCAAGCGCCTAGCACCGGGCGGGCGGCTGGTGGCGATCATGCCGCCAGGATTCACGCCCGAACGCGATGCCGCGCATTGGGCACGCGCCTGCAGCCTCCTCACGCCGCGCCTGGCCCTCACGATGCCAGGGCAGGTCTACCGCAAGCTCGGCACCTCTGTCGAAACCCAGCTCATTGTCTTCGACAAGGTGCAGGACGCCGGCGAGATGATCCGCGCCATTGTGTGCGATCTGGATGACGCCCTTCCTTTTGTCGACGCCGTGGCCGCAATCCGGCCCGAGATGCGCCCCACCCAACGGGCAGAAGCGATCCCTCATGCTCGGCCGACAGCTCCATCATCTGCCCGGCGCAAGACCGCCGCTGCGCCTGTCGCGGCCTCCAAATCTCGGGCCAATGCCGTTGTCCCGCTAACTTTCACGAGCCTAGAGACCCCGCGCGACAACACGCCCGTCTCGGACATCTATGCGCGTTACCGCCCGCAGCGGATCGAGATCGCGGGTGCGCAGGAACATCCCACGCCGCTCGTTGAAAGCATCGCCATGGCCTCTGTCGCGCCACCTGTGCCCTCAGGTGTCGCCAGTTCGGAATTGCGCCTGCCTGCCCGGTTGATTGAGGGGGGACATCTCTCCGAGGCGCAGCTCGAGACCATCATCATGGCCCATGATGCCCATGGGCGTGATCTGCCGGGGCGGATGCGCCTAGATGACGACCAGACCAGGCTGACGCGCGCAGATGATGACCCAAGCGCACAAGCCTATCGCCTTGGGTATTTCCTCGGCGACGGCACCGGCTGCGGCAAGGGCCGCGAATGCGCGGGGCTCATTCTCGTGAACTGGCTTGCGGGGCGCAAAAAGGCGATCTGGGTCTCCAAATCCGCCACGCTTATCGAGGACGCGATCCGCGACTGGACCGATCTCGGCGGCTCGCCAGCCGACATCCAGCCGCTCTCCAAGTGGAAACCGGACCAGCCCATCCCGATGGGCGACGGGATCCTCTTCGTGACCTACGCCACGCTGCGCTCGGCGGGCAAATGTGGCACCACGCGACTGAGCCAGATCGTTGAGTGGATGGGCGAAGACTTCGACTGCGTGCTGGCTTTTGATGAAGCCCATGCCATGCAGAACGCGGCAGGGTCCGAGCAGGGCAGGGGGGTCAAGCCCTCCCAGCAGGGCCTTGCGGGCCTGCGGCTGCAACTGGCAGCACCCCGTGCCCGCGTCTTCTACATCTCGGCCACGGGTGCCACGAGCGTGCACAACCTCGCCTATGCCGCGCGTCTCGGTCTCTGGGGACAAGGCCCCGAATACCCCTTCCCAAGTCGCGAGAGTTTCGTCTCGGCCATGGAGGCGGGCGGCGTTGCTGCCATGGAGGTGGTCGCGCGCGATCTCAAGACGCTCGGGCTCTACGCGGCCCGTGCCCTCAGCTTCGATGGCGTGGAATATGACGTGCTGGAACACGCGCTCACCCCGGCCCAGATCGAGATCTACGACGCATACAGTCAAGCGTTCCGCACGATCCACCACAATCTCGAGGCAGCACTGACTGCAACCGGCGTCAACGATGCCTCGGGGGAGACCAATCCCTCGGCCGCACGCGCGTCGGCCAAGTCGCGCTTCGAGAGCACGAAACAGCGTTTCTTCAACCATCTCCTGATGGGCATGAAAGCCCCGACCATCATCCGCGCCATCGAGGACGACCTGGCGGCGGGCTGCGCTTGCGTCATCCAGGTGGTCTCGACAGGCGAAAGCCTATTAAAGCGGCGACTTGAGACGATGGATCCGGAAGATGATCTCGTCGAGGGGGCCTTGACGCCGCGCGACTATGTTTTATCCGGAACTCCGGATAAGACATAATATGCCGCGTCACCGTTATGCGGAGTTCGGGATTTCAACCTGTTGTTCTGATGATTCATTTTCGGGTTTCCACTTTGGATAATCAT
>NZ_JBRJGQ010000041.1:0-10526 GCF_053628575.1 Roseovarius sp. MBR-51
GGCGCAACCGCATTCCAGACCTTTGCGGAGCTTGCAGCATAATTCTGTCCGCAGATCAGGCTATGCCGACATTGGGCAAAGTTTGCGACGGAACCTCATGCGACGCTGTAGAACGATAATATAAATGAAATCTTGCCAGTCCCTTGCCCGTCTTGTTCTTATCTATTCCGGAGCGGTTGCTTTTGGGCTAGTCGCCTATTGGATGCAGTTTCCACTCCCGTGGATGATCGGGGCCATGGTGTTCGCGTCTACCGTTCGCATGGCGGAACGGCCTCTGCACGTGCCTGGGGAAACAAGACAGATCGGCCAAGTCCTTGTCGCCACATCTGTTGGGCTTTCCTTCACTCCAGAGGCGGTTGGTGCCATGGTCTCGTTGTTGATCCCAATGGTGGGTGCCGCGATTCTGACGATTGGTCTCGGTTTCGTGGTAGCCGCGTTTCTCATGCGCGCCACCCGGGTTGATGTCATCACGGCAGTCCTGGCTTCCATCCCGATGGGACCAGTCGAAAGCGCAAACCTTGCGGTCAAGCACAACGTGCTTCCCGGTCCGGTCGTCTTCGCACAAACGCTCAGAATCATGTTGCTCGTCATCCTGATTCCCCCCGCGATCGTCGCGTTCGACGGGACCGTGAAAGACCCGGTCGCGGCCCTCAGCCGCATGGACTGGACTGTGTCGGGCGCCATCCTTCTGGCTGTGACTGGCTGCGTTGGTGCCTTGATTGCACGATCTGTGAGTTTGGCCAATCCATTTTTTGTCGGATCACTGGGTGGGGCTGCGGTAGCCGCCGCGTTAAGCCTGCCGATCACTGCTTATCCCTATCCTTTGCTGGTCGTGGCTCAGGTGTTTCTGGGCGTTTGGCTTGGCGCAGTTTTCGATCGCGATCTTTTGCGCCGCGCACGCGGCTTTATACCGGGCGCTATTGCCGCATCCCTGCTGCTCATCGCACTCTGCATTGGGATGGGCGTAGTCCTGACATGGGTCACGGATCAAACATGGCAGGTGATGCTGTTGGCCACTGCTCCTGGGAGCGTGACCGAAATGGCCCTGACCGCGAAGATCCTTGAGGATGGGCTGGCGGTTGTGACGGCTTTCCACGTTGTTCGCATATTCATCATTCTGCCATTTGCCAGCTCTATCATCAGTGTTACGGTTCGTTTGGCTGACTATTGGGAGTTGCGATGAGAGCGAATGTCAGCTCAAGTTAGGGCCTCTGGAAAATCAGGATTGAACGAACCAGCTAATGCGAGAATTTGGCATGCCTGTTTACATGGAGACATCTAACAGGCTGCTGAAAAACACCGGGCTCGACGCGGTTTCGAGAACATGATTCACTTCCGGCACGGCAGCGGCGGCGGAGTTGATGATGCGCGGGACGGACGAGGCGAGCGGATCGCTGTTCAGCTATGTGGACCTGGAGGAGCGGGTCCCAGCTGGTCATCCACTTCGCAAGATCCGGCAGATCGTGAACGACTCGCTGGCGAGCCTCGATGCCGAGTTCGGTGCGCTCTACACCGACTTCGGTCGCCCCTCCATCGCGCCGGAGCGCCTGATCCGGGCGAGCCTTCTCCAGATCCTGTTCTCGATCCGCTCGGAGCGGCAGCTGATGGAGCAGATGGACTACAACCTGCTGTTCCGGTGGTTCGTAGGGCTCGGCATCGACGATCCCGTTTGGGTCCCGACCGTGTTCAGCAAGAACCGCGACCGGCTGTTGACCTCCGACATGTCGCGTAAGGTGATGGCCGCGATCTTGGCGCACCCTTCGGTCAAGCCGTTGCTGTCGGACGAGCACTTCTCGGTGGATGGCACACTGATCAAGGCTTGGGCCTCGATGAAGAGATTTCAGCCGAAGGATGGCACAGCGCCGCCGCAGAATGATGATCCCGGCGGGCCGCCATCACCACCAGCCGATGAGACCTCCGCGGACACCGACCAGCCCCAGCAGACCGAGACCCAGCCGATGACGGATACGCCCCGCCAGCCCCGCAACGCCGAGGTGAACTTCCGGGGAGAGAAGCGCTCGAACGCCACCCATGCTTCAGTCACAGACCCGGATGCGCGCCTTTACAAGAAGGCGCCGGGCGCCGCGGCGATGCTCTGTTTCATGGGGCATACGCTGATGGAGAACCGCAACGGCCTCGTGGTGCAGGCCGACCTGACCTACGCCGATGGCCGTGGCGAGCGGAAGGCGGCGCTAGAGATGATCAATCGCCACTCTCCGGGTTCGACCCGGCGCCTGACGCTCGGGGCGGACAAGGGTTACGACGGAACCCTTGTCGGTTGACACAGACAATGATACCTAACGGTTGTTAGTTATGGAGGAAGCAGTTAATCGTTTATGCCCGAAGCCGCAGTGAAGCAACCGCCCCAAAGCACCCGCAACCCGGTTGGGCGAGAAGGTGTCCTGGACGTCGCGGCGCGGCTTTTCCGCGAACAGGGCTATGGGGCCGTGTCGCTGAGAACGATCGCCGCGACCGCAGGGATCAAGGCGGGCAGCATATACTATCATTTCGGCTCCAAGGACGAGATCGTCCTGGCGGTTCTGGATGTCGGGGTTCAGGTCGTTCATGAAAGCATGCGCCAAGCCGTGTCCGCCTTGCCCGCGGGCACCGGTGCCGAAGCGACGCTGCGGTCCGCGATAGGGGCGCATCTGCGCGCACTTATCGACCTCAGCGATTATACCTCAGCCAATGTTCGCATTTTCGGCCAGGTGCCGCAGTCCGTCAAAGATGCCAACCTGCCCACGCGCCGCGCCTATGAGGCCGAATGGGACGCCCTGCTGTCCCGGCTTCAGGACAACGGCGCATTGAGGGGCGATGTGAACATCCGCCGCCTGCGCCTGATGTTGATCGGCGCACTGAACGCCACGCTTGATTGGTTCGACCCGGAACGAGGTAGCGCCGAGGCGCTGTCGCGCACCTATGCCGATGTGTTTCTCAACGGAATACTTGAAAGACAGGATACCTGATACGTGGCTCGTCTTGAATCTGCGGTGATGACCGCCTCCAAAACCTACGCACGCAACCACGCGGCGCAAAGCGAACGTGTCGAGACATTGCGCGCGCGGATCGCCGGGGCCACTTCGGGCGGACGACCCGACATGGTCGACCGTCACCGCAAGCGTGGCAAGCTTATGGTCCGCGACCGGATCGACCTGCTGGTGGACCCGGGCACCGCGTTTCTGGAACTGTCCTCGCTGGCCGCCTATGGCCAATACGGCGGCGAGGTTCCCGGATCGGGGATCGTGACCGGCATCGGTGTGGTCCATCGGCTGCCCTGTATGGTAATTGCCAACGACGCCACCGTAAAGGGCGGCTCCTTCTATCACGAGACGGTGCAGAAACACATCCGCGCCCAGGAAATCGCGGCGGAAAGCCGTCTGCCATGCCTCTATCTGGTGGATTGCGGCGGGGCCTACTTGCCGGAACAGGACCGGGTCTTTCCCGACGCCCGCCATTTCGGAAATTCTTTCTATCGTCAAACCAACATGTCGGCCAGCGGCTTGCCGCAGATCTCTGCCGTGTTTGGCGGCTGCACGGCGGGCGGGGCTTATATTCCCGCGCTGTCGGACGAGGTCATAATGGTGCGCGGTAACGCGCGCATCCATCTGGGCGGGCCATCGATCGTCAAGGTGGCGATCAACGAAGAGGTCGATGGCGAAACGCTGGGCGGCGCCGAAATGCACGCGCGCGTCTCCGGTGTATGCGACCACTTGGCCGAGGACGAATACCATGCCCTCGCGCTGATGCGCGACATCGTGGCCGAGCTTGGTCAATCGCGCCCGATGCGGCCCGAGGCGCCCCCCGAAGCGCCCGCCCATGACTCGTCCGAATTGCTCGGTGTCATCAGCGCCGACCGCAAGGAACCCTATGATATGCGCGAGGTTCTGCTGCGCATGATCGATGCGGGCGAATTCCGCGAATTCAAGCCCGGCTGGGGCGAAACGCTGGTCTGCGGCACGGCACGCATCCATGGCTATCGCGTGGGTGTCCTGGCCAACAACGGCGCGCTTCTTTCCGACAGCTCGTTGAAGGGAGCGCAGTTCGTCTCGATGTGCGATCAGAGGAACATCCCGCTTTTGTTCCTGCATAATATTTCGGGCTTCATGGTCGGAACAGAGGCCGAACGGGGCGGCATCGCCAAGGACAGCGCCAAGCTGGTCTATGCGATGTCCGTAGCCAAGGTGCCGCGCCTGTCGGTCCTTCTGGGCGGCTCTTACGGTGCGGGCAATTACGGCATGTGCGGGCGCGGGTTCGCGCCAAATTTTCTGTTTGCATGGCCGACAGCGGAACTGGCCACCATGTCCGCCGACATCGCCAGTAACGTGATGCTCGAACTGCGCCGCCAAAAGGGCGGCGAGCCTGAAAAGATGCAAGCCGACATGGCGCAGATCGAGGCGCAGGTGCGCGCCCAATATGGCGAACAGTCCGATCCCTATTACGCCACCTCGCGGCTCTGGGATGACGGGTTGATCGAGCCGGGACAAACCCGCGATATCCTTGGGCTGTGTCTGGCCATAGTCTGTTCGGTGCCCGAAACAGGGCGCCACACGCCCATATTCAGAATGTGAGGCCAATACCATGACGACGACCTACGAAACCATCCTGCTTGAGACCGATGCCCGCGGTGTCGCCACCGTTATCCTGAACCGGCCGGACAAACACAATGCCTTGAACGGCCGTTTGATCGCCGAGTTGACGGACGCCGCCGAAAAACTGGCCGACGACGACAAGGTGCGCATCGTGGTTCTGACCGGCACCGGAAAGAGCTTCTGCGCCGGGGGGGATTTCAACTGGTTCTCGTCGAACATCGACAAATCCCGCGCCGAACGGGTCAACCAAAGCGCCACGCTTGCGCATCTGCTGCGCCGTCTCGACACGCTGCCCAAACCGCTGATCGGGCGGATCAACGGGCCAGCCTATGGCGGTGGCGTCGGCATGATTTCGGTCTGCGACTACACGATTGGCACCGAAGGGACGCGTTTTGGCCTTACCGAGGTGAAGCTGGGCCTTCTGCCCGCCAATATCTCGCCCTATGTCGTGGCCCGCATCGGCAAGGTGCATTCGCGCGAAACCATGCTGTCGGGGGCTTTGTTGGACTGCACGCGCGCCGAACGGATCGGTCTTTTGACCGAGGCCGTTTCCGCCGATGAGCTGGACGCGGCCGTTGAGCGCGTCGTGCGCAATCATCTGCAGGCCGCGCCGGGCGCTGTTGCTGACACCAAGGCGCTGATCGCCTATGTCGCGTCCCACGAGCTGGAGACCAACATGATCTACACTGCCGACCGTCTGGCCGACGCCTGGGAAACCGAGGAAGGCATCGAGGGTATCAACAGCTTCCTTGAAAAAAGCACTCCTTCATGGCGGGTAAAATGAGCTTCACCCGCGTCCTGATCGCCAACAGGGGCGAGATCGCGCGGCGAATCCAGCGCGGCTGCCGCGCACTGGGGCTGGAAACGGTCGCGGTCTTTTCCGAGGCCGACCGCGATGCGCCTTTCGTGGCCGAGGCCGATCACGCTGTCTGCATCGGCGGGGCGGCCCCCTCGGACAGCTATCTGAACATCGACGCCATTCTGGACGCCGCCAGCGCAACCGGTGCGGGCGCGGTGCATCCCGGCTATGGCTTTCTGTCCGAAAACGCAGGTTTTGCCGCTGCGGTCGAATCGGCTGGCCTTGTGTTCATAGGTCCAGAGGCAGACGCGATTGCGATGATGGGATCGAAAATCGAGGCCAAGGCCGCCGCTGAGAAGGCAGGCGTGGCTGTGCTGCCCGGTTATCGCGGCGCGGACCAATCCGATGCGCGATTGCTCGAAGAGGCGCGGGCGCTTGGCACGCCGTTTCTGGTCAAGGCCAGTGCGGGGGGAGGCGGGCGCGGGATGCGCCTTGTCACTGATCTGGCAGAGGCCCCCGAGGCCATCGCCTCTGCCCGGTCCGAGGCGATGGGGGCCTTTGGCGATGCGGCGGTGTTCCTCGAACGCTATGCACCCCACGCCCGCCACATTGAGGTGCAGGTGCTGGGCGACAGCCACGGCACCGTGCTGCATCTGGGCGACCGCGACTGCTCGCTTCAACGCAATCACCAAAAGCTGATCGAAGAGGCCCCCGCCGCCGATCTGCCCGACGCCCTGCGCGATGACATGCGCGCTGCGGCGGTGCGGCTGGCGCAATCCATCGGCTATCGCTCGGTGGGAACGGTGGAATACCTTTATGACCCTGCGGGGGGGAAATACTACTTTCTGGAAATGAACACCCGCCTGCAGGTGGAACACCCCGTGACCGAGGCTATCACCGGGCTTGACCTAGTCGAATGGCAGTTGCGGATCGCGCGGGGCGAGGTGCTTTTGTTGGGGCAATCGGATATACGGTTTCACGGCCACGCCATCGAGGTCCGTATCGCGGCCGAGAACCCGGCCGAGAATTTCCGCCCCGAAACAGGTCAAATCACCCTCTGGGTGCCGCCTGCCGGGGTACGGGTGGACAGCGGAGTCGTTGAAGGGTCGGTTGTCAGCCACCATTACGATTCCATGTTGGCCAAGCTGATCGTCCATGCGCCGGATCGGGCAGGGGCGATCCGGCAGGTCATCGCAGCGATTGATGCCTTCGCCGTTGGCGGCGTCGGCCTGAACCTGTCCTATCAGCGCGCGCTTCTCAACCATCCCGAATTTCAAGCGTTTCGGCATCACACCTCGGGACTTGTCGAGCTGTTCCCGGATGGCTGGACGCAACCCGCACCCGATGCCCGAGACCTAGGCCTCGCCGCCATGGCGCTGCATTTGCGTCTCGCCCCGGCGGGCTGGTCGCCGTGGGAAAGCCTCGGATCATGGCGGCTCACGGCCCCTGCGGGACGGTCTGGTGTTGCGTCCTATTGGACCTCATCCGGGGAAGAGCCGATCCGCATATCCAGCCCCCCGGACGCGCTTGCCGCCTTGCTGCCGGATGGCCAGAGCATCACAACCGAGGCCATCGCCCTGACCGCCGATCGCTTGAGCGGGCGCATCGACGGGGTTCCCTTCACGCGCATTGCCCATGTCGAACGCGTCCGCGATCACTGGCGCGTGCATCTTCAAACCCCTGCGGGAATGACCACGACGGACCTGCGCACTCTGGAAGATCAACACCTTGCCCGCGGCAGCCTCGGTGCAAGCGGCGCTGATCTGCTGACGGCTCCGATGCCGGGTGCCGTTGCCGAGGTGCGCGTCGCGCCCGGCGACTGCGTCGCCGCCGGTGACACGCTCGTGGTGCTCGAAGCCATGAAACTGCTGCAAAGCCTGTCCGCGCCGGTCGCGGGCGTGGTGACCGAAATTCATTGTGCGCCAGGCGATACCGTCGCCGGAGGCGCCCCACTCGTCCAACTCGACGCGGAGCAAACAACATGACCAAACAAGACACCATCGCCGCGGCCACCGGCCCCTTCAACGAAGACCTCGAGATGATCCGCGCGCAGTTGCGCCGGTTCATCGAAACCGAAGTGACGGCCAAGGCCGACGCCTGGGAAAACTCCGGCATGGTGCCCCGCGACGTGTTGCGCCGGATGGGCGATCTGGGCGTTCTGGGTATGCGCTATGACGAGCAACACGGCGGCGCAGGGCTGGGTGTGATGTCGAGCGTGGTTCTGGCCGAAGAGGTCGGGCGCTCCACTTTCGGAGGGTTTTCCGCCACGGTGCTGGTGCATACCGACATGGCCTCGCCGCATCTTGAAAATGCCGGTGCCCCGGAACAAAAGGCCCGCTGGATGCCTTCGATCACCTCGGGCGAAAAGATCGCAGCCGTCGCGGTGACCGAACCCGGTGCCGGTTCGGACGTGGCCGGCATGCGCACCCGTGCGGTGCAGGACGGGTCCGATTGGGTGCTGAGCGGCACCAAGATGTTCATCACCAATGGCGTGCATGGTGATATCTACTTTGTCGGAACCAAGACCGACCCCGATGCCAAGGGCTCGCGCGGGATCACCATGTTCGTGGTCGAAAAGGGCACGCCGGGTTTCTCGGTCGGACGCGCGCTCAACAAGACCGGCTGGCTGTGTTCGGACACGGCCGAGTTGATCTTTGAGGATCTCCGCGTTCCGGCCGAAAACGTGCTGGGCGAGGTCAACAGGGGCTTTTATTCGGTGATGAAGAATTTCCAGAACGAACGCATCGTTCTGGGCGCGATGGCCTGCGCCGAAGCACAAACTGCACTTGACATAACGGTGGATTACGTCAGACAACGCAAGGCTTTCGGCGGTGTGCTCTGGGACAAGCAAGCCATCCGCCAGCGGCTGGCCGACTGTCAGACCCGGATCGAGGCCGGCCGCCAGCTTGTCTATCATGCGGCCAGGCTGGACGCCGCAGGCCGCGACTGCGTGAAAGAGGTCTCGATGGTCAAGGCCTATTGCGGCGAGCTTGTGAACTCTGTGCTCTACGATTGTGTGCAGTTCCACGGCGGTATGGGCTATGTGCGCGAGACGCCCGTGGAACGCATGTCGCGCGATGCCCGCGTGCAGGCCATTGGCGGCGGGGCGAGCGAGGTCATGCTGGAAGAAGTTGCCAAGCGCATGTGAGCCAGAACTCCAGGAAAGTCGAAAATCTGCTGACACGAGGACCAACTACATGAATATGGAAACCACCCAACGCCGGCCAATCGCAAGATTGCCCCGAGAGGTCTCTATAATACTCATCGGCACACTTCTTCTGACACTCTCGGCGAAAGTCGCGGTGCCTTTCTACCCGGTCCCGATGTCGACCCAGTCGCTGGTGGTTCTGAGCCTCGGGCTGTTTCTGGGGCCAATACGCAGTGGTCTTGTCGTCACTGCTTACCTTCTGGAAGGCCTGCTTGGCCTTCCGGTTTTCGCGGGCGCGCCGCCCACACCGGCAGGACTGGCCTATATCATGGGCCCTACCGGCGGTTTCCTGATTGGGTTCGCGCTCGCAGCGGTCGCGGCAGGCTGGGTGGTTCAAAATCTGGGCGGGGTTCAGCCAGTAGTTAGAGCCACTGTCGCGGTATGTCTCGGGTCGATACTCATGTATGGCACCGGGCTCCTCTGGTTGGGTGGTTTTGTCGGGTATGGTCGCGGGGCTCTTTCCGTTCCTGCTCGGTGACCTTGCGAAGGCGGCTATCGCAGTGGTGCTGTTCACACGTTTCCACAATCGCTGCGCCATGTGACGACCGGGCGCTTGGCTTCAATTTCCGAGTTGCGGGCTTGACCGGCACTGGATCCTGTCTTGAGGTGGTCAGATCGATGCGAAATCCAAAAGCGGAAAAACATATCTTCTTGTTTCGCCGGATACGTCTCCGTTCAGCGGAACTTGTTCCGAATCTTGCTGCGACAGGGGCGATGTCCTTTCGGCAGGCAGCGGATCGGTCGCTGTCAAAAAAGTGGTGATAGTCGATGACGAAGAGCAGCATGTTTTTCACAGAGCCGGAACCTCCCCGCGCGCAATGCATACAGGTCGCCGAGGGCATCCAGAGGATTGTCGCGAACAATCCCGGAAAGATGACCTATTATGGTACGAATACCTATATCGTCGATACATCCGAGGGTCGGTTCGTTATCGACCCCGGTCCTGTAGAAGACAGCCATCATCTCGACGCGATTATCGGGAATCTGGGAGCCAACCCAATCGGGATTCTCGTCACCCATCACCATTCCGATCACTTCGGCGCCGCCCCGGTATTGCGCGATAAGACAGGTCTGCCCGTTTATGTCTCGCGGGCATTTCCGGACGACGCGTTTCAACCTGACGGGTTCCTGGAGGACGGAGAGGTAATCGCTGGTCTTACTGTCCTGCACACACCGGGCCATGCGAGCGATCACCTCTGCTTTGCGCGTCAGGGCGGGTTTCTATTTACCGGCGACCATATAATGAGTTGGAACAGCTCGATCGTGAGCCCGCCCGACGGCAACATGCACGATTACTGCGCTCAGCTTCAGCGGCTGATCGAGCGTGACGACAAGATTTGCCTGCCGGGTCACGGTCCGGTTCTCCGGGATCCGCAACCCTATGCCGAACGGCTGCTCGCCAACCGGATGCGTCGGGAAGCGGAGATTCTTGCGCACCTGAGGAACACCCCGGACACAGTCAAAAATATTGCCGCTTCGGTCTACAAGAAGTCCGATCCGCATATTAAAATGGCCGCCGAACGAAATGTTACGGCACATCTCGAGAAGCTTCTCTCGGAATCGAGAGTGGTCCAAGATGGAAAAATTTGGACATATATCTGAGCTTGACTTTGTACGTTTTTGGGTCAGGCCCATGTCCATAAAACGCCCTCGTTCGCTATAAACTCGAGCGCCTCATCGAGGGGCAAGACAACACCGCCCATGTCATCGACGTCCTCCCATCTGCGTCGGTGTGACCAGTATCCGAGGCGGACCTCGTCGCCGCTCCCGGTCGGCTTCAATCGGCCGATCGGGGCTTCGGTTTCCAGCAGGTAGAGATGGTAGGCACCCTTATCCGGTTCTGTCGCAAGAAATCTATTGACCCGAGAACGGGCGATTGCTGGACGCAATTATGCTGCAAGCGCCGCAAATTGCTGAAAGCCGGTGGCCC
>NZ_JBRJGQ010000042.1:0-10281 GCF_053628575.1 Roseovarius sp. MBR-51
AGTCTCACATACCCTGAATCGGTTTCAGAAATGCGACACAGGCAAGATATTGAAAACAAATGGTACGCAGTCTCAGAAACTCCGGCAGGCCGACAATCGAGCTCAGAGGCGGCAAACGGGTCTTCGACCAACGAAGACAGCGAGAGAGACGTCGCGCCCGGCGAGGCTTTGACACTCCCTTCCTTTGTGGCCGGTTCAGGGACGCTCGACCGGCTGGTGGACACCGCGCGCGACTATGCTCGCGCTGCGGCCTCGGACAATACGTTGAAGGCTTACACGAAGGACTGGGCGCATTTCGCGCGCTGGTGCCGGATGAGGGGCGCGGAGCCGCTGCCGCCCTCGCCCGAGATGATCGGGCTCTATCTCGCCGATCTGGCCAGCGGCTCGGGCTCCGCCCCTGCCCTCTCGGTCTCGACCATCAATCGCCGCCTGTCGGGCCTTGCCTGGACCTATGCGCAGCGCGGCTTTGCCCTCGATCGCAAGAACCGCCATATCGCCGCGGTGCTGGCCGGGATCAAACGCAGGCACGCACGCCCGCCGCTGCAGAAGGAGGCGATCCTGGCAGAAGATATCCTCGCGATGGTGGCCACCCTTCCTTTCGACCTACGCGGGTTACGGGATCGGGCGATCCTGCTTCTTGGCTATGCTGGCGGGCTGCGTCGCAGCGAAATTGTCAGCCTCGATGTGCACAAGAACGACACGCTCGACAGCGGCGGCTGGATCGAGATCTTCGACAAAGGCGCGCTGCTGACGCTCAACGCCAAGACCGGCTGGCGCGAGGTGGAAATTGGCCGGGGGTCAACGGACCCAACCTGCCCCGTGCGTGCTCTGGAGCAGTGGTTGCATTTTGCGAAGATCGACTTCGGCCCGGTGTTCGTCGGCACCTCACGAGACGGCAAACGTGCCTCGGAAACGCGGCTCAATGGCAAGCATGTTGCGCGCCTGATCAAACGTACCGTTCTGAATGCCGGCATCCGTGCCGAGCTGCCGGAAAAGGAAAGACTGGCGCTGTTCTCGGGTCATTCGTTGCGCGCCGGCCTCGCCTCTTCGGCCGAGGTCGACGAGCGCTATGTCCAGAAGCAGCTCGGCCACGCCTCGGCCGAGATGACCCGCCGATACCAGCGCCGCCGCGACCGTTTCCGCGTAAACCTGACCAAAGCGGCGGGGTTGTGACCGCCCTGCCCTACCACAGGGCATTCAGCCTAGAACGGATTCTCCAACGCAGCACCGGTCGGCGCAAAGTCACTGATATTCCCGGTCACGACGATAGCGCCATGACGTAGCGCCGACGCGGCGATCATCAGATCAGCACCGGTATGGCCAATCTCGGCTGAGAGCCGTCCCCAGATGCGTGCATCCTCGGCCTCAAAAGCAAGCAGCCGGTCCGAGAATAGCAAGACCGTCCGATCGAGCCACATGCGGAGATCGCTGGCAAACATAGGGTCGCGGGTCTCCTGCTGGCGAATGCCGCGCTCAATTTCGCCCAGCGTGATGACACTCAGAAAAAGGTCCTGCTCGGCCTTGCCGCGCAACCAGGCCGCCACTTGGGGAGCTCGGTCCGGGCGACGCACGGCCGAGATGACGTTAGTGTCGAGAATGTACATCAGAAGCTTACATCACGCGGGGCTGCCGAGGCGCGCGTGATATCCCCACCGGGAAATGCCATCAGATGTTCTGCGAAGCTCTCGCGCGCCTTCACCGCACCCTCCAGGAGCCGGTGGTACTCATCTGAAGAAAGGATGACCACCGCTGGCTTGCCTCGGCGCGTCACCTCTTGCGGCGTACCGGCAAGTGCTGCGTCAACAACCGCGCTGAACTTGTTTTTTGCATCCTGAACAGTCCACATCGTTTTTCACCTAGCTAGCTATCTGTCTAGATAAATGGCGTCTCAACTTGCTCATGTCAAGACGCACCCAACCCAAAGGGTAGAGTAGTCAGGGTGGGTTGGGAAAACCAATCGACCCGCACCCGCAGGCAAATGGTCGTTTAGTAGCGATGTATGAAACTGCAAAAAGACTGTTTTGGTGCCCCTGATCGGTTATGCCCGCGTATCTACCGAGGATCAGACCCCCCTGCCCCAGTCGCAGGCCCTGAAATCAGCGGGCTGTGTCGAAATCCATGAGGAACAGGCTTCTGGCGGTGATCGTGCGCGGCCTGTGCTGGCGCGGGTGTTGGAGCGCATCGGCAAAGGCGACACGCTGGTGGTCGTGCGGATTGACCGCCTCGCGCGGTCGCTGTCGCATCTGCTGGAGGTGATCGAGCGGCTGGAGGCCAAGGGTGCTTTCTTTCGCTCGATCCAGGACCCGATCGACACTGGGTCCCCGCAGGGCAAGTTCACGCTGCAGGTCTTGGGCGCTGCGGCCGAGTTTGAGCGCGCCCTGATCCGGGAACGCACCAAGGCCGGCCTCGCCAGCGCGCGCTCAAAGGGCCGCGTGGGCGGAAACCCCCGACTGCGGGCCAAAGACCCTGCCGCTCTTCGCAAAGTGCGGTTGGCGCGACAAGACAGCTACATGGAGCGCCTGAACGAGACGGCACAAGACTGGGTGCCTCATATACGCCGGTTGCGTCCCGACTTGGCTTGGGAGGACGTGTTGCGCATCATCAACGGCCCCTTGCCCGAGGCGCGTCGCTGGACCCAAAGCCGCCTGCTACGCGCTGTGAGGGCCTACGTTCGCGACGGCTTCCTGTCTTCCGAGGTGCTGGCCCGCGCCGGGCGCCGCGAAACCGACGATCGCCTGCCCGCCATCATTGCTGCCATCAAGGGCGCGGATCCCGACATCACGCTCCAGGCGATCTGCACCCGGCTGGAAGCGATGCGCGAGCGCACACCTCGCGGGCGGACAAGCTGGCAGCCGTCTTCGGTGAAGATGCTGCTGGAGCGGGCCGAGAGGCTGGGGCTGCTCGACTGAGATCCCGGAGAATCGTCCATCCGATTCTGCCGACTGATTTCTGTACTCACTCACAATACATCTTGTGGTCACTTCGCAGCTGGCAACGAGGTGTTGAAGTAAAGTAAGAGCGCAGTCGCCCAAGACGCTGATTTTTAATAGTTTACCGTCGACAGAAATGGATGCCTTCAACGCCCCCAGGCCACTCAACGGTTTGGTCTGGATTTATCCACAATATCTGTTAAGCTTTGCAAAACAATAAAGACTTGAGGGCAGTGATGAACGGGATACGGGCCTCCCAGAGATTTGAAGTCATGTCCAAGCGGCTTGGTAGTCGGTTGCGTGAACATGCGCAGGAAACCTTCCCACCGGACGCTCAGAAGGGCCTCCGCCGCTTCGCCATGCGGGAAGCGGCTGAACTTCTTCGCATTAATCAGAATACCTTCCGCCATCATGTGTCAAACCTCGAAGGCTTCCCCGAAGGTGTTCTGGAGGGCGGCAACCGCCGTAGCTTCTCTGCGGAGGAGATGGTCGAGGCACAACGCGTACTTCTCGAGACTGGAAGGATCAAGCCAGACGAACACCCGCACAGAAGACCGGGAGAGGCTTGTCAGGTCTTGACGATCTTCAACCTGAAGGGTGGTTCGGCAAAGACGTCATCTGTTGCCCATGTTGGACAACTACTGGGTCTGCGCGGCTACCGGGTCTTGTTGATCGACCTCGACAGCCAGGCAAGTCTGACAAACCTGTTCGGGGTTACTCCCGAGCTCGATCCGGATATGCCGACTTCATACGATCTCATCCGATCCGACGATCCATTACCCGCAGCAGAGATCATTCGCAAAACGAACTTCCCGACCGTGGATCTGATCCCGGCATCCATGGACATCATGGAGTACGAGTTTGAGGTCGCCTTGAGCTTCAGACACGGCGCCACCACGTTCCATAGCCGCATCCAGGAAGCACTTGAGCCCGTCCTCAACCGATATGATGTGGTGATATTTGACACCCCACCGCAGCTGAACTTCTCTGTGATCTCTGCCCTCTTTGCATCGACCGGGGTCCTGATCCCGCTCAACGCGTCGATGCTCGATGTCATGTCGCTGGCGAGCTTTCTGGGCATGGCGAGCAACCTGATGGGCGTCGTCGAGGCACACGCCCCGGAACATGGACTGAACTTCGTGCGAGTTCTGATCACCCGCTACGAAAATACGGATGGTCCGCAGGTGCAGATCTCGTCTCTGCTTCGGACAGTCCTCGGGGATGCCGTGCTGTCTGCCGAGTTCCTGAAATCAACAGCCGTGGGTGATGCTGCGAACACCCAGCAGAGCATCTTCGAGGTCGAACCTCGCGACGTGAACCGCAGAACTTACGAGCGCGCGATCGAGTCCGTCTCGCGCGTGACCGACGAAGTCGAACGCGAAATCCTGAAAGCATGGGGGCGTAGCCATGGCGCGTAAAGTCTTCGGGGACTCACTCAAGAACGCGATGGGCAAAACGCCGCCTTCGGACGAGGATCTGGATGTGAAACGGACGAGCCCGACTGTAGCTCGCGCTCAAGCATCTGTGCTCGAAGAGGATAAACACGCCACGCGGCTGATCGACCCAACCGCCATACGGATGTCCGCGGTCATGGACCGCATCGATCCAAGCGATGGTCTGGATGAGCTTGTCTCGTCGATCCGCGAGCACGGTCAAAAGGTTCCAGTGCTGGTTCGTCGAACCGAGGACGGTGCGCTTGAGATCGTCTATGGACGCCGTCGGCTTCTCGCTTGTCGCCAACTTGGTCAGAAAGTGCGCGCGACGGTCATGGAGATGACCGACGAGGAAGCTCTCATTGCCCAAGGCGTAGAGAATAATGCCCGCCAAGATCCATCGTTCATCGAAAGGGCTCTTTTTGTCGCCGGGATCATTCGAGAACTTGGGAAAACCGACGAAACGCGCAAGAACGCTCAAACGATCGCGTATCGGGCGCTTCAGATCGACGAATCGCTCATCTCGCGGATGAACCGTATCGCTACGGGCATCCCGATAGAACTGATCCAGGCTATCGGACCTGCACACGGCGTTGGTCGACGGGTTTGGGAAAAACTTTTCAGGCTGTGTGAGAAAGACGTCGCGAGAGCCCGAGAAGTTGCTGGCAAAATCCCTCGCAACATACCGGGCCCCGACCGTCTCGAAGCGGCGGTTACCTTGCTGACAGCCACCAAACCATCGACGCAGAAGACACACCCCAGTGAGCGCGTGAAGATCGGCCGAAAGGGCAACCGCATCACCATCGATGTGGACGCTGATCTTGTCCCTCGTGTTGAGGAGGCAGTCCGGAAGCTGGTCACGGAGCTTCTTGACCGCGGTCAAGACGGGCCAGAGTGACGACCCCCGTGTCTTGACCGCGGTCAAGACATCAAAAGCAACGAGCAGAAAACGAAAGGAGGACCGGCTAGAAAAAGAAAGACCCCCCGAAAGCGATGCTTCCGAAGGGCCTCAATCAGTCTCGACACCTGATTGATACCCCCAAAACGAATCGATTTCAACACCGCTCGCGGTGAACGGGGAAGCTTTTTCTTCCGAAACACCATGAGACATGCAAATGAAACAACAACCGCCCTGGCGGAACGGACATCTTTGCCCTGCCCTAACCCCTACGAGCTTCTGGGCCCAGTTCGCATACTGAGAAAGGAGCTCGGTCTCACAACCAATGACCTCGCCGTTCTGACCGCGCTCATTAGCTTCCTACCCCGCAAAGAACGTGAGATTCAGGACAGCCAGCGACTCACGCTCACTGTCGTGTTCCCATCGAACGCTTCTCTGTCAGAGCGCGCCAATGGACTCGATGAGAGAACACTTCGACGCAGTCTGGGACGCCTCTCAGCTGCTGAACTGATCGAACGCAAGAATTCAGCAAATGGCAAACGCTTTCCGCTGCGGTATGGAGGCGTTATCAGAGATGCCTTCGGTATCGACCTGAAGCCCTTGATCCAGCGGTACGGCTCGCTCGCGACACAAGCCTTGCAGCTCACCGAAGAACTCGAGCGCTTGCGCTCACTGAAAGCTGAGGCGTTGGCCCTACGTGCTTCGCTACTCCACCACACACGCTTCGATGAAGCAAAGCTCTCAACCCTCAACATGATCAGAAATGTCCTGCGTCGAGCAACATTAACCGTTGATGCAGTCCTGAGCGTTATCTCGGAACTTAGAGCCCTCGGAGCCGATACCGACGCAAGCTACGGTGAACACCATGCCACAAGAACAGCTGGTACCGCAGATAATTTACAAACTATCGAACATCGACCTCATACACCAGATTCCAACGATTTGCCCGCCACAAACGGACAAAATGTCCGGCACATAGAGTCTATAAAAAAAGATACTAAAAAGATTGTTCCCGCTACGATCAATCGCGGTGAACAAACCGCTCAAACCAAACCCACGATGAACCGAGACCCAGCACGCATGGCATGGGAAGACTTCACCCACGTTGCGGGATTTTTCCCAGAACCCCCGCGCACAGGAGAAGCCCTCACCAGAATACTATACGACCTCGGTCGATTGCTTAGAATAAACCAAGACGAACTGCGGCATGGCATCCAGAAAGCTGGCGCAGGAAAACTGCTCCTCATCTTCGACTACCTGATAGCAAGAGCAGACACGATCAAACACCCTGAAGCCTATTTTGAAAGGGTCCTACGCACACAACTTGCTCCCACATGAACTTCTTGACCGCGGTCAAGAACCGCCGTGAGAGCGAAAGGAGTGTTGGTTTGAGGGTGACCGGAAGTGAGATCGGAAGAGTGGATTCCGACGCCCGCCATGGAGAATATCTGATGACAAAAGCTGTCCGGAAAATCACCCTGTCCCCGTCCCGGAATATCCCTTTCGACAAAATGATGTTGAGGCAGTCCAACGTGCGGCGCATCAAGGCCGGCGTGTCCGTCGAGGACCTGGCCGAAGACATCGCTCGCCGCGGCCTCATGCAGAGCCTGAGCGTGCGGCCCGTGTTGGCTGACGATGGTACCGAAACCGGCAAGTTCGAGATCCCGGCCGGGGGCCGCCGGTTCCTAGCATTGTCCTTGCTGGTGAAGCAGAAGCGGTTGGCGAAAACCACGCCCATTCCCTGCATCGTCCGCGATGCTGCGTCCAGCATCCTGGCCGAGGACGATTCCCTTGCAGAAAACATGCAGCGCGTCGCCCTTCATCCTCTCGATCAGTTCCGCGCGTTTGTGTCCCTGCCTGACAAGGGTCAGACCGATGCTGTATGACCTCTTCCAGGGCGATGGAGACAGTTCTTTCGAGGACCCTGCCTTGCTCGATCGGCTGGTGACGGAAAAACTCCAGGCCGAGGCTGAGACGGTTGCGATTGAGGTCTGGAAGTGGATCGAGCTCGCACTCGACCTGCCCTACGGCTACAGCCACGGCCTGCGGTCCTTGTCCGGCGATCCCGCACCTATGACGGATGACGATGCTGCGGCCCATGCTAAGCTGCTCGCCGAGTATCGGGCGCTCGAGGAAGAATACGCGGGTCAGGATGAAATCCCCGACGAGATCGATATCCGGCCGTTGTTCTTCGACGCGGAGGAAATCGGACGGGGAGGGGCGTTCGTCACGTTCGACCGCTACGGCACGCATACAGTCTATCGCGGCTACGACCACCTGACCTCGGACGAGTCCTTCGAGAACGGCAACACCGCCTATGAGTGCACCTACACTGAGACCGTGCGGCGGTTCGGATGACACAGGGGACGGCTCAACCTATCTCTTGCAGAATATCCAGAATGTATGTATATTCTGCACAAATGGAGACCCAGATCATGCATGAACTTCCTGAGTTCAAGGCGGCCGACCTGACGCGGCACACAAGTGACCTGTTCGACGCGGCCATTCGGTCGCCGATCGCAATCACCAAGCACCGCAAGCCGAAATTCGTGCTGATGAGCATGGACCAGTACCAGCAGCTCGCGCGGGGCGCCACGCAGCAGGCTCACATGATCGACGAGATGCCCGAGGATATCAAGGCGCTGATGATAGAAGGGCTCGAGCGGGACTTGTCGCAGGCGGATGACTAAGCCTGCCGCTGGAGAGGTTTTCCGCTATCCGTTCCTGTGGAAACGCGAACAGATGGCGGGCGAGACCGAGGGCCGCAAGACGCGGCCTGTCTGTATCGCCGTCACTGTCGCGAGGTCCGATAGCGAGACCGTGGTGTTCATCCTGCCGATCACGACGCAGCCGCTCTTGGCCTCGCGCAAGTTCATCGAGGTGCCACAGATCGAGTCGCAGCGCGTGGGGTTAGAAACCCATGTCCGCAAATGGGTCATGCTGGACGAGATCAACACCGATATTCTGGAGCGGTCCTATGTCTGGGAGGACCGCACGCCCATTGGCACGTTCAGTTCCGTCTTCACATCCAGGATCCAGTCCAGCCTGATCGCGCTTGCCAGGTCGGGCGGGGCATCGGTTGTTGATCGGCTAAAGTAATCTCGATCACCGCAGGGTCTGCCCAGCTTCACTTGTTCCCGTCGATCCATTTCGACATCAGCCCCTTGTCGCGGAAACATTCATCCGGCACGGCACGGCGCTTGATCCGGGCGAGACGCTCGGCAAAGGCGACCTGTTTGGACGAGGGCAGGCTGTCCAGCACTGTCGCGGATGTGAGCTTGGCTTGTGCGTCGATCCAGGCGCTCAGGGACCGCCGATCTTGCTGAACCTCCCATGGCAGAAGCGTCTGGTTGCGCAGGGCCAGCGCGCGCGCATAGGCGATCTGCTTTGGCGTCGCGGGCAGGGCGTAAGTGCTGCTTTCCATCTGGGAACTCCCTTCTTAGCTGGGCTTTCAGTATAGAACATAACAGGAACAAGTACAAGCCGCCTGCAGAAATCATGGGGTTTAAGAGGAAGAGAAGGGCTGGGGAGGGTCAGGCCAGAGGGTGCCTGAAAGAGGGTGTCCCGGCCTGATCCTGTTCCTCATCGGGATCTGATGCCGGAAAGTGCTGGATCCCAGGTTCTCATGAGCTTCGCATTTAACATTCTCCGGCATCAGATCCCTAAAGAGTGAAAGTGTCCTTCGGGTTTTGTGACTGACGGATGAGGGCCTTTGGGGTCCCTCCGAGGGGTCCGGACCGGGTTCCGGTCTGCCGTTCCTGATGAAGGGCCTTCCGATGCAAACAAGTGTCTTGCGCGTGTTGCGCGCGACCGCTGCCTCGTGGTGGCGGCATAGAGAGCTGCGCCGAGCCGGCAAGACGGAGGTCGCACGGCAGCTTGAACGGAAAGCCGTTCTCCGCGATCTTGGCTATCTCTGGCAGGCGGCGAAATTGCCGGACGCGCATGTGATCTGCGGCGAGGGCGGGACGTTCCTCCACCTCGGCTGGACCACTGTGTCCACTCTCGCGCCGATCGAGCGCTTTCCGTTGGCCGCTCTTGCGGTCGCACGAGGGACGCCCTTCATCGATATCCGACCCGTCACCGATGTCATCGCCTTCGCGAACCTGCCGCGGGTGGCGCGGGCCGGATCGGTCGACCCTGAACCTTCGAGTCCCGGCAGGTCCGTTCCACTGACCACCTACATCGACATGGTCGAAGAGCTTGGCGCGAAGATCGCCAATGATCCGCGGCCCCGTCAGTCAACCTGACCCCCAATCTTCTCACCAACACACGAAAGGACGCCAACCATGGCCCGATCCCGCACGTCCAAATTCGATGCCTCCGAGGTCATCACCAACGAAATCATCCGTATCATCGAGCGCGGCGTTCTGCCGTGGCGCAAGCCCTGGACGGCAGGGGGCAGCTCGCGCCCCCTGCGCGTGGGCGGTGAGCCCTACCAGGGGGTCAACAACTTCCTGCTGACCATGCGCACCGTGATGGCGGGCCACAGCTCGCCCTTCTGGATGACGCTGCCACAGGCCAATGCGTTGGACGCAAAGGTCCGCAAGGGCGAGAAGTCCTCTGTCGTCGTTTACTACGGTCAAAGCCGGAAAGGCGCCGACGGCGAGGATGACGTCAGCGATGGCGATGATCGCTCCGAGGAGGCCCGCGTCTTCCGCTTCCAGAAATCCTACCGCGTGTTCAATGCCTGCCAGATCGATGGCCTGCCCGACAGTTTCTACCCCGACCCGGAGCCCGCGCCCGAGCATCCGCCGTCCGAGCCCATCCCTCACATGCAGGCGTTTTTCGATGCCATCGACATCACGACCCTCTTCACGGGGACGGAAGCCTACTATCTGCCCCCCGTGGACAAGGTTTACATGCCATCCATCACGCGGTTCCAGGACCCGCGCAATTTCTACGGGGTCTGGGCGCATGAACTGTCGCATAATGCCGCGTTTCGGATTATGCCGCGCCGATCCGAACTACCAGTTGCGTTTCAGTTAGATCGGCGCGGCGTGTCAGCATAATTCAGAGCGCT
>NZ_JBRJGQ010000043.1:0-9816 GCF_053628575.1 Roseovarius sp. MBR-51
GGCGCAACCGCATTCCAGACCTTTGCGGAGCTTGCAGCATAATTCTGTCCGCAGATCAGGCTATGCCGACATTGGGCAAAGTTTGCGACGGAACCCGTGCCGGCGCGCGTGAAAGTCTTTCAGACGCTCGGACATGGCCGCATGATTGGCCTTGAAGTCGGGCGAATTGGTGTCAATCTGGCTTTCGATCCGGCGTATGGTCACTCCTCCTCCGGAGCCAGCAGGGCGAGCGTGACACCGGGCCAGTCGCAGATCACGTCCGACAGCAGATAGCCCAGCGATCCCTGGCTGAGTTTGTCCCAGTCGTCATCGCTCCAACCGTAATTATGCATGAGCGGTCCGAGCGCGACCCCGCTGTCGGTGCACCGCCCGGTGATCACGATCTCGGCACCGCCGTCCAGAGCCGTGGCGATGGGGCCGGCACCCAGGTAGGCATTCATGCTCCAGACATCATCAGGAAAATCCACACCAGAGAACATTTCGGTTACACTGCGGTCTCGGATCTCGTCCGCGCGGTCCAGCAGGTCGTCGCCCAGCACGACACCGATGGAAAAGTCGATGCTGGCCTTCGCGGCAGCCGCGCGGATTCACCCCGCCAACATTGGCCACCACCTTGATCCCCTTGGCCTTGATCTTGTGCAACCACGGCACCAGCGCCTTGAGGAAATATCGCCCTTGGACACCAACTGCCCAATGGCCTCAGGCGTGTCGCCCTAGAAACCGGAAGCGCACCCGATGCGCAGTTTTCGATCCGTCATGTCCCCCCTTATCTGCCCGTCCATTTCGACGCGTGTCTTGCATCACAAAGCGCCACCGTTCGGCCCAAACAGCCGCAAGCAATGCTCACATCCGCATAATCCCCGAAGGAACCGTTCTCGAGAACACTTCCGAAATCCCCAACCTTCCACGACGCAATCAACAACGTTAAATCGCGAAAAGCACGTCTTGCAAAATTTTCTAACATATGTTTGATTTTAGTGAACAGAGAAGTCTGACATTCCGCTCGGGAGGAAAACCATGAACGGTCAAGACAGTGCAGCGAAGGCCGATCTGCAAGCCATCAAGGCAAACTATTTGCTGACCGATGAGCAGCGCCAGATCGTCGATCACGTGGATCGCGTGTCGCGCCAGGTGCTGCACCCGCTTCAGGCGCGTATGGACGAGGAGGAATGGTGGCCCGAGGAACTGGGCGGTTCGGGCCAGAACGAGTTCACCCAAGCGCTGGTGTTCGACGTGATCTCGAAATGGAACCCGGCCGTCGGGCTGTCGCACGGGGCGCACGACAACCTTTGTCTAAAAAACCTGCTGCGCAAAGGCTCCGAAGAACAGGTAAAGAAATATGTGCCGGGCCTGTGTTCCGGCGATCTTGTCGGCGCATTGGGGTTGACGGAGTCCGGCGCGCGCTTGGCTCCATGGCGACCACCGCCCGCCGCGACGGCGACGATTACGTCATTAATGGATCGAAGATCTACATCACCTACGGCTCGATCGCCGAAGTGATCCTGCTCTATGCCAAGACCGACAAATCCAAAGGTTCCAAGGGCATTTCGGCCTTTGTCGTTGAAACCGACAACCCGGGCTTTCGCGGCTTGCCCACTGGCGAACTGGTGTTCAAGGACTGCCGGGTGCCGGCCTCTGCCATGTTAGGTGCCGAGAACGGCGACGTGTCGGTGGTGATGAGCTGGCTGTACCTAGAACGCGCGATGGCCGCCTGTGTCGGCTTGCCCAAGGGCGCCGGGGGGCGCGGCGATATCCACAAGCTGGTAGCCGCAGCCTATCTTTATGCCGACGAGTCCTTCAACAAGGCGGTGACCGAGGCCTCTCACATCCACGGCGGCTCGGTCAACAACTTCACCGGTCATGGCAGATGACCCGCGCCGCTGCCGATCATTTCATGTATGAAGACGGCGGGTCGATCGTTTTTGTCACCGCCATTTCAACGCGCACCGCGCTCACCTGCTTTGCCCAAACCGTCGCCGCCCGCGCCGGCGTGACCGGCATGATGAAAACGCTGGCCGCTGAATGGGGCGAGTACGGGATCCATCTCAACTGCGTCGCGCCGGGAACGATCAAGACCGACGCGCTTGGTAGCTACCCCATTTCACCGGACCGGTGGAAAGAGCTGAACCGCTCGGTCCCGAACCGGATGAGCATGGCCGAGGATATTGTCGGAACGATCATCTTCCTTGCTTCCAATCTGGGAAATTTCATCCCAGGCGAGGATATTTATGTGGACGCCGGGGAAACCCTGCACATGGGCCATGATGCCTGTGATATGATTCATCCCGAAATGTTTGAAAAACGCGAACGAAGAGAGGGAAAGAATGAGTAACCCCCCCGTCCTGCTGGACATATCCGACAGGATCGCCACGGTCACGCTCAACGACCCGGCGCGACGCAATCCGGTCACCGGAAACGACATGATAGCCGCCCTTCTGAACACGTTTGCAAAGGTGCAGGCTGATCCACAAGTCAGCGTCATGATTCTCACCGGAGCCGACCCGGCCTTTTGCGCTGGCGGCGACATCAAGGAAATGAACAACCCAGACAGCATCTTTCGCAAGGAGCCACTTGCGGCGGCGCTGAGCTATGTCGATGGCGTGCAGCGTCTGCCGCAGGCGCTGTACAACATGGACATTCCGACGATTGCCGCGGTCAACGGCCCGGCGGTCGGGGCGGGGTGCGACCTGACCATGATGTGCGACATTCGCATCGCCTCGGAAAAGGCGAAGTTCGGCGAAGTTTTCCTAAACCTGGGGATCATTCCGGGCGATGCGGGAAGTTGGTTCATGCTGCGCCGTCTGGGTCACCAGAGGGCTGCTGATCTGACTTTCTCGGGGCGCATGGTCGAAGCCGAAGAGGCGCTGGAGATCGGTATGGTGCTGGAAGTCGTGCCCCACGCCACACTTTTGGACCGCGCCCGCGAACGTGCCGCTGTCATCGCATCGAAACCGCCACGCGCGGTGCGTGTTGCCAAGCGCCTGATGCGCAACGCCGAACGGATGGATCTACCGGATTTCCTGAATTCTGCGGCGGCCTATCAGGCCCTTATGCATCAGACCGAAGATCACCACGAGGCGGTTGCTGCGTTCCTCGAAAAACGAAAACCCAACTTCACAGGGCGTTGAAGGAAAGATCGCATGTCCGATATCACCAAAAAGAAGATGGAGCAATTCGCGCAGATGTGGAATGCGCGCGGCAAGGGTCTGATTACGCATATGGCGCTTGAGATCGAAGAGGTCGCGACCGAAGCCGTTCGGGTCCGGATGCCGTTCAATCCGGAGTCCTGCATCGACAGTGATCAGATTCTGCTTCATGGTGGTATCCTGACGGCCCTTCTGGACAGCGTCTTCGGGCTGGCGAACTTCGTGGCGATCGAGGACGTCAGCACCATGGCGCCCTTGACCTCAGGGTGGATTATCTGCGCCCGGCACGGTCGCGCGCGGATGTCATCGTGCGCGCGCATTGCTTTCGGCAAACCGACCATATTGCCTTCAATACCGGCAGCATCTCATTCGATGGTCATGAAGATGCGGAAATTGCGCGCGAAACCGCCTCGTTCGCACTGACACGCGTTGATACCAGCCTGTTTGAGGCGATGACAAAAGGAAAAGCCTCATGATGGACTTGCAAACCGTCAATGCCAACGTATCCCGTGTGCCGTTCTTCCGATTTCTCAACTTTGAGGTTCAGAGCCTGAGCGCTCTCCATGCCGACGCAGAGATGACCTTCGAACTACGTCACATCGGAAACCCGGTCATGGAGCTTTACCATGGCGGAATGATCGCAAGCTTCATGGAAGCTGCGGCGGCCATCGCGGTCCATCCCGATTTCGCCGACGTCCCGGCCAAGCCGATCAATCTGACCGTGGATTATCTTAGACCTGCCCCGGAGGGACCGCTGTATGCCCGCGCGAACGTGACCCGCAAAGGGAAGCGTATCGCAAGCGTCAGTGTGATTTCCTGGCAGACCACCTTGGGAAAGCCCGTCGCGGAAGGGCTTTATCACTTCCTTTTGGTGTGATAGGCATTTTGGCGTGGATCAGTGAATCGCATGTCCGGTGTAAACGGCATTCTCCCTGTCGCAAATGCCTTCCAACAAAAGCTTGATGAGCATGCCGGAGAACTCAGGCAATGAAAGATATCCGTCTTCTCCCGCCCGGTTCGGATCGAACCACTCCACCGTCCAGTTCAGGGCGCCCAGCATCTCCTGACGCAAGGGAACAATCTTGATGTCCGACCTTATAGCGTCGTCTTCCTGCGCCTCGCGCAAGATTCTATCCCACAATCTGCCATACTCGTGGCGAATTTTTCTGTGCCGCTCTCTAAAGTGGTTGGGCAGCATCCCGTAGCTTCTGATGTTCGCGGAAGTGAACTCGCTTGCCTTGAACAGAAAAGCCAGATGGGTCCAGATTGCTGTGGCTATCCTGGTATGATGGTCATATGGGGCATGAAATTCTTCGACCGCGGCGTTGACGCCCGATAGCAAGTCACACAGCCCCGCGTTCAGAACCTCGTCCACTATCTCTTCTTTGGACTTGAAATGGTAGTAGACGCTGCCCGCTTTCATATCCGCTTCTTCAGCGATCTGTCTCAGCGTGGTCGCCTTGTAACCATTGTCTCTGAGCATGCGTGCCGCGGCCCTCAGGATTTCGGCGCGGGTTTTCTTGGCCTTGCCGATGGATTTTGGGGCTTTGTCCGGAACCGCGGCGTTAACCTTCAGGCTTTTGGTATCAACTCGACGGCGCGAGCACATCCCGTCAAGTATCAGCTTGCTCATGCGTTCCGCAAGGACATGCACCGGATACCGATCCACATCATACCATTCCACGGTCCAGTTCATGGCGCTCAATACGAACTGGCGGATCGCAGTCACGGAAATATCGCTTCTCAGGTGCCCGTTACGCTTTGCGTCTTTCAGAAAACTGCTCCAGACTCCTGCATAGGAGGCACGCAACTCACGGTGCGGGGCGCGTGCCTCATCCGACAGCATCGGGTAGTTCCGGATATTGGCCGAGGTGAAATCGCTGTCAGTCAGCAGATAGGTCAGGTGCGTGTCGATCAGCAAAGCGAAGGTCTTGCGGAAATTCTCTGGATTTTTCTTTGCCGTCCGAACAGTTTCACTAACCTTATTGTAAAGTTGCCGCACACCAAGATCGAGAACCTCGCTCAGAATCTGGTCTTTGGATTGAAAATGGTAGTAGATGCTTCCGGCTTCTATGCCGGCTTCCTGCGCAATGTCGCGCATGGTCGTCGCGTAATAGCTTTCGTACCGGAAAAGGCGAGCAGCCGCAGCAAGAATGCGACCGCGTGTTCTTTCCGACTTGCTCAGATCATCTTCGGTGTGTGTGATGGCACCAGATTGTCTTTCCATTTGTTGTCGATACTTCTCGGCGGATAGGCTGTCCATTGCAATAAATCTAACAAATGTTAGAAGGCAGCAAAAAACCTCGTATCAAGTTCTTTGCCAAGATTTTAGCATAAGAGGAGGACCTCCACATGCGAGAATTGAGTGGAAAACCGGTGATCGTCACCGGCGCCGGCAGCGGCATCGGACGCGCGGTTTGCCAACGGTTCGGCGAAGAAGGTGCCGAGGTTGCGGTCTTTGACATGAACGAAGACGGGGAGAAGGATACCGTTCGCCTGATCACCGAGGCAGGCGGCAAGGCGCACGCCTTCAAGGTGGATATCACCGGGGAGTGGAAAGAACGTGGGGATCAGGCTGCTTCAAGTTGACCGGCTGAATCCTTCCATCGAGGGCAGCGGCTCTCACAGTCGCCACGCGGTGAGAGCCGCGCGGAGACCACCGCATCCTCTGCTTTTTGCCCATGCGGATATTCGCAATGTCATTCACAAGGCCCTCGGCCCGACATGTTGATACCGCTCGTCCTTGTTGTTTCCGCCTCGCATAGTTGATGGTGTGGATGCCGCCACCTGAAAAATGGAGAAAGATCAGTTGGCGGTGGGGCACTAAAGGCAAGCTGAGCTGCCAGTTCGCCGCAGCCCGTGTCCGGATCGTCGATGGCCACCGGCATCGTATGGCAGATGGCCGTGTGCAGGCCATGCCCGGCGACGAGGATGTCTGGCTGATCGGCGAACGTCGTGCGACCGGCGAACGGAAATACTACGCCTCCAACCTGCCGGGCGACACGCCGATCAAGGCGCTCGCCGCTGCTATCAAGACCAGATGGATCTGCGAACAGGCACATCAACAACTTAAGGAGGAACTTGGCCTCGACTATTTCGAGGGCCGATCCTGGACCGGCCTGCACAGGCTCGCCCTGATGACCATGATCGCCTATGCCTTCCTGCAGTCCCGCGGCCTCACCGCCGCGGGACGGGAAAAAAAGAATCCCCGGACCGCCCCCGCAACCAACCATGCCACCCGTCAGGCAAGCCATCCTCAACGCCTTCGCCAGACCTCCACCACGACGCTGCCCTCATTGTGAAAAGCTTATCGCAGAACGCTCGAGAGAAAATCTGGCGAAGTAGTGCTAATTGATTGGGGCGCAACTTAAAGCTTTTCGGTCAGTTCCGGCAGGGCGGTGAAAAGATCCGCCACGAGGCCGTAGTCGGCGACCTGAAAGATCGGGGCCTCTTCGTCCTTGTTGATGGCGACGATGATCTTGCTGTCCTTCATCCCTGCGAGATGCTGGATCGCGCCCGAGATACCCACCGCGACATAGAGGTTTGGCGCCACGACCTTGCCGGTCTGGCCCACCTGCCAGTCGTTGGGCGCATAGCCCGAGTCGACCGCGGCGCGCGAAGCGCCAACAGCGGCCCCCAGCTTGTCTGCCAGCTTCTCGATCAGTGCGAAATCATCCTGCGACCCAACGCCGCGACCACCCGATACCACGACACCCGCCGACGTGAGTTCGGGGCGATCCGAGGCCGCGACCTTGTCCTCAACCCATTCGGACAGGGCCGGATTCTCTGCCGCCGAGATCGTCTCGATCGGCGCGGCCGCCTGTTCGCCCGCCGCATCAAAGGTCGAGGTGCGGAAAGAGATCACTTTTTTGGCGTCGCGAGACTTCACCGTTTGAATGGCGTTGCCGGCATAGATCGGACGCTCGAACGTGTCGGCGTCAACCACGCCAGACGCGTCCGAAATCACCATCACGTCCAAAAGCGCTGCCACGCGCGGCAGTACGTTCTTGGCATCCGTCGTGGCCGGGGCAACGATATGGCTATACTCACCCGCGAGTGAGACGATCAAGGCCGCCGTGGGTTCTGCCAGACGGTGCCCGAGCGAGGCATCTTCGGCCACCAGCACCTTTTTCACACCGGCGATCTTGGCTGCCGCTTCGCCAGCCGCCGCCGCAGAGGCGCCACAACAAAGAGCGGTGACATCGCCCAGTTTGGCCGCAGCGGTCACCGCCTTGGCGGTCGCATCGAGCGCCAGTTCACCATCGGTGACTTCGGCGAGAAGAAGAACGGACATCATACGGCTCCCACTTCCTTGAGTTTCGCAACAAGCTCGTCCACCGAGCCTACGATCACACCCGCCGCGCGCGATGCGGGCTCTGAGGTGCCGGTGATTTCAAGACGCGACGTGACATCGACGCCGTAGTCGGCGGCGGTCTTCTCATCCAGCGGCTTTTTCTTGGCCTTCATGATATTGGGCAGGCTGGCATAGCGCGGCTCATTGAGGCGCAGGTCGACCGAAACAATCGTCGGCGTCTTGACTTTGATGGTTTGCAGGCCACCGTCAACTTCGCGTGTGACCAGCGCATGATCGCCTTCAACATCGAGCTTTGACGCAAATGTTGCTTGTGACCAACCCAACAGCGCCGAGAGCATCTGTCCGGTGGCGTTCATGTCATTGTCGATCGCCTGCTTGCCGCACAGCACGAGGCCGGCGCCCTCTTCCTCGACGATCTTGGCAAGGATCTTGGCCACGGACAAAGGCTCGATGTCGTGATGCACGTCGTCAGCAGCAATCACGAGGATCGCACGGTCCGCGCCCATGGCCAGAGCCGTGCGCAGGGTTTCTTGCGCCTGTTTCACGCCGATGGACACGGCGATGACTTCATCCGCCTTGCCCGCCTCTTTCAGACGAATCGCCTCTTCGACGGCAATTTCGTCGAACGGATTCATCGACATCTTCACATTGGCAAGATCGACACCGCTTCCGTCCGCCTTGACGCGGACCTTCACGTTATAGTCGATCACGCGTTTGACAGGCACGAGCACCTTCATTGGCATGGTCTCCTTAAGTTCGGGGTTTCGTTTTTCGGAAAAGGCTTCATGGCCTCGGGAAAATCATGCGCGCTCAGCAAAACGCTTTGGGCGTTTCGCTCGATGTCCAATGCTCCGAGATAGCTGAAACAGATAGACCGCGCGTCCGCCATCATGAACCTTGTCGACCATTTCGGATGCGGCCCTAGCCCCCTTGGCGACCTCGGACTGGAAGCCGACCAGTTCGCCGCCGCTGCTGAAATGATCGCCCCCGGTCATGATCAAGGCCCGGATCGTATCGTCCTGTTCAGCGTCGCGCAGATGCGCCACCAATTCCTCGACAAATGCGATGCTGTATGGGCTGCGCGTCTCTGGCTGAAGAAAGCGCAGGATTCCAATAGGGCCATCCCGCTCCAGGCGTGTAAGTTCGGTCATTCCGGCCTCCATTAGGTTCCTGTCCAGACCGACACCTGCACGCTCAAGCACGTCGGCACCCTTAACCAGTTTGCGCAGGATGTTCCGACCCTCGTCCGCTTTCCAGTTCAGGCTCAGCGTCTTCTTGTTACGGCCCAGAGTCTTCCACCAGACGCCAACCCTGTCCGCGGCGTTGGGTCCGAGATCGCGCATCATATCCGTCCGGTTGGGCGCCTCAACCTTAATGACCTCTGCACCGACGTCAGAAAGCAAGGCGGCTGAAAGCGGTCCGGCAATAGCATGACCAAGTTCGATGTTTTTCAGGTGATCAAGTGGTCCAGTCATCCGCTCTCATCGCTATTAATCTAACATATGTTAGTTTCATAACGGTGTAGAAGGCAAAACTCAATACATGAGATACGGAAGCAACCTCCTCGCCGGTGTGGGAAAGACCAACAAGCCGGTGGTAAGCGCGGTGGTGAAGACCGTCTTCGCCGAAAAGGACCGCGATCAGGCACATGCCCGTTGGCGCGAGGTCGCCGACAATCTGCGCGAGCGGTTCCGCGATGTCGCTGAGCTCATGGACAAGGCCGAGCACGACGTGCTGGCTTATACGGCCTTCGACGAGAGCCTGCGCTCGAAGCTGCACAGCACCAACCCGCTGGAGCGCGTCAACAAGGAGATCAAGCGACGGACCAACGTCGTCGGGATCTTTCCGAACCGTGAAGCCGTGATCCGGCTCGTCGGCGCGCTGATGCTGGAGCAGAACGACGAATGGGCCGTCTCCCGCCGCTACATGCCGGTGGAAAAGCTGACCGCCATGTGCCACGATGAAAGTGAGACGGCGATGATCGCCGCTCAGTGAACGAGCAGCACCAGCTATGAAGAAGCAGGTGGACGCCAGTTCCTACACCACTCCTCGGGGCACTACCGTCGAGGAGCTGATGCTGTAACGCGGTGTGTCTGTTTCGTACGAGACGATCCGGCGCTGGACCGTCAAGATCGGTCCCCTGATCGCCCACGTCCTGCGACGACGGCAGCCTCGCCCTGGTGATGTCTGGCATCTGGACGAGGTCGTCGTGAAGATGGCTGGCCGGTTATACTGGCTGTGGCGTGCGGTCGACCAATACGGTTCTCTTTTGTGGTTGCCGCCCGTAATGCAAGAAGTTTTTGACCCTATTGGCGTGTGATCGAGCGCACACTTTTGTCAGGCACTCGAAGTGCG
>NZ_JBRJGQ010000044.1:0-7713 GCF_053628575.1 Roseovarius sp. MBR-51
ACTGTCATCCGTACCGAACCTAGTCTTGGTTTTTGCCCGATGTAGCGCCAAAATCAAAGACAAGGAAGAACTCCCGGAAACTTTGCGACAGAACCTTCTTTCACGCTGAAGCAGGTCCGACTGGAAGTCGGAGGGTTTGCTCCAGGGCGTGGATACTAGATGCAAAACGCTTTAGAGATTTACCCGTCTCGATCAGGTGTACTTTTTGGAAAGAGCGTCCATGATCTTGGCCGCGTCCTCAACCAGACGTTCGCCGATAATCGCCATTTTTTCAGGTGTAAGGTGACCGCTTGGACCACCACAAGAAATAGCCAGCACCGGAGATTCCCCTTCGGCAACGATCGGTACCGCAACTCCGTTGATATCACTCTGCCAACCATGGGTTGAGGACGTAAAGCCAGATCTGGCGATGTCTTCTATGCTTTTCGCAACTAGCGGCTCTAATTTCTCCCAGAGCTCTCCGTGGCGAAGCGCCAGATAGCCGTATAGAAATTGACGCTCTTGCTCAGGGACTCGCGCCAGCAGTGCGTGCCCAGTGGCGGTCCCGGCCAAAGGAATACGCGATCCGATTTCCAGTTGCAGCGTCATCAGCGTGTTCGAGCTATGACAAACTTCTAGATGAATGGCATTGGTCTTGTCGCGGCCTACCAGAGCCGCATGTACGTTGAAATCATCTGCGAGCCTTTGCAGATAGCCGCGCACAACGTCGGTAACACTGTTGCCTGCACGCCCTGCATACCCCAGCGTCAGAGCGCCGGCGCCGAGCCGGTACTGACGTCGGCGTGGTGAGTAATAGAGATGACCGGAGGCGATCAGTGCCTTGCTGAACCGCGAAACGGTTGGTTTCGGAATACCTGTCCGTTCTGCTATTTCTGCGTTTCCAAGCCAGATCGATTCAGGCGTGAATACTTCGAGAATGCTCAGCCCTTTTCCCAGAGCGACAACAAAGGCCCGATCCGTCGAAACCTGAGCCGGTTTACCCGTGGCTTGCGGGGTGGCGGTTGAGGGCTGTTCAGTCATCGGCAATCCATTTCAAATCCACCGCACTAACTACCCTGGTTAAAATTGTGGACATTTAAGTCGACTTAGGATGTCGCGGCCATTGTCCCCCCTAGATACGCGGTTTTGACGTGCTCGTCATGCTGAAGTTTCTTTGCTGGTCCTTCCAACACTGTGCGGCCCGTTTCTAGCAGATAACCGTAGTCTGACAACTGCAACGCAAGACGTGCGTTCTGCTCGACGATCACGACGCTTATCCCTTCTGCGTTGATAGTCCGAACAATGCGCGCCACTTCCGCGATCATGATCGGAGCAAGCCCGAGAGAGGGTTCGTCCAGAAGCAAGACCTGCGGATTACTCATCAGCGCGCGACCGATCGCACACATTTGCTGTTCGCCACCTGACATACTGCCGGCGCGTTGACCAATTCTTTCGCGCAGACGCGGAAAATAGGAAAAAACGCGTTCCATATCGGATTTCCGGGACTGCCGCGTACCGTTGAGATAGGCCCCGAGCCGCAGGTTGTCACCCACCGTCATATCAGGAAAAAGCCGCCGCCCCTCCGGGGACATGCTGACGCCACGCTCCACCATCTGGTCTGACGACAGGCCCGTCACGTCGTTTCCGTCCAGAAGGATACGACCCGACGACGGTTTGACGAGTCCGGAGAAGGCGCGCAGAGTGGTCGATTTTCCGGCACCATTGGCCCCTAGAATACATATGACCGAACCTTTTTCGGCCTCGATATTCAGATTATCCACGGCCTTGATAGGCCCATAATGGACAGACAGGTTTTCAAACTTGATGAAGGTCAATGTCAGCTCCTAAGTAAGCCTCAATAACATCGGGGTGCTTTTGTATAGCTTCAGGCACATCAATGACAAGCACTTGGCCGCGATCCAGAACGAGGATGCGGTCACAAATACGCGTAACCATGCCGACATCGTGCTCGACCAAAACCACGTCGATACCGCGTTCGGCACGAATACGGCGGATGAGTTCTCCCATCTCCTGCGTTTCGACAGGATTCAAGCCGGCGGCCGGTTCGTCCATCAACATTTGCGTAGGTCCGGCAGCAATCGCCATCGCAACGCCAAGAGTTTTTTGCACCCCATACGCAAGCTCTCCGGCGATTCGCTCACGGTCATCAGCAAGACCGCAGAACGATAAGACATCATCGGTCACCGTTTCAGCCGTTGCGCGTGCGCTGCTCAGCAATGAACGATCCGCAAAACGCCGAGGCACCGATAGCTGGCCGAACAAATATCCGAGCCGGATATTCTCTTGGAGGCTCTTGTTGCCAAAAACGGTCGCGGACTGGAATGTGCGGACAATTCCCTTTGCAGCAACGCCTTCTGGACCAAGCTTCGTGAGGCTTTCGCCTTTGTATGTTATATCGCCTCTGGTCGCGGGATAGGTGCCAGTGATCAGGTTAAAGAGGGTGCTTTTACCTGCGCCATTCGGCCCGATGATCCCGAAGATTTCGCCCTTGCGAGTTGAGAAGCTGACATCACCGATTGCGGTCAGCCCGCCGAACTGCTTCGTCACTCCGGAGAGTTCCAGCATGTTTGGGTTATCGGTCATCTCGTTTCCCCCGCATTTTACCGATCAATCCATAAAGACCATCCGGCATAAATTTAAGAAACACAATCAACGCAAGCCCATAGAACAGCACCTGATACTGCACCGCGTCCCGAAACAATTCGGGTAACGGCACAAGAATTAATGCCCCCAGCATCACGCCGACAGGCGATGCGATCCCGCCCAGAACGTTGATCACGATCAGATTGACCGCGGCCCAGAAATTGAATGCTCCCGGTGAAACAAAGGTAAAATAGCTGGCATAGAACCCACCTGCAAAACCAGCCATTGCCCCGCTGAGCACAAACACGGCCAACCGGTATGCCATGGCATTCACGCCAAGCGAACGGGCCAGTTCTTCGTCATCTTCCAGTGTTTCCATGATGGCGCCGAATTCACTGCGATAGAGTGCGCGCAGCAAAAAGAACCCGCCGGCAGCCATCGCCAACGCCATCAGATAACTGAGCGATCTGTCCTTGATCACGTATCCGAAAATCTGCGCGCGTGGCACGCCGAAAATCCCGTTTACACCTCCGAACACATCTACCCATTCGATAAATGTCAGCAGGACAATCTCGCCAAATGCAAATGTCAGCAGGACAAAATAAACGCCGCGAATACGAAGCAGAATTGGCCCGATAATCAGCGAAACCAAGCCGCCGACGACCCCGGAGAGCAGAAATCCGACGACAAAGGGAAAGCCGAGTGACATCATTACCAAGGCAGACGTATATGCCCCGATCCCCATGAGCGCCCCATGCGCCAGCGACAACTGCCCGATCCGAAGCATTAGATTCATGCTGAGTGCGAGCAAAGCGTACATGCAAACCATCGTCCCGATATGGATCAGAAAACGGTTTTCAATAACGAAGGGCCATACAATCAGGGCCACGGCCAGAACGAGGCCGGCAAGAATTTTCCAAGTGTTCATCGTGATTGCCCCATTAGACCTGCGGGACGGAATAGCAAGATCACGACCACAAGCGCAAAAGAGATCATTGTCGCCACTGTTGTATTGATAAACGTCGCGACACCTGCCTCAACCACCCCGAGAAGCAAGCCGCCGACGACTGCACCGGGCAAGCTACCCAAACCGCCCAGGATGACGACGATAAAAGCCTTCAGCATCGGCACTTCGCCGATGAAGGGGCTGACAGTATAGATAGGGGCCATCAGCGCACCAGCGAGCCCAGCCAGCGCGCAACCAATCCCGAAAGACAAAAGATAGATCCGCTGCGGCCGGATGCCCTGCAACGCGGCGGCCTCCCAGTCTTGCGCCACGGCACGCATCGCAAGCCCGGCGCGAGCATAGCGTAGGAAGAAATAGAACAACACCAAAATTGCAATGGCGATGGCGCCAACCAACATCCGGTCATTCGGAATGAGGATACCGGCAATATTAGTGACCCCGCTCACGGGGCGAGGAATCGACATTTCCTGAGGCCCAAAGATGATTGTCGCACCAGCCTTCAGGGTGATGGCAATGGCGAGAGTCATGATCATTCCGTTGAGTTCACGTCCAACGAATTGACGTAACAGCAGACGCTCGATCAACATACCAACCACAGCAACCATGAGGGCCGCGACTAGCACCGCAACGAAATAGTTGATTCCAAGCGTAGAAAACAAAAGCATGACGGCCATTGCGCCAAGCATGTAGAATTCACCATGTGCGAAGTTCACGATGCGCATGATCCCGAAGATCAGCGTAAAACCCAACGCCATCATGATATAGACCAGCCCCATCATGAGACCGTTCATTAGAATTTGAATCAAAAGCTGCAACATAGGAAGTTTCCGTTGGGGGCAAACCACGTCAGACAGTACCGAACCCTACAGAGCCCGGTACCTATTGCGATTGCCGGTATCAATTGGCGTCGATGCGATCGATGATCTTTTCTTCACCATCAGAGATCCGTCCGATGAAGGTAGGTACGATCAACTGATTGTTGTTGCCGTAGTCTTCCATTCCGCCCCAAACCAGCGTGCCCTGCGCGCCGTCAAAGGGTGTCATCTCGACAAGCGTATCACGCACGGCGTCCACATCCGTAACCGTTCCGGCTTTCTGCATCGAAGCAAACAGAAGATGCGCCGCATCATAGAAAAACACGTTGAACGCGTTCATCGGAGGGCTGTAGATCTTGGCGTATTCTTCCTCCATCCACTTGTATTTCTTCGATGATGTGTCGGCTGCAGCATAGACGATTGTGCCTTCAGCAAACTCCTTGCCAGCCGCTTCAACGATAGCCGGAACACCCGGCCCGCCGATTTTGACGAACAGTCCCTCAAAGCCGAGCTCTCGCGCTTGGCGGATAATCAGGCCAGCAGTGCTGGACGGTGTGGTGTCGAGTTCAATGATGTCAGGTGAGGTCGCCATCAACCGCGTGATGATCGACTGGAAATCAACCGAAGACCGCTCAAACAGCTCTTTGCCGACGATCTCAAACCCAGCCTCGCCATAGGCTTCGACCAGCGTCTTTTGACTGTCCCAACCGGTCTGATCGTTTGGTGAGATGACAGCCACCTTTGACAGATCGGATTTGTTTTCTTTCACCCACCCGACAATCTGGTCAACGTATTCCACGCTCGTCGGCAACACCCGGTAAACATATTTCGGGTTGTTGGCCAGCGTTTGAGGAGAATAGCTGTTCATCAGTGCGAGAACGCCCTTTTCCTCAAAGATCGGCTTCACAGCCAGCGCCGATGCAGACCCGAGTGGCCCAAGAATGAACTTCACGCCGTCCTGTTCGATCAACCGGGTCGCGGCAGCCACACCTTCAGCAGGCTTGTAGCCGTCGTCATATGATTTCACTTCGATCGTGTAGGTCGTATCACCTACCACCAGACCGCCGTTATTGTTGATTTCAGTGACGGCAATTCTTGTGCCCGCATCAACGCCCCGGCCCCATTCTGAGCCCGGCCCGTTCAGCGCGCTGATCGTCCCAATAACCAATGTTTCCTTGGCCAGTGCCGGAGAAAATCCCATGCTCAGAGCCACTACGGCGCCGCCGATAGTCGCGGCAAGGCGCTTAAATCTATTGAGTTTCATCGTCTATCCTCCCTTTGATATCGTTTGCTCTCGATGATCCGACCACGCCTTGGCACGAAAAAAATCGAAAACATGTTCCGCAGAATGAACATATTTCTGGCTTTAGCAACCTAAACCTTGCTAAAAGACGGTGAGCGAGGGCATTTTTTTGAATCTGCCCGTTTATGGAGGGGTGAGAGAAATGTCGCGGTGCGCGGAATTCTCGAAAAGAGCGGTCTATTTCAGCCACAAGAACAGGAATCGCCATGAAGCACAGTTATGAGAGCTGCGAAGCCAACGGGTTTGTGGGCCGCGCCGCCTTGATCAGCGACACCGATCGACTTGAAGCGTTGAAACTGGCCAAGACCGGCGCAGTCATGGAACTGGGTCAGGTACTTCGACCCCACGCGCCGCATTTTTCCAGTGTGCAGCCACCCTTTTTGATGAACCTCTGGACAACAGCACAGGGTGTTATTCGTGCGCTACAGCGCAAGGGAGTAAGCAATGATCCCGGCGTGAACCTCGAACATGCCACGATGACATTCCACGCTGGCACCCATATCGATTCGCTTGGACATTTTACTGCCGGACAACAGATGTACGGCGGGCGCTCTGCCGACGAGGTGGTCGGTGATCTTGGTCTCTACGATCTGGGCGCGGATATGATTCCTGCTATCGTCGCGCGGGCCGTTTTGCTGGATGTCGCAGCGACCGAGGGCAAAACATCACTTGAAGGGGGGCAGGTTGTTACCCGGCAAATGCTACAAGACGCCGAAACCGCAACGGGTACGCGCATCGGGGCGGGCGATGTCGCGTTGATCCGTACTGGTTGGGGCCAGTTTTATCGCGCTGATGCAATAAAATACGTAAAATCCGAACCCGGTCTCGACCTCGATGCCGCCCAGTATCTGACAGAAGCAGGTGTGATTGCGATCGGAGCCGACAATTTGGCCATCGAGGTGATTCCAGGAACCGACCCGAAAATCTCAATGCCGGTGCATCAACATACGCTGGTCGAGTGTGGTGTCTATTTGATCGAAAATATGGATCTGGATGCACTCGCCAAGTCTGGCCGCAAAATAACCTGTTTTGTGATGCTTGCGATCCGCATCAAAGGGGCAACCGGCACACCTGCACGCCCAATTGCTCTCTTGTGACGAGACAAACCTCACCCCCATCAGAGATTGACAAACACTCCACCACATTCACGACCACAAGGTAAATAACATATGCTCAAAACCGACCTGACAGAAGGCATCCTGACCGTCACCATCGATCGCCCGGACCAGCGCAACGCGCTAACGGTCGCCATGTCCAATGCTCTCACCGATCTTTGGGACGAAATCGGGGCTGACGACCGGATCCGTGTCACCGTTCTGACTTCGGCTGACTGCGGCACGTTCTGTGCAGGGATGGACCTGAAGGAAGCCGCCGAAATTAAGGAAAGCAAGGGAATCGACGTGCTGTCCCTTATACGCGACCCCCATCACAGCAACATGCTGAAGGTGCGCAAGCCGTTGATCGCTGCGATGACAGGCCATTTCGCAGCGGGCGGGATGATGCTGTCGCTAAACTGCGATTTGCGGATTGGATTAGTCGGCACCAAAGGCGGCATCCCCGAAAGCAAGATCGGGCGCGGATCGCCATGGGCGATGCCTCTGGTCTGGAAACTCCCCGAAGCGATCCTCAAAGAACTGACACTGTGCGGCGAAATGATAGCGGTCGAACGCCTTCATGCATTGGGATTCGTCAACTTCATCGAGCCGACACCAGACGCGGTACGCGCGCGCGCTCTTATAGTGGCGCAACGTATTCGTGACAACGCACCGCTCTCGGTTCTCGCGGCCAAGGCCAGTATACATGCAACGATGTCACGCGGCCTGGAGGCTGGCCTTGTCGAAGCCAAGCGAATCTATGAGCCGGTCTATGCCAGCGAAGATGCACAGGAAGGTCCCCGCGCCTTTCGTGAAAAGCGCGAGCCCCAGTGGGCCGGTCGCTAACAGGAAGGACTCGCATGAGGTTCCGTCGCAAACTTTGCCCAATGTCGGCATAGCCTGATCTGCGGACAGAATTATGCTGCAAGCTCCGCAAAGGTCTGGAATGCG
>NZ_JBRJGQ010000045.1:0-6863 GCF_053628575.1 Roseovarius sp. MBR-51
GTCCTGGGGCCTTCCGCGCCGTTTTGGGCGCGCTTTCAATGCGTTCTGGCGCATCAGCCGCTCGATCCGGTGAAGGCCGCAGATCAGGCCCTCTTCAAGGACGTCATGCCAAACACGCCGGGCGCCATAGGTCCTGCCGCTGGCCTTGAAGCTCTTGTCGATGGCCGTGACGAGCTTTGCATCAAGGATTGCCCGGTCGCTGAGAGGACGGTTCAGCCAGGCATGGAAGCCTGAGCGTGAGACCTCCAGCACCTCGCACAGCCAGCTGACTGGCCAGATGTGCCGGTGCTTCGCGATGAAGGCGAACCTCATGTCGCTTCCCTCGCAAAGTATGCTGCGGCCTTCCTAAGAAACAGCCTTTGTCTCGGGAATGGGCGCCAATGCAAAACCGAGAGTCTTGGCGCGCCGTTGGAGGTTGGAGAGCACGCGCTGCCGATGTCGTTCATCGTAGGCAGCCGCCCCCTGATCCTGATATGTCATGCCATGGCGAATGGCGTTGTAGAACAAAACGGCAATCTTGCGCGCTGTCGCTGTGACCGCCTTTTGCTTGCCGATGCGTGATGACAGCCGCCGATAGAACGCGCCCAGGGCTGTGTCACTTCGGCCAATCGTGACGGCAGCCAGACGCAGAAGCGCGGCGGCGCGGCTGGAGGATCGGCGTGTTCGGGAGGACAGCAGCTTGCCACCAGAGATTTTGTTGCCCGGTGCCAGACAGAGCCACGACGTGAAGTGCTTGGCGCTCTTCCAGGCCCGCAAATCCGTGCCGCATTCGGCCACCAGCTTCAGCGCCAGTGATGGCCCAAGGCCATGGATCTGTGTAAGGTCCGTGCCTAACACGCCATAGAGCGCAGCTCGCACATCGAAGGACGGCGCATTGTGTTGCGTGCCCTTGATCCGCGCCTTGGGCAGTGGGGCCAGTTCTCCGTCTGCACGGGCCGTCAGCGCCCCAACCGCGGCCTCCAGCCTGCTGTCGCACGCTTCGATCTGCGCTTTGTAGAAATCATAAAGTTCCAGCGACTGTGTCAGAGCAAAGACATGCTCCTCACGGTCGTTGCCGACCAGCGCCGCTTTGATCGTGTCCATTGATGACTTGCAGCGGACATCCCGGAACGCGGCAAGAACCTCAGGATCGCGCTCGCCGCCGACAATGGCACGGATGATCCGCATGCCCGTTGCACCAGTGATATCAGAGACGACATGATGCAGTTGCAGGTTCATCTCCATGAGCGCCTTCTGCATGTGCTGGATATGCGCGGCAGCGTATTCTGTCAGTCGTTCGCGCTGGCGCATGTAGGCGCGCAGAGTGGCTATCTCGGCCTCAGGTCGGAAGCTGCCGCGGAGCAACCCATACGAGTGCAACTGTCGCAGCCATCCGGCATCGCTGACATCGGTTTTGCGGCCCGGAACATGCTTGGCGTAGCGGGCATTCACAAGGATAACCTCGAACCCATGCGCCTCCAGGATCTCGAAGGCCGGAATCCAGTAAACGCCAGTCGATTCCATCGCCACGCTGGTGACGCGGCACGACCGGAACCAATCAGCAAGGTGATGCAAATCTTGGGTGAATGTCCCGAAGGCGCGCACGGGCATGATGTCGGTGTCAGGGTTCACAGCCGCCATGTGCATGGTTGATCCGATATCGATCGCAGCCGCATTGGGGTTGACCATCTTCAAATCCGGGTGGCCGCCGGTCTTACGCTTTGTCATGGCATCTCCTCCGTTCAAGGCGAAGGGCGTGGGCCATGCAAGTTCGTCATCTTCCTAACCGGGATCGCCGCAATGGCGGCGTCACCACTCTCAAGTGCGCATCAGCCCATGTGCCACGTTTTTTAACGGGGTCCAGCCCACCAATAAGCCATCGGCAACTGCCCTTCGGGCACAACATAGCACAAGCTGTTACTACCGCGCACAGGCGGGCTGCGGCCCGGAACGGTTTTTTAGGATATCGCGCTCCGCCTTGAGCTTGGCGACCTCTTTCTTCAGGGCTGCGATCTCTGCCAACTCGGCACGCTGTTGACCATTGCCGGGGAATGTATTGACAGGGGCCTCTGCAGCCTCCCGCATCCATCGACGCAGCACGCTTTCTGCCAGATCCAGATCACGGGCCGCCTGCGCCACCGCAACGCCCCGCTCTGTCACCAGTTTCACAGCCTCAAACTTGAACTCTTTCGTAAACTTCCGTCTCATTTCCGATCTCCGCTTCCTTGGTCACGATCTTATCTTCGTGTCCACGAAACCGGCAGCAGCTCAATCCTGCGTAAAAGAGAGAGGATCAAGAAGCAGACCATCCGCCAACCCCTCTTGCACCATCAGAAACACACGGCATACTCAATTATGAACACGCACGTGAGCCTCCAAAGCTCAATCCATTCTGTTGTCCCATTTCATGGGACGTCGGACACTCACGGTATCAAACGGCTAACGATCATGTCTGCTGCTTGCTCGGCTGTAACTTCAGTCGTGTCAATCCGAATATCGGCGTTCTCTGGTGCCTCGTAAGGGCTGTCGATCCCGGTGAAGTTCGTCAACTGGCCGGAGCGGGCCTTTGCGTATAGGCCTTTCACATCGCGGGCTTCGGCTACTTCAAGTGGTGTATCGACGAACACTTCAATAAACTCGCCGGGCTGCATCATTAAGCGCACCATGTCCCGTTCGGAGCGGAAGGGGGAGATGAAGGCTGTGATCACTATGAGCCCTGCATCAGTCATAAGCTTCGCCACCTCACCGACGCGGCGGATGTTTTCCACGCGGTCAGCTTCTGTAAAGCCCAGATCCTTGTTCAACCCGTGGCGTACGTTATCACCATCGAGCAGGAAGGTGTGGCGGTTCATCCGCGCCAATTTTCGCTCTACGATATTGGCTATGGTCGACTTGCCTGAACCAGAGAGGCCCGTGAGCCAGAGAACGGCGGGCTTCTGGTTCTTCATCCGCGCATGGCTTTCGCGGGTGATGTCCATGGCCTGCCAATGAATGTTCTGAGCACGACGGAGCGCGAAGTTAATCATCCCGGCCGCGACAGTTCGGTTGGAGATCTTATCAATCAGGATGAAACCACCAAGGTCACGGTTCTCCGTGTAGGGTGCGAAGGGGATTTCGCGGTCGGTCGTGATATTGGCAACGCCGATAGCGTTGAGATCGAGTGTTTTAGCCGCAAGATGTTCCTGCGTATTGACGTTGATCTCGTACTTAGGTTGGTGGACGCTCGCCGATACGGTTTGAGTGCCTATTTTGAGGAGATATGTGCGGCCCGGCACCATTTCGACTTCATCCATCCATACTAGGGCGACTTCGAACTGATCGGCCACTTCCAGCGGCGCTTGCGCGGACACGATGACCTGACCACGCGAGCAGTCAATTTCATCGGTGAGCGTGATGGTAACGGATTCACCCGCAATCGCGAGTTCACGGTCACCTTTGAGTGACACAATGCGCGCGACGGTGGAGGTCTTACCCGAAGGCAGAACACGGACGGCATCGCCGGGGCGGACTATGCCGCTGGCAATCATACCCGCAAACCCGCGGAAATCTAGGTTTGGGCGGTTCACCCACTGTACTGGAAGTCGGAAAGGCTCGTCCTGATCCGCCGTGACGTCGATCTGAACGGTTTCAAGATAGGGAAGAAGCGCAGCGCCGTGATACCAGGGCGTATTCTCGCTTAGGCCGGTAATATTATCGCCCTTGTACCCTGAAATCGGGATTGCTGTGAAACTGGTGATGCCGATGGAGTGGGCGAAGGCTCTGTAATCCTCGACTATCCTGTCGAACACCTCTTGGCTATAGTCCACGAGGTCCATCTTGTTCACCGCCAGAACAACATGGTGGATTCCAATGAGGTTCACAAGATAGCTGTGACGGCGGGTTTGCGTCAGGACGCCCTTACGCGCATCAATTAGGATCACGGCCAGATCGGCGGTGGAGGCGCCCGTGACCATGTTCCGGGTATATTGCTCGTGACCGGGCGTGTCGGCCACGATGAATTTTCGCTTTTCGGTGGCGAAGAACCTATAGGCCACGTCAATCGTGATGCCCTGCTCGCGTTCTGCGGCAAGGCCATCGACGAGGAGAGCGAAGTCGATTCCGCCGCCCTGGGTGCCGACGCGCTTGCTGTCGGCTTCGAGAGCGGCAAGCTGGTCTTCGAAGATCATCTTGCTGTCATAAAGCAAGCGGCCGATGAGGGTGGATTTGCCGTCATCCACAGAGCCGCAGGTGATGAAGCGCAGCATGGTTTTGTTCTGATGGGCTTCCAGATAGGCGTCTATGTCTTCGGCGATCAGCGCGTCAGTCTTGTAAATCGGGTCATTATTCGTGGTCATATCGGTCACCTCGAGCGTGTGAAACTAGGATAAGGGAGGGCGAGCTCGACGTGGTCAGAAATAGCCTTCCTGCTTTTTTTTCTCCATCGAGGCGGTGTGATCGTGGTCGATGGCGCGGCCCTGACGCTCAGAGGTGGTGGTCAGGAGCATCTCTTGAATAACCTCAGGGAGCGTGGTGGCATTGCTTTCAACGGCCCCAGTCAGCGGATAGCACCCGAGCGTGCGGAAACGTATGGGGCGCATTTGTGGGGTTTCGCTGGGTTTGAGTGGGAAACGTTCGTCATCGACCATCAGGATAAGACCATCACGTATCACGGTCGGGCGCGGGGCGGAGAAATACAGCGGGACGATCTCGATACCTTCGAGATGGATATATTGCCAGATGTCGAGCTCAGTCCAGTTTGAGATTGGGAATACGCGGATGCTTTCGTTCTTCGACTTTCGGGCATTGTAGAGCCGCCAAAGCTCTGGGCGCTGGTTCTTCGGATCCCAGCGGTGGTTGGCAGAGCGGAAGGAGAAGACGCGCTCCTTGGCACGTGATTTTTCTTCGTCCCGGCGAGCCCCCCCGAAGGCAACGTCGAAGCCGTGCAGGTCGAGTGCTTGTTTGAGGCCTTCGGTTTTCCACATATCTGTATGCAGCGAGCCGTGATCGAAGGGATTGATCCCTTTTTCTTTGGCTTCAGGATTCTGGTAGATGATGAGATCCATACCAGCTTGCTTCGCGGCCTTGTCGCGCAACGCATACATGTCGCGGAATTTCCAAGTAGTATCTACATGCATCAGCGGGAAGGGCGGCGGCGCGGGGTAAAAGGCCTTCTTGGCCAGATGTAGCATAACCGCGCTGTCTTTGCCGACGCTATAAAGCATCACCGGACGCTCGGCCTCAGCGACGACTTCACGAAGGGTATGGATGCTTTCTGCCTCGAGACGCTCAAGATGTGTCAGTGTTTTCGTTATCATTATCATACAGCCAAACAAATTGCGTTTGGCGCTGCGGTACGCCACGCAGGCACTTGGCGCACCTCCCATTTGGGAGGTAATCTGTAAAAATGGAACCTTACGACGATTCAACCAAGCTGATCCGCGCGCTCTTTGCCGCGACAAGGATTAAAGCCAACGACGCCTGGTTGGAATTTTTGGCGACGTTGCGAGAAATAACACGGGCTGAGGGTGCTTCACTGACTTTGAATCACCAGAGTCAAACTCGCAAATGGTCTGATGGCTGCCTCCACGATCCTGATTCCGCCTCAGGGCAGGCCTTGCGGTTTGATCGTGTTTATTCGCAGGAGAGTCTTCCGGAATTTAGAGGAGTGAGTGCGCCGATCCGCATTATCAAGGTACGAATACTGAATGGTGCCGGACTCACGCTAAGCATCAATCGTAAAGCGCATAGCCAAGATTTCCGTGGTGCGGATGGCCAGATGCTGAGCGGCCTTGTGCCGTTCTTGGGACGGGCCATGGATCTGTGGCTTGAGCAGCATCGGGAGCGTGCAGAATGCGCGATCGAACACACTCTACTTGCAGCGTTGGGTGGTGGCTGGGTAATTTTTGATATGGCGGGTAGAGTCTTAACATGCCCTCCTGCACTAATTGGATTGCACAGTCAGGCTGGGTTTGAAGTAACAGAGGGGATGCCACTGAACTTCTTGGAACAAGCCTTCGCATCTGAATTCAAGCAGGCGTTCTCCAGAGCCTCAACAGGTAAGAAGCCATTCGTCGCATCACTCAAGCAAGGCGAAATATTACTATGTCAGTTCGAGCACGATAACGCGCGTGCAATCCTCGGACAGCTGCGATTAACGCCACAGTGCAAATCAATTTCATCTCAGGCGATCGCGGAACATTTCGGCATCAGTTGCAGTGAAGCACGCTTGGTCCAACTGATTTGCGACGGCTACTCGTTGAAAGTTGCCGCAAAAAGACTTGGCTGGACAGAGGACAGCGCGCGAACCTGCTCGAAGTCGCTTTTTGCCCGTCTAGATGTCAGTGGCCAGCCGGGGCTGGTGAGGCGTATCTTGAACAGTTCTATCTGGTTCACAGAACCCTAAATGTGTTTCGGCGTGCAATTTTGACCCCTTAGGGCGGGGGATCGGCATCCAATTTTGACCCCCCTGATATTCTGTCAAACCGTTCGTTGCGAGGCAGCGAGCGGAGAGAGGGATGAAGCGGGTGGATACGATTGCACGGGTCCGGCGGGCCTACTACGTCCAGAAGTGGTCTGTGAAGAAGATCGTGCGTGAACTGCACGTGTCGCGGAATACTGTGCGCAAAATCCTGCGGACGGACGAGACTGACTTCAGCTATGAGCGCGAGCGGCAACCGATGCCGCGGATCGGGCCCTGGCAGGGACAGCTCGAGCAATTTCTGTCGGCCAATGTGAACAAGCCGTTGCGTGAACGGCTGACCCTGATCCGGATCTTCGAGGAGTTGCGCGGGCTCGGATATGAGGGTGGGTATGATGCCGTTCGCCGGTTTGCGAAGAGCTGGTCGCAGAACCGGGGAGCGGTGACGGCGGAAGCCTATGTGCCGCTCTACTATGCGCCCGGCGAG
>NZ_JBRJGQ010000046.1:0-6610 GCF_053628575.1 Roseovarius sp. MBR-51
GTCTCACATACCCTGAATCGGTTTCAGAAATGCGACACAGGCAAGATATTGAAAACAAATGGTACGCAGTCTCAGAAACTCCGGCAGGCCGACATAGTCTCACAAATAGCAGCACCAAAATCGAGGGTTTGGGCGGGTCGGAGTCCGAGATTTCGAGCTCAGCGTCCTATGACTCGTTGAACGGTGACGAACACGACGAGAGAACCTCTCGGGATCGAGCCTCAATCGCCCTGCCCGCCAATGTGGCCGGCTCCGGCGCGCTCGACCGGCTGATCGATACCGCCCGGGACTACGCTGAGGCCTCGACTGCTGGGAACACGAACAAGGCCTACGCCGCCGACTGGAAACACTTCACCCGCTGGTGCCGACTGAAAGGCACAGAACCTCTGCCCCCCTCACCCGAGATGATTGGACTTTATGTGGCTGATCTGGCTGCACCAACCGGGAAGACCCCTGCCCTTTCGGTCTCCACGATCGAGCGTCGTCTCTCGGGGCTTTCCTGGAACTATAGGCAGCGCGGCTTCACTCTTGATCGCAAGGATCGCCACATCGCCACTGTTCTGGCTGGGATCAAACGCAAGCATGCGCGCCCGCCGGTTCAGAAGGAAGCTATCCTGCCTGAGGATATCCAGGCCATGGTGGCCACCCTGCCCTACGATCTCCGCGGGCTCCGAGATCGGGCGATCTTGCTTCTGGGTTATGCAGGCGGCCTGCGCAGGTCGGAGGTGGTCAACCTCGACATACACAAGGATGATACACCGGACTCCGGCGGCTGGCTGGAGATCTTCGACAAAGGCGCGCTGCTCACGCTTAACGCCAAGACCGGGTGGCGCGAGGTCGAGGTCGGGCGCGGCTCAAGCGACCAGACCTGTCCCGTCCACGCGCTGGAGCAATGGCTACACTTTGCCAAGATCGGCTTTGGCCCAGTCTTCGTGCGCACCTCGCGGGACGGCAAAAGCGCCCTCGAGGCGCGCCTTTCCGACAAGCACGTCGCAAGACTGATCAAGGCAACCGTTCTTAAGAGTGGTGTCAGATCCGATTTGCCGGAAGCCAAACGGTTGGCAATGTTCTCAGGGCATTCCTTGCGTGCCGGGCTCGCCTCGTCGGCAGAGGTTGATGAGCGTTATGTTCAAAAGCACCTAGGACATGCCTCGGCCGAGATGACCCGGCGCTACCAGCGCAGGCGCGACAGGTTCCGGGTGAACCTGACCAAAGCGGCAGGGCTGTGAAGACCAGGAATCTTGAGGCGTTGGTGAAGCGCTAAGGTGAAATTCCAGCGCTTCAGTTTCAGCTTACTGCTTCAATTGAAATCGGGAGCTAAACGCGACAACCAAAGATCGTCTTCTGGCGTGGCCTCCACCTCGTCGAAGTCTCCAGAGGGCTCGTCAAAATTATCAATTATTGCTGGGGTCTTGATCTTCATATGTTCAAAATATGCTGTATTTGCGTCTTACCCAAGCGAATTCTTTGGATGCACCTACACGCTTTATATAGCACGTGCGCGCGATGCCCCGCGAGAACTCTCTGATCATGCTCTGCATAAGGAAACCAAGATAGTTCTGCTAATCATTGCCACAGAAAGCGACCTTGCATTCGTTTACAAACGGTCGTTTAGTGACGGTATATGAAACTGCAAACGGCCTGTTTTGATGCCTTTAATCGGTTATGCACGCGTCTCGACAGAGGATCAGACCCCCCTGCCCCAGTCGCAGGCCCTGAAATCCGCAAGCTGCGCCGAGATATTCGAAGAGCAAGCCTCGGGCGGCAATCGCGCCCGGCCGGTGCTTGCGCGCGTGCTGGAGCGGATCGGCAAGGGCGACACGCTGGTCGTAGTCCGCATCGACCGCCTGGCGCGATCACTCTCCCATCTACTCGAGGTGATCGAACGGCTGGAAGCCAAGGGGGCCTTCTTTCGCTCGCTGCTGGACCCAATCGACACTGCGTCCCCGCAGGGCAAATTTACCCTGCAGGTTCTGGGCGCGGCGGCCGAGTTCGAACGCGCGCTGATCCGTGAGCGTACCAAAGCGGGGCTGGCCAGCGCACGCAACAAGGGACGCGTCGGTGGGAACCCTGGTCTGCGCGCCAAGGATCCTGCAGCGTTGCGCAAGGTCCGTCTGGCGCGCCAGGATGGATATATGGAGCGCCTGAACGAGACGGCGCAGGATTGGGTGCCACATGTCCGCCGGTTGCGCCCAGACATGGCCTGGGAAGATGTGCTGCGCATCGTAAATGCCCCCCTGCCCGAAGCGCGTCGCTGGACGCAAAGCCGCCTGCGGCGTGCCGTGAAGGCCTACGTGCGCGACGGCTTCCTGTCTGAAGCCGTTCTTGGCCGTGCCGGGCGACGCGAGACGGACGACCGCCTGCCGGCCATCGTCGCCGCCATCAAGGGTGCAGACCCTGATATCACGCTACAGGCGATCTGCGTCCGCTTAGAAGCGATGCGCGAACGCACACCGCGCGGGCGAACCAGTTGGCAACCGTCTTCGGTCAAGATGTTGCTGGAGCGTGCTCAACGCCTAGGCTTACTCTCTAAGTAACGGGATACGGCATACAGCAGTCACTAGATCGTTCAAACTTTGGGCTGTACAAAGGAATCGCCAGAGCTGCGCTAAAGAACCTATAAGTGGTCAGAGCGGCATGAATTGCGTTACTGAAGCTGGTAGTGACGTTTCAACTGCTCACCCTCGCCGGGGTGAAATGTTGTCCTGTGGATAAATCTTGTATAAGATAATCTAGTTAAACCAACTGCTTAGCATGAAGTCATGATGCGCTGTCTTAACGTCAGCGCTTCATATGGTGGTTACCTCCTCCGTCAGCACAAGACGGCCGCAAACATTTTTTCTTGAGTTTCCCCATTTCTCGCGTCATAGCTGTAACGTGAAAAGAAGAAAAAATACGTCCTTCGCGTTTCCCGATGCTCCGAACGGTAGCCTATATCGAGTAACGCAGACGGGACGATGTGAGGCGGACGAACAAAAATGCATCCAGTGCTGCATGATAAACTAAGAGCAGACGCAGACCGGCTTTCCGAAGCCCTTGAACACATGTCCAAGCTCTTCCTAGCGCCAAAAGAAGAAAAGACGCTTCGGAGCTTCACTACCGCTGAAGTGGCAGAGTTGTTGCGTGTAAGCGATGGCTATCTGCGAAAAGCTCACTTCGACGATCGCATCCCCGATGTCGAGCAAGGCTCTAACAACAAACGCCTCTACACCGCCGAGAAGATTCTCGAGATCCGCAATATTCTGTCACAGAACGCTAAAGACCCCTACCAGTTCCTTCCTGGTCGACGTCAGGGCGACAAACTGCAAATCTGGTCCACTGTTAACTTCAAAGGCGGCTCGAGCAAAACGACAACGACCGTAACGCTTGGGATGAGGCTAGCGTTACGCGGCTATCGTGTGTGTCTGATCGACGCAGATCCGCAAGCCTCGCTCACGACCTTTTTCGGATATCAGCCCGAGATCGATTTCCGTAAGGGCGGAACGCTCTATGATGCAATCCGCTACAACGACGGCGAAATATCCCGAGTCCCGATCACCGACGTTCTACGTAAGACCTACTTTCCCAATCTGGACTTGGTTCCTGGAGGGATCATGCTCTCGGAGTTTGAAACAGAGACCCCTATGGCATTGAGCCGTGGTGAGCAGCCGGTGTTTTTCAATCGGATTCGAGATCCGATACGCCAGGTTGAGGACGAGTACGATGTTATCCTCATCGACTGCCCCCCTCAGCTTGGATATCTCACGATGTCGGCAGTATGCGCATCAACTTCACTGCTCATGACCATTATCCCCGAGCGCGTAGACCTCGCTTCAGCCAGCCAGTTTCTCACCATGGCATCTGGTGTTTTGGAAGTACTTCATTCCAACGGAGGGATCGGCGCCTACGACAATTTTGCGTATCTGCTGACCCGGTTTGACACAGCCATAAGTACGCAGCAAGATTTGGCCGAATGGATCAGGCAGTTGCTTGGTGACAGTGTGATCAAGTCCCCATTCGTTAAGTCGTCTGCCGTAAGCGAAGCTGGCTTGTCCCAGAAGACAATCTTCGAGGTGGATCTTGCCGGCTCGAAGAACCGGAAGACTTATGATCGCGCCTTGGAATCCGTGATCAGCTTCTCAAACGATATCGAAAAGATGATCCAATCCGCATGGGGTCGAGGAGGCAGCAATGAAGCGTGATCTACTTGCCAAAAGCCTAGCGCAAATGGGTTCCAAACCTTCTGCGGCTGTCGAGGAGAACGACCAGAAGCCCGGCGAAGGAGCCCCTCGCTCGCTGAAAAGCATGTCAGACGTGCTCTCTCAAGTTTCGGCCCAAGCTGCCCAAGAAGTGGATGTCAGCGAAATCTCGGATTCCGAAATTGCAGACAGGTTTGACGTGGCCGAGGGGCTTGACGATCTCATTGAGTCGATCCGGACTTCTGGTCAACAGCTTCCTGCCCTGCTTCGGTATCGGCGTGGAGTCGGCCCTCGCTACGAAGTTGTCTATGGTCGCAGAAGAATCGCAGCCTGTCGGGCGCTTGGGATCAAGGTCAAAGCCTACATCAAGGAAATGGACCAACGTGAGGCACTTGTCTCTCAAGCCTTAGAAAACTCCGCTCGCCTCGAACGAAGTTTCATTGAACAAGCTATCTTCGCAATCAAGCTCGAAGAACAGGGTTTCACCAGGGCTGAAATCGGAGATGTCCTCGCAGTCGACAAGGGAACCCTCAGCAAGCTGATAAGTGTAGCGCGCGATCTTCCTGATGTGCTGATCTATGCAATTGGCGCTGCTCATGAGGCAGGGCGGCGACCGTGGCTCGAACTCAGGCGACTCATCAAGATCGAAACTGCTGTGACAGACGCTGAAATGCTCTCGCTGGTTCCTGACAATGGTACGCCAACTGAAAAGCTGAGCGCTCTCATTGAGGCGCTTCAGGCTGCTGAAGGCAAGAGCAAAAAGGCTGTAGGTTTGGCGGCAAATGCTGCCTCTCCTAACCCACTGTCCAGATTAAAGGACAGGCCGGTCTCGTTTAAGGCAAAGGGCAAGCGCCTTATGATCGAGGTATCGGAACAGAAAGAACGAGGCTTCATCGGTTTTGTCGAAGCCAACCTTGAGAGACTCTACGACGAGTGGAAAAAGAATCCATGAAGCTGGCGCAGATCCACAAACGATAAGCCATTGATTTCGTTACGGTTGGCCGTGGCCAACCTATGGAAAAGATAGAAGCAAACAACAAGGAGGCAGACAAGCGCGCAAAAAGAAACCCCCCGAAGGCGGTGAAGCTCTCCAGAGGGTCCCGATTTACTAGCACTATATTGGTACTCCCAAAAACGAATCACTGCAACACCGATTTCGGTGCCCGGTCGCATTTTGCCGTCTGAAATCATATGAAACAGGAACAAGTCGCGACTTCAGCAGTCGAGGCGCAGGATAACTGTGCCTTGCAGGAGCCCATTGCCTTTGCGGGAATGGGCAGCATCGAGCAGCAACCTTCTTTCAGACCGATCACGAGGCGAGATTTGATGGCCGCGGTCAACACCGTCTCCAAAGACCTCGGACTGCGCGCAGCCTCTGTTATGGTGATTGATGCTCTACTCAGCTGCCTCCCTTGCAAAGATTCCAAATCAGGTCTCGATAGACCTATTTCGCCACTAACTTTGCTTACCGTCTACGCGTCCAATAATACACTTTGCTTTCGAGCCAAGGGGATCACCGAGCGACAGCTCAGGCGTCATTTAGAACGCCTAGAAGAAGTTGGGCTGATCCAACGCAAAGACAGTGCTAACGGGAAACGGTTCCCAATTCATCGCGGCGGGAAGGTTATCGGCGCATTCGGCATTGACCTTTCCCCTCTCCTGGCACGGGCAGAAGAACTTTTTGCCCTCGCCCAAAAGCGTCGTCAGGAAGCCGATGAGCTGCGCGGTCTTCGCTCCTATATCCAGAAGCTGCGTATGGAATGTTTAAGACTACCCGTAGGCGAAGACGTAAGTACTTTCTTGGAAGGAACACGCAACATCATGCGCCGCGCCAGTACGACGCTAGTGCAAGCCCGCGCAATCATTGACAAGCTTACAGACGTTCTCATGGGCGTGGATCAGGCCAATACAGAAGGAACCCAAGCACCTGTTGCCACGATAGAATCTAAAACCACCACCATAAATCAGCCACAACAGAACCTTGATGATACAGCCACAATGACCGCCACAGACGGTCGAAATGTCCGGCACAAAGAACCACAAAAATCATATACAAAAAAAACTACGCCAGATTCAAACACAGAGTTTTGGAACAGTCTGACAGTCCTGTCTGAGTTCTATCCCAGTACGCCTCGAACAGAGCGCGCTATGGTGCAAATAATCTTCGAGTTTGGAAAGATGCTTAGAATAGCTCAGGTTACCCTAACGAAAGCGATTTCAACAATAGGTTACGCGAAAACACTAATGGTCCAAAACCAGATTGCTGGCAGTGCAGAGCAAATCTCCAACCCTGACGCATACCTAGCTCGAATCATTTCAGCTACCAAACATACCTTAGGGCATCTCTAAAAATTGCCCTGACCTTGGCGCTGCGATATCGTGACTTGGTGAACCGGCATATAGGGGATGCAGCAATGACGCAGATGGGTTTC
>NZ_JBRJGQ010000047.1:0-2500 GCF_053628575.1 Roseovarius sp. MBR-51
TTGGTTGCGGGAGTAGGATTTGAACCTACGACCTTCAGGTTATGAGCCTGACGAGCTACCGGGCTGCTCCATCCCGCGACAGTGTTTTGCCTGTTTTCCGTGTGTGGAATTGGGCGATAGTGATGGCCTTGGGCCTATAGTATGCCCCAGCATTGTTTTGATGTTGGGTGTTTCATCGTTTTCGAGAGATACATTTTGATGTCTTGAGGTTTTTACCAGGTTTGGCAGCGACCTACTCTCCCACGTCTTAAGACGCAGTACCATTGGCGCGACAGCGCTTAACGGCCGGGTTCGGGATGGGACCGGGTGTTTCGCTTGTGCTATGACCACCAAACCGGGAAAAAACCTCGAGACATTGTTTTGTCCTATCGCCTATCGGCGACTTGAGGACATTATTACGACCTGCCTCCGAGAGGGGCAAGGTATCTCCAACCGTCTTGCTCCGGTTGGAGTTGGATTTCCAAGTCAGTACGCTGTGATTTGTGTATGCTTTTGATTTGTCTGTAACAGTCTTGCTATTACTGGATCAAATCAAGCCTATCGAGCCATTAGTACCAGTCAACTGAACGCATTGCTGCGCTTACATCTCTGGCCTATCGACGTGGTGGTCTACCACGGCTCTCAGGGATACCTTGTTTTGAGGGGGGCTTCCCGCTTAGATGCCTTCAGCGGTTATCCTGTCCGAACATAGCTACCCTGCACTGCGGCTGGCGCCACAACAGGTCCACCAGTGGTTCGTTCACCCCGGTCCTCTCGTACTAGGGGCAACTCCTCTCAAGTATCCTACACCCACGGCAGATAGGGACCGAACTGTCTCACGACGTTCTAAACCCAGCTCACGTACCTCTTTAAACGGCGAACAGCCGTACCCTTGGGACCTGCTCCAGCCCCAGGATGAGATGAGCCGACATCGAGGTGCCAAACACTGCCGTCGATATGGACTCTTGGGCAGTATCAGCCTGTTATCCCCGGCGTACCTTTTATCCGTTGAGCGATGGCCCTCCCACTTGGGACCACCGGATCACTATGGCCGTCTTTCGACTCTGCTCGACTTGTCAGTCTCGCAGTCAGGCTGGCTTCTGCCATTGCACTCAACGAGCGATTTCCGACCGCTCTGAGCCAACCTTCGCGCGCCTCCGTTACGCTTTAGGAGGCGACCGCCCCAGTCAAACTACCCACCACGCAGGGTCCCGGACCCGGATAACGGGCCGCGGTTAGACATCAAGAGTGCGAAGGGTGGTATCTCAAGGGAGGCTCCACAGGGACTAGCGTCCCTGCTTCAAAGCCTACCACCTATCCTGCACATCACAATCCTGATGCCAGTGCGAAGCTATAGTAAAGGTGCACGGGGTCTTTCCGTCTAACCGCGGGAAGCCTGCATCTTGACAGGCAATTCAATTTCGCTGAGTCTATGTTGGAGACAGCGGGGAAGTCGTTACGCCATTCGTGCAGGTCGGAACTTACCCGACAAGGAATTTCGCTACCTTAGGACCGTTATAGTTACGGCCGCCGTTTACCTGGGCTTCAATTCAGAGCTCTCACCCCTCCTTTTAACCTTCAGGCACCGGGCAGGCGTCAGACCCTATACGTCGTCTTGCGACTTCGCAGAGCCCTGTGTTTTTAGTAAACAGTCGCCACCCCCTGGTTTGTGCCCCCAGCCTCTAGTTGCCTAGAAACCGGGCCTCCTTCTCGCGAACTTACGGAGGTATTTTGCCGAGTTCCTTCAACATAGTTCTCTCAAGCGCCTTGGTATTCTCTACCAGTCCACCTGTGTCGGTTTAGGGTACGATCTAGCGATGGAGCTATTTCCAGGAACCTCTCAGCGGCCCGTTCAATCCGATAAGAACGAACAACCTTTGAGATCCGTCACTTCCATCTGGCCCAGGAATATTAACCTGGTTCCCATCGACTACGCCTTTCGGCCTCGCCTTAGGGGTCGGCTTACCCTGCTCAGATTAGCTTTAAGCAGGAACCCTTGGACTTTCGGCGAGGGTGTCTCTCACACCCTTTATCGCTACTCATGTCATCATTCTCACTAGTGATCTCTCCACGGGATCCCTCACAGGCCCGCTTCATCGAAGATTTCTTACCCTCCATGATGTCCCGAAGGACACTAAAGAGGATAGAAACCATGTCACACTACGCTCTGCTACCATGCCTTACGGCATCCTAAGCTTCGGCTCATGGCTTGAGCCCCGTTACATCTTCGCCGCAGGACAACTTATTTAGACCAGTGAGCTGTTACGCTATCTTTAAAGGATGGCTGCTTCTAAGCCAACCTCCTGGTTGTTTTGGTCGTCCCACCTGCTTTCCCACTTAGCCATGAATTAGGGGCCTTAGCTGTAGGTCAGGGTTGTTTCCCTCTCGACTACGGACGTTAGCATTCGCAGTCTGTCTGCCATCTAGTACTCCTCGGTATTCGGAGTTTGGTTAGGATCAGTAAGCCTGTGGGGCCCCATTACCCATCCAGTGCTCTACCCCCGAGGGTATTCGGATGACG
>NZ_JBRJGQ010000048.1:0-5962 GCF_053628575.1 Roseovarius sp. MBR-51
TGACGATCGGGAAAGCCTGCTTACGCGAGCCGCTTTCCCGCTTTATGCTGGACGGGATGGAAAGGATTGGGTGGAAACCGCGGTGGCAGAAAAGAGCAACATCGAGGCGGAAATGGCGCGGGTTCGAGCGCGTCTAGCCAATCTGGATGCCGAACGGCAGCAGCTTCAGCGCGAGATGGCGTCCCTCGAGGTTCGCCTCGCCGCTGAGCACGCGCCAGCCGTGAAACAGCCTTCCTTCGAGGACGCTCCGGTGACGAACAGTTCGCCGTCGCATGAAAAGGTCGATCTGTTCCGAAGTCTATTCGCCGGTCGGCCTGACGTGTTTCCTGTGCGGTGGGAAAACAGGAAGACCGAACGCTCAGGATACTCGCCTGCTTGTGCCAACGAATGGGTGAAAGGCATTTGCGGCAAGCCGAAGGTCAAATGTGGCGAGTGCCCACATCAGAAGTTCATCCCGCCGAATGAGTGCATCATGGAAAAACACCTGCGCGGTGATGATGGACGCAGCGGGGATTTTGTCGCGGGCGTCTACCCGCTGCTCCAGGGTGATACATGCTGGTTTCTTGCTGCGGATTTTGACAAGGCATCCTGGGCGGAAGACGCCAGTGCGCTGCTGGAAACCTGCCGAGCAAAGGGAGTCCCTGCAGCGCTGGAGCGGTCGAGATCGGGCAACGGCGGTCATGTCTGGATCTTCTTCTCAGAACCCGTGTCCGCCCGTCTGGCGCGCCAGCTCGGATCGGTTTTGATCACGGAAACGATGGAAAGGCGGCCGGAGATTGGCTTTGCCTCCTATGACCGGCTGTTTCCAAACCAGGATATCATGCCGCTCGGCGGTTTCGGCAATCTGATCGCACTGCCGCTTCAGAACACTGCGCGCAAGGCTGGCAACAGCGTCTTCGTGGACGCGGGAATGCGGCCATTTGACGATCAGTGGGCCTTTTTGTCTTCCCTGCCGAGAATGTCGGCGTCAGCGGTGAGTGACCTCGTCGAAACGGCAGAGCTTTCCGGGCGGGTGTTGGGCGTGCGCATGCCGGTGGATGACGAACAGGCGAATGAGCCCTGGAAGATGTCTCCGTCACGCCACAGCACGCCACGACGTCTGGATGTGCCCATCCCGCAAACCATCAAGGTGACAGTCGCAGACCAGATCTATCTCGACCGGTCAGAGCTGCCTTCGGCCATGATTGCCCAACTGGTCCGGCTGGCCGCGTTCCAGAACCCCGAATTCTATCGCGCTCAGGCGATGCGGCTGCCGACATTCGGCAAGCCGCGAATTGTGTCCTGTGCCGAACTGCATCCCCGACACGTCGCCCTGCCGCGTGGCTGCTTCGACGAAGCGATCGGGTTCCTGTCCGATCACGGTGCGACAGCCGACCTGGACGATTTACGTGCAGACGGAACCCGCTTGCCGGAGACGGTCCGCTTCCGTGGCGAACTTCGCCCGCCGCAAACGCGCGCGTTTGACGCCCTGGCCGAACATGATACCGGTGTGCTTGCCGCCACGACCGCATTCGGCAAGACGGTCGTGGCCTCGGCGCTGATCGCACATCGTGCACGCAATACACTGGTGCTGGTTCACCGCCGGGAACTGCTAAACCAATGGGTCGAGCGGCTGAAGTCCTTTCTGCAGATCGACCCGAAGCTGATCGGCACCATCGGCGGCGGCAAACGCAAACCTACCGGTGTGATCGACGTGGCGCTGATCCAGAGCCTGGTCCGCAAAGGCGAAGTAGACGACATTGTTGCCGACTACGGACACCTTATCGTCGATGAATGCCATCATCTGTCTGCGTCAAGCTTTGAACTGGTCGCCCGCAGATCGAAGGCGCGCTACGTCACCGGGTTGTCGGCGACCGTCGCCCGAAAAGACGGACATCATCCGATCATCTTCATGCAATGCGGCCCCGTGCGCCATCAGGTGAGCGCCAAATCGCAGGCCGCCGAAAGCGGCATTCACCATCGGGCGCGTGAACGTCACACGAGATTCCGTTTGCCGGAGCCCCTCGCCATGGCGGAGCGCCCATCCATACCTGCAATTTATGCCGCTTTAGCGGAGGACCCTGCTCGAAACGATCTGATCTTCGACGATGTGCTGAAATCACTGGAGGCCAAACGCTCGCCGATCGTGCTGACCGAACGGAAGGATCACCTCCAGTATCTTCAGGACCGGTTCTCCCGATTTGCGAAAAACATTGTCGTGCTCCGCGGCGGCATGTCCGCAAAGGACCGGAAGGCCGCGCATGCGGCGCTGACTGTCGATGACTATGAGGAACGGCTAATCCTCGCGACAGGGCGCTACATCGGTGAGGGCTTCGATGATGCGCGGCTAGACACCCTGTTCCTGACGATGCCGATCGCCTGGAAAGGCACGCTGGCGCAATATGTCGGCAGGTTGCATCGGCAGCATGACGGAAAGAAAGACGTCCTGGTGGTCGACTATGTCGACAGTTCGGTTCCGGTCCTGTCCAGAATGGCGGCCAAGCGACGAACAGGCTATCGGGCGCTCGGCTATGTGATGGAATAGCGCCCCGCCGGACGCGGGACGCCAAATGTTACGCGTTCAGTCAGGAACGCTGCGTGGCGATGGCCAATATCTGCATCAGCTTGTCCGAGGGTTCCCGGAACTTACCCGGTTTGATCAACGGTGCGTGATGGGCATCCAAGAGCGCGAGCTTCTCGGTCGGGTCCGCGCGCAGATACATCTCCGTTGTCTGGATGCTGGCATGGCCGAGCCAGAGCGCGACCTTGCGGACATCGCCGGTTGCCTGAAGTGTATGCATCGCACAGCTGTGTCGTAGCACATGCGGGGTGACGTGCTTTGCGGCGATCGACGGCGCCGAGCGTTCAGCTGTCACCACATGCTGCCGGAGCCTGTAGGCGAACCCGTCCCGTGTCATCTGGCGACCATCACGGTTCAGGAATAGTTCCGGCCCCGCATCGCCTGGCCGGACAGCCAGCCACGCGCGAATGGCGGCCTGGGTCTCTTTCCAGAGCGGCAGAATCCGCTCCCGCCGACCCTTGCCAAGAATCCGCACGCTGGAAAACGAGCCTTCAGGAAAATCGCCCATTCGCACTGCGAGCAGCTCGGACGCCCTCAAGCCCGCAGCATAGGCCAGGTGCAGCATCGCCCGGTCACGCAGTCCCCCAAGCGTATGGCGGTTCGGTGCGGCAAGCAGGGCCTGGAGTTCTTCCCGGGTCAGGTAGTCGATGAGCCTTGTATCCGTGCGCTTGACCGGCAGGGCTCGGATCATCAGCGCCTGCTCGAGACAGGCCGGGTGGCGATGTTCGACGAAACGGAAGAACGATTTGATCGCCGCCAGCCGCGCGTTGCGGGACCGGACGGAATTGGCGCGCCCTACCTCGATGTGCTCAAGAAACGCCCTGATCATCTGAACATCGAGGTCTTCGATTGCGAGTTCCGAAGGGGAGCGCTTGAGCCGTCCAGCGGCAAACCGCAGCAAGAGGGTGAATGCGTGGGCATAGGCTGCGATGGTATGTCGGCTTGCACCGCACTCGCCAGGAAGATGGGTTTGCAGGAAGGCCGAAAGATCGGGAGCGAGCGGGGTCATGCTGCACCTCCGATCCAGGTCTCTTCGGCGGTCGAGGCGATTATCTTCAGAAGGACCGGCGTGGCCTCAAGGTACCAATAGGTGTTGGCGATATCGACATGGCCGAGATAGGTGCTCAGGGCCTTCATGTGCCGCATGACCGCCTGCGGATCGTTCCCGCAAGCTTCCAGAGATCGCACCGCGAATGTATGGCGCAGATCGTGCAGCCGGGGTCCGGGACCAGTCGGAGTGCGATATCCGAGCTTGCGGACGATCCGGACGAAGACCACGTGGACCCTGGTCGCCGTCGGGGCACGGCCATGGCCGAGTACGAAAAGATCATCGCCGGGATTGCGCACGACGCCTCGGGCTTCGAGATACCGTTCCAGAGCGGCGCGGGTCGAGGCATGTATCGGCACGAGGCGGCTCTTGCCGAACTTGCCCTTCCGGATCATGAGGCCGTCGTCGGTCAGGTCGTCGCACCGGAGGGACAAAGCCTCCGAAATCCGCAAACCTGTCGATGCAAGCAAACCGATAAGATTGTGGTAAGTCAGCGGGCTGATTGATGTCAGGCCCGGCACCAGAAGCGCTTCCCGCATGATCCGACTGATCTGGCCCTGCGTCATGATATACGGGGCGGGCCGCCGCCGTCGTGAACGGCCCAGCAGATTCAACGGCGGTATCTCGTGATGCGCATCTTCCGCATGCAGGAATACGGCTAACGCCCGGGCTTGATCGACCCGGATTTGCACGGCACCTGGCGTCGAGGCGCCACCAGCCCATTCCAATATCAGGGTAGTTGTCACGTGGCTGGCTGATCGGTCTGCAGCGAAATCCGCGAAAGAGCGCAAGGACGTCTCTTGCGCGGCAAACTTCTTTCCAAGGGCGCGGTTCAGTTGAACGAAGCGATCGACATGGGAATGCATCATGATGCGCGCTCCGGCCAAGGCTGGGCCACACCTGCCAGCATCTCGATATCGACCTTGGCATAGATCGCGGTCGTATCACGCGAGCTGTGGCGAAGCGCGACACCGATCTGATCAAGATCCGCGCCGCCGCGCAACCAGGCCGACGCCAGTGAATGGCGAAACACGTGCGCGCCCGTCGGCAGACCGGTGAAACCACCCCGGGCAAGGACACGGGAAACGATCCCGGCGATCTCAGCAGAGGACCGAAACGGAGTGAATGGCGCCTGAATGCGCAGAAAGACCCTGTCCGTTGTGACGACCGGACGCACATCTTCGATATAGGTCAGCAGCGCATCCCCAGCATCCTGTGGTATTGGTAGCAAAACTTCGCGTCTGGCTTTGCCATGCAATCGCAACCGACTCGCACGCCAATCAATGTCTGACAGCCGCAATTGCCAGATGTCACCGGCGCGCAAAGCCAGCCGCGCGAGCAGAAGGAGTATGGCGCGGTCCCGTATCTCGACAGGCGTTTTGGTTCCACAGGACGCTATTATCTCTTCAATTTTGGTTCGATGGATCGTCGGTGGTACCGCTGACAGCTTGCGCGAAACGGCAGATGGCACAGCATACAGGAGCGACGGGGCGCATTGGTTCTGAACAATCGTGAAGCGCAAGAAAGCGCGCAGAACGGTCACCGTCATCCGCACCGAAGATCTTGAGCGCTCTTCGCCCTGGTTCAAAACGATCGAGCGGATTGCCGCCGCGTTGTAGTCCTTCGGGGTTGCCCCGAGGCTATCCAGCCAGCGGTTCGCTTCGTACAAGAAGCGCCGTACGGTCTCGTGCGTCACCCCACGTTCGTGGCGTAACCATTCCGAGAACTCGGTCAGGCGCGGATCGCAGGTGGTAACGCAGTCAGGCGCTTCAGGCGGGATCAGACCCTCATCCCTCAGGAACCGGACAAAAGCACGCGCACCACGGCGGCGGTTCTTGAGGCGCGAGCCCAGCATGTCCTTGCCATGTTTGGTCTTCTCCCCACAGCGGCAATTATGCCGTGCGAAATGATCGATGGTAGCCTCATCGATTCCGTGGGCCGGAACACGCATCAGCAGCGCCCATTCCGCGAAATGGCGGGCCTGAGTCAGCTGCGTCGAGTACGTCACCTTGCTATATCCGGTGGCGCAGAGCTTCTCTGCATGGGCCTCCAGATATTGCCCGAGCCGGGCGACTTCATTTGCAATGAAGACCACCCCGGTGGCTTCGAGATAGCTCAGGAATCTGCGTGTATCTGTGGCGTAGGCAGGCTTGCGCAGTTGCGCAGGGCTGTAGCGGCCGCAGCGGCAGCGATGGCGAAGGAACCGATCCACCGCCGATGCGTCGAGGTCTCTGGTCGGGATCTTCCGGGCGCGTGCCCACTTCAGAAAATGCCGGGCGGCACCCACGGCGCCCTTCGAGAGCCGGGGATTGTCTGCGAGATAGGCGCTGACCAGAGCGACGTCGTCGGCGCCG
>NZ_JBRJGQ010000049.1:0-5870 GCF_053628575.1 Roseovarius sp. MBR-51
CTTTAGCTGATAGATTGGAGAAGCGGATGACATCCAAAATCCTTGCCAGCATCAATCCCAAAATTCAACTGCCCCACACTTTACGGTACTCTCCAAGAAAGCGGCGGATGAACTCTCCGGCATCAAGGGTCATCACCCTTGGCCGGCGGCCATGGCGATAGTCACGCCAGCGGAACGTCACCTTGCCATCTGCCATGCTGACCAGACGTGAGTTGGCGACGGCGACACGATGGGTATACCGGCTCAGATAGGCCAGCACCTGTTCCGGCCCGCCAAAGGGCGGTTTGGCATAGACCACCCAGTCTTCGCGACCGGTTGATGTCATCAGCCGGTCGAAGGCCTGCGGGTCGGCGATATCGCCGAAGAACTGTAGCTGCCCGGCGTCAAAGGCGACGCGCAGCGACTGCAGAAACAGCCGACGGAACAGGCGTGATAGCACCCTGACTGGCAGAAAGAAGTTGGGGCGGCAGGCGATCCAGCGCGTGCCATCGGGTGACGGGCCACCGCCCGGAACGATGCAATGGAGATGGGGATGATAACTCAGGGTCTGCCCCCAGCTGTGTAGCACTGCAATGAGACCAATCCCGGCACCGAGATGTTTGGGGTCGGCGGCAATGATGCGCAGGGTCTCGGCGGCTGCCCGGAACAGGATTGTGTAGACGACTTTCTTGTTCTGGAAGGCTATCGATGCGATCTCGGCCGGCAGCGTGAAGACCACGTGGAAATAAGGCGCCGGCAGAAGGTCGTCTGCCCGAGCCTCCAGCCAGTCGCGCGCGACCGCGCCCTGACACTTCGGGCAATGCCGGTTGCGGCAGGAATTATAGGCGACGCGCACTGCGCCGCAGGCCCGGCAGCCCTCAACATGGCCACCAAGCGCGGCCGTGCGGCACAGTTCGATCGCCGACATGACGCGTCGTTCCACACGTCCAAGGTGACCCTCGTGAGCTTGCGTGTAGGCAGGACCATAGTGGCGAAAAATATCCGCCACCTCCAAGCCAGCAGGCATGGGATAGCCCTCAGCCGGGTGGCACCACCTCAAGGCTCAGGCGATCAAACGGGCTCTGCGTCTTCGCGATCGTTGTCGTGGCAACTTGCGTGTAGCGCGCAGTCGTCGACAGGTTGCTGTGCCCGAGCAAAACCTGAATGACGCGGATATCGACGCCGCTTTCAAGTAGATGCGTCGCAAAACTATGCCGCAAAGTGTGGACGCTGACCTTTTTGGTCAATCCCGCTGCCTTGGTCGCGGACCGACAGGTGGAATGCAGCACCTGCACATCGATGGGCTTGTCACCACGCCCAGGAAACAGCCAGTCTTTTGGTCGTGCCAAGCGCCAGTAGGTTCGCAAGATGCCGAGAAGCTGTGGCGACAACATGACTGTGCGGTCCTTGGCACCTTTGCCATGGCGGACCTGAAGCACCATCCGATCACTGTCGATATCCGCGACCTTCAAGCTGACCGCTTCCGAAGCGCGCAACCCAGCAGCGTAGGCCGTGGTTAGTGCTGCACGCGCCTTCAGAGACGGCACCGCCTCGAGGAACCGCACAACCTCATCAGCACTAAGAATGGTCGGCAGCTTGCGCGGTGTTCGCGCATAGGCGATCCGCTCGGGGATCTCCGCACGGTTCAGGGTGACACCGTAGAAAAACCGCAAGGCGCAGACCGTCTGATTGAGCGCTGGCCAGGAAATGCCCTGTGATACCAGATAGACCTGAAAGGCCCGGACATCCTCCAGACCCAGTTGATCCGGTGATCGGTTGAAGTGCCGGGCAAATTTGATCATAGCATTGAGATATGATCGCTGTGTAGCCGGCGACAGGTTGCGGAGCGTCATGTCGTCAATCATACGGCGGCGCAGCGGGCTTACCGCTGATGTGGCATTGGCCATGGGATGGTCTCCTGTTCAAAGGTTGGTCTCAGCAACCAAACCTTCTCATCAGGAGGCCATTCCCGCCAATAGTGACGCCCATCCCGCGTTAGCGGGTTCGTTCAATCCCGAATCCGATCAAGACCGACATGCTCTAGCCGCTATCCGCGCAGCGCCGCAACCTGTTCCTTGTAGACACTGGCGTCGATGGTCACGTCGATCAGCGCAGGGCCACCATGGGCATATGCCGCGCACATTGCCTCTGTCATGTCGTCGTCTGGCCCGACCTTCCAAGCCTGAATGCCCATTGCGCTGGCGATGGCGGCGTAATCGACGGGTGCGTAACTGACGCCAGCGCGATCGAGTTTTTGGACCTGCTGCTTAACGTCGATCAGCGACAGGGCAGAATCGTTCAACACCACGGTGATCACGCCGCAGCCATGCTCGGCAGCGGTGGTCAGTTCGGCCAAACACATCAGCAGCCCGCCATCTCCGGTGATTGCCACCGCCGGCGTTTCGGGGTCGTGCAGCGCCGAGGCGATGGCCGCCGGCAGCGCGTAGCCCATGGTCGACAGACCGTTAGATTTCAGCGCCCCAAAGGGAAGATCGGCGTCGATCAGCGACATGGCCGAAATCATATGCGCCCCGGCATCGACGCTGGCGCGGATCCGACCCGGCGCAGCCTCGACAATAGCGCGCGTCACCGAATGTGCAGTATGCGCGTTGCTGTTGATGGCGACGCGCTCTGTGATCGTTCTGGTCAGATCGTCGATCACATCCCCGGTCCAGTCCGAATTGCCAGTGTCTTCAGCCAACAGCGCCTCGGCCGTTGCACAAATGGGGCCAATCAGGCGCAGCGCGGGCTGGTGTAACATTCGCGGCAGGTCTGCGGTGCGGATTTCCACCACCGGCGCATCATGCGACCAGGGGCCGGCGATGAACTCCACAGGGTCCACACCGAACGTCAGGATCAGATCGGCGGCCTCGATAGCCTGAAACTCGCTGGCCGCACCGGTGAACATGCCCGCCATCCGGGGGTGGCGGTCCGGGACGACGCCCTTTGCCTTGTAGGTTGACAGAACTGGGCAATTCAGCGCCTCGGCCAACCGCAGCGCCCAGTCCGGTGCCGCGCCATAACGCGCCTCCAGCCCGACCAGCAGCAGCGGCTTGCGGCTGCGTTCGATCAGCGCGGCGGCTGCAGCCACCGTTTCGGCGGGCGGCGGGGGGTCGTCGCTCCGCCGTGCGCCGACGCTACCGGTCGCGGGGGTCACTGCCCCGGTAGCGTTGATGTTCATTTGTACCGGCCCCATCGGTGCTTGGCAGGCCAACGTCAGCGCCTCCTCCACATCGGTGATCCCGTATTCCGGGGTCAGCCGACCTTGGTGCTTGGTGATCGGCGCGAACAGCGCGTTCTGGTCATAACGCTGATGCAGCGACGACGCCGGCCCATCGGTCAGCAGCAGAAGCGGGGCCTGTTCCAGCTTCGCATAAGCGGCCCCGTTGGTCAGGCTTGCGGCCCCTGGCCCGGCACAGGCCAGCACCACGCCGGGCGTGCCCGACAGCTCGCCCGTGACGGCGGCCATGATCGACGCGGCGCTTTCACTGCGGGCCAGGATGAACTCGATACCCAGCGCCTTCGACGCGCCGATGATCGGCAGGGCCGAACCGCCGCCGGGAACGCCGAATATGCGTCGGACGCCGTGGCGTTGGAACCCCTCGGCGAGGGCTTGCGCGAGTGTTGAACGGGTCATCTTAGATGTTCCTGTATTTTTTCATGGCTTCGCTGAACGACATGCCGTTCTTCAGGTCTGTCATGGCCGCGTCGTCGTCGCGCTGGCATTTCTCGGCATGTTCAAGAATCGCGCCAACCTTTCCCGCAGGGATTGATAGCGCGCCAGAGCCGTCCGCAACGATGATGTCGCCGGGATCGACCCGGACGCCTCCAGCGGTCACCGGCACGTTTATTGCCTCGACCCGCAGTCGCGTGCGCCCGGTTGTGGGCACGATATGGCGGGAGAAGACGGGAAACTCGAACGCGATCATCTCTTCCAGATCGCGCGCGGCACCATCCACCAGCAGGCCGGCAATGCCTTTCAGTTTGGCCGCATAACTGGCCATGCCGCCCCAGGTGGAGTACCGGCAGCCACTGCCGTCGACGACAACCACATCGCCAGCTGCGGCTGCATCTATCATCGCACCGACGGCGAAATCCACCGAACTGTAGGTGCCGGGTGGGCCGACGGACAGTTGCACAGTTACCGCCGGCCCGGCGAACCGGAACCCGGGCGCTGCGGCACCGATACCGGACATGATATTGTCGAACAGGCCGAATGCGTCGAATGCATTGGCGAACGTGCTGGTTCCGATGGAGGCCAAACGCTTCATGATCTCTCCCGAAGGGCGTTCGATCTTGGTATGGTCCATGGTCCCGCCTCCCGATCGGTAAACGGGATTTTGGCAGGTTTTCCCATCAAGTCAATAAATGATACGCGTTTCACCTTGTGGAATAGATGTGCTTCTGGTAACGTTCCCGCCGTACGTTTCAACATCCGACAACCGACAGGACACCAAACATGACCGAGACCAGCTACGAAGATCTGATTTACGGTGTGAAAGACAACGTGGCGACGATCACGGTTAACCGACCGGAGCGGATGAACGCCTTTCGCGTGAATACCTACTTCGAAATGATCGACGCGTTGACCAAGGCAAGCTGGGACGACGATGTTGCGGCAATCGTGATCACCGGCGCGGGCGGGCGCGCGTTCGGGGTTGGCGGCGACAGTGGTGACAAGAAATCGGGCCGGGCCGTGCGGGGCACGCTGGGTGTGCCGGTGGAAGAGATCCATTCACTGATCCGCGACGCGCCGAAACCGATCATCGCCAAGGTGAACGGTTATGCCATCGGCGGTGGAAATGTGATTGCCACAATTTGCGATATGACCATCGCATCGGACAAATCGGTGTTTGGCCAGGTCGGGCCAAAGGTCGGCTCGGTCGATCCGGGCTTTGGCACCGCCTATCTGGCGCGTATTGTCGGCGAGAAGAAGGCGCGAGAAATGTGGTATCTCTGCCGCCGCTATTCCGCACAAGAGGCTCTGGAAATGGGTCTTGTCAACAAAGTCGTACCAGAGGAAGATCTGGACAGCGAGGTCGATGCATGGTGCGCCGAAATCGTCGAGCGAAGCCCGACCGCCATCGCCATTGCCAAACGCGCATTCAACGCCGACAGTGAGAACATCCGCGGCATCGCCAATTTGGGCTTCCAGACGGTTGCACACTACTATGCCACCGACGAAGCCAAGGAAGGCGGCAACGCGATGCGCGAGAAGCGCAAACCAGAGTTCCGCAAGGTGTTGAAACAAAGCAAATCGCAGGGATGATTCCGGCCCGCTGCCATGTCCGTAGTGAAGGATTTTGAGCCTGAGAGTGTCTCTGATCTAAGAGAGCGTCTGGATCATCTAGGGCCTTCTGTGGTGTGGATACGCCCTCCCGTCGCAAATTGGTATCATCCTCAGACACCAAGCATGAAGGAGTACAAAGGTGGCACATCTCATAGCGATAGGCCTCGCCAAGAATGTTTTTCAGCTGCATGGCGTTGATGATCGAGGGACAGCGCTCTTCCGGAAAAAACTACGCAGAGAGCAGGTGGTGAATTTTTTCAGCACGATGGAGCCGACGCAGATTGCGATGGAGGCTTGTGCGACCGCGCATTTTTGGGCGCGGGAGCTCTCGGGCTTAGGGCACACGGTGAAACTGATCGCACCACAATACGTAAAACCCTTTGTAAAAAGGCAAAAAAACGACATGGCTGATGCGGAAGCCATCGCCGAAGCTGCGCAGCGCCCGTCGATGAGATTTGTTGAACCCAAGTCCACTGAAAAACAAAGTCGTGCGACGCTATTTCGGGTACTGTCGCAAACTTTCGACTTTCTGAGTGCGCATGATATGTTAGCGTTGTCAGGGAGTTGGCAAGAGGCGGTTGGCGTGATCGAGTTTAAGGGC
>NZ_JBRJGQ010000050.1:0-4991 GCF_053628575.1 Roseovarius sp. MBR-51
CTTGAGAAAAGAACATGGGCTGGCAGGCACACTCCGGGTCTTTTGGCAGGGACGAGAAATCGCCAAGCAGAACAAGGCTATCTTCAAGGCACAAACGAACGGCGCTTACTGGACGCACACCGAGACAGAGATTGCATCGGCAGCCACCGCAGCGGACTTCGAAATCCTCAGGCAGGACTCCGTTTATCGTGGCTACAGCGACCGCCTCGTATGTCGCGCAAAGCTGTAGTCGCGCAGGCTTGGAAGGAGCGATCATGAACGAGCAAGCCATCGATGCGTTGAAGCACGCGCGCTACAGGGTTCTGACCGACAGCGAGGACCTGGAGGAGGTATATCGCCTGCGCTACAAATGCTATCGCGCCGAACGGTCGGTCGCCGAAAACGAGCGCAGGATCATGTCCGACGCATTCGACGAGACGGCGAACTGCGTCCACGTCGGTGTTGAAATGGATGGAAAGATGTTGGCGTCGGTACGCCTGCACCTGATCTCCAAGCTCTCGCTTACGTCACCGACGCTGGAGGTGTTTCCCGAGATTCTGGAGGACATCAAACGCGGACAGACGGCGCTCGATTCGACCCGCCTTGTGATCGATCCTGCGGCCCGCAAACAGCGCGTGCCGTTGCATTTTTTAGCACTGCGCATCCCATGTCTGGCTATAATCTTCTACGATATCGATCTGGGCCTTGCGCCGGTGCGTGCCGAGCATGCCGCGTTCTACCGCCGCTACTTTGGTTATAAACCGGCGATGGAACCACGCAGCTACCCTGGGTTGGCAAAGCCTATCCACCTTCTGACAGCCAAGGTTCGGGAACAGCGCGACGCGGTTCTGGCGCGCACTCCGATTTTCGGTCCGGTTGACGCGATCCCGCAATCCAACATTGAATTTCCGGACCTTTCGGGGGTCTATGTCGCTTCCAAGAATGGCCGTTCCGAGGCGGCCTGACTGCGCGTGGTTGGGCGCCTTAGACAGGGGACGGAGCGCAGTCGGCTTCTAATGCGGGCTGAAGTATGGCTCCCAACGAATATCAAAGTGTCATTAAGCTTTGCAATTTTCGCAATTGAAAAGCATCATCCCGCCTTGAGAGTGGTCTATTTTCAACACATTTTCGCTATAAGCGTTAACCTCGGACCAGATCGGCTCGATTGGGCGTCCTTTTGCGCGGCCTGTCCAACGCGTTATCAGCAATCGCGGCTGACTTACTCGGTATTCTTGAAGGGGGGCATTATACCGGTCTGGATCGCAGGACCAGCAAAGCACGCTAACCGGGGGACGAGGTTCTCGGAAGCCTCACATCTGTACAGCGCCTTCCCGCATCATCATGCTGTGTGTCTGCGCCTGATCCGGCGTGAAATCCTCTTTAGGCAGAGTACTTGCGACCTTCTTGAGGTAGACACTCTTCGCCAGCCGAACCGAGATGTATGCGAAAACTGCCGTATGCAGCAGCAATCCGAACGCAAGCCCCCAAAGGCCGTAGAGATACGAACCAGCCAACAGAAACGGCAGTAGCCCCACGGTGTTCTTGACCCAACTGAAACCCATCACATAGCTTGGCTGCCCCAGACTGTTCAGCGCACCACTCGAAATGGAGATCAGGCCGTTGAAGAAGGCGATGATCGCAAACGGGCTGCAATAGAGATAGATCAATTCCTGCGCCACCCCGGTCACGCCAAAGAGCCACGCAATCTGCGAGCGCAGCAGAAAGAGCAGCAGGGCCACCACGGCGACATAAAGCGCGAGGAACTTCGCGGCTGCTCGATAGGCCTCGCGCACCCGTTCCATTTTGTTCGCACCGTAGTTCTGCGCCATGATCGGCCCGATGGCGCCCGACAGTGCGTTGATGACGGCAAAGACCACCGGGGCAAGGCGACCGATGATCGAGATGCCAGCGACCGCCTCATGCCCGAAGGAGGCAAACTGGCGCATCATCATCGCCTGGCCGATTGGTGCTGCGACCGACGCAAACGCTGAGTAGAGCGCATAGCTGCCAATCTCGTAAATGTGCTTGCGCAAAGGTAGAAAGCCTGGAAACAGTATTTCCCGGATTTCGCCCCGAAATGGATAAAGTGCTACGGCCAGCGTCGCGGCGCGCGCCATCACCGTGGCTGCGGCCGCCCCCTGAAGCCCCATTCCGAGCCCGAAGATCAGGATTGGGTCAAACACCAGATTGACCAGCGCCCCACATAGCGAAGGATACATCGCCTTGCCCGCAGCGCCATCGGCGCGCAGGTGAGTGACGAGGCTCATCGAGATACCGGACAAGACCGTCGCAGGTAGGAGAATGATGATGTAGCTATAGGCCAGATCGGCTAGATCGTCCGTGGCACCGATCCATCCCAGCAAAAGGTAGAGGTTGGGGATCATCAACACAGGAACCACAATTCCGACAATGGTAGACACCATAATCGCGGTGCCGGTCATCTCGCGCGCCTGCTGCGCATCACCCTTTCCAAGGGCGCGACCGACCAGCGTTCCGGTTGCAATAGAAAGCCCGATATTGATCGTGCTCACGAAGAACAGAAGGGTGCCGGCCATCCCGGCTGCCGCCGCCAATTCCTTGTCGCCCAGCATAGAGATGAAGAGCAGATCCAGAAGGTCGACGACGTAAATCGCAAGAATGCCAATGCTGGCCGTGAACGACATCACACTGACGTGCTTTGTCAAGTTGCCCTTGGTGAAATCCACGCCACTCTTAGCAGCCATGCCTTCTCTTTTCCTGTGGACAATCGGGTAATATCGAACCCGGGTAGTAAATGGATTTCTGGGGGGCAAGCGTGTAAATTATAACTCATGGACGTAGTTCTGTAAATTCCACATCTATGGACGTTTCACCTGTTGCAATCCTTTTTGCGCAACGGAAGCGGCGATGTCAGAAACGGCACGAACGATGGGCCTTCGGACCTATGTGACCCATAACCTGACTGCGCTTGACGTTGCCCCCTGCATCTAATCCAGTTTGAGATAGACTCTGGCCCAACCGAAAGGACCCGAGATGAAGCACAGCAGATTTACCGAAGACCAGATTATTGGCATCCTGAAAGAGCATGAGGCTGGTATTTCCGTGGCCGATCTGTGCCGCAAGCACGGTGTCAGCGATGCAACTGTCTATAAATGGAAAGCCAAGTATGGCGGCATGGATGTCAGTGAGGCGAAGCGTCTGAAGGCGATTGAGGATGAGAATGGGAAGCTGAAGAAGCTGCTTGCCGACGCCATTTTGGACAATTCGGGGTGTTGTCACGTTAACTAGCCGAGCTTGCAAGTTGGCATGCCGATCGTTGATTAAGCGACGTTTGCCGCGGATTGCCACGCCTCGAATGCTTCGAGTCGATGGTAGCGGATGGTGAGAGCGAAACGACGGCGGGCTGGTACGGAGAAGGAATTGCGGATTGCATCGAGACGAAGCGTTGTAAACTACCCGACGATCGGAAACCCTGCATCACGCGCTCTCGTTTTCGAAAAGGGAGATGGCTGTTTTCTGCACGGTTATTGAGCCCCTTGTGGGACCAATGATCAAGGCCAAGCGCGACCTCGCGTTTCGCTGCCCCGTAGGAGCGCAGCTTGTCCGTAATGATCCTTTTGGGAACGAAGCCCCAGCGTTTTATCAGTTTGACCAAAAGCCGCTGTGCTGCGCGTTTGTCTCGCCTGAATTGAAGGATTTCTTCAAGAACAACGCCGTGTTGGTCGACCGCGCGCCAGAGCCAGTAAGACCGGCCCACGATCTTCACGACGACTTCGTCTAAGTGCCAGACATCGCCGGGACGCGGCTGCCGTCGCCGCAGAACGTGGGCGATCAGAGGGCCGAACTTGACGGTCCAGCGCCGGATCGGCTCGTATGAAACGTCTACGCCACGTTCCAGCATCATCTCCTCAACCTCGCGCAGGCTCAAGTTGAACCGGGCGTAGAGCCAGACAACATGAGCAATGATCTGGGGCGGAAAGCCCTTCACGATTTGCGTCAGGTCCGAGCTCGGATATGGCCTGAAGTGCTGCTTTCAGAGCACTCTCGGATGCACTGGGCTGGCTCATTCCATGTGTTTCCATCCTGGTCGGATGCCTTGCTTCCGAACGTCCCGGTAAATCCATACGGCGCACCTTCCTGAGATCCTCGATCCCTACTGCGGCTTGAAGGACTTGCGCACTGCAAGCGGCGCGCATAAGTAGCCGGATTGACAGGCTTTCCGCCGGATGTTTCGCCGCAAGAGCTAGACCACAGGTTTCGCATGTCAGCGACCAGGCAAAACGTCAATGGCGAAGAACCAGATCGGGCGATTTCTCTACGCATCTAGGACAATGCAGCAAGTCATGGCGCGACACGCATGCCAGAGGAAGATGCATCGTGTCCGGAAGGGTCATGGCTGTGATCTCATCCGGGATCCGCTGAAGCGCCGCACAAAGCCGCGCTCAGCTCGCTTCCCTTAGATCACTCACTTAGCCCCTACCCTGCCCCAACCCGAGATAGCCGCAAAGCTCTTCAGCGGAGCAATGATTGGCCTTCGCCAATCGACCGACCCAGCTTTACAAAAGCTCATCACGTGCCGGCGGCGGTCGAAACGGCAACGGCCCGACGGTCATGGGGCGTTTCAAATCCCCACGCCAGGCGCAGCGCCTTCTATCCATCCATGATCAAGCCGCCGCCATCTTCCGCCCAAAGCGCCATCGACTTCTCACAAAATCCTACCGCCAATCTCGGGCTGAAGCGTTCGGCCTCTGGAACAACTGTGCGCCTGAAATGGCTGCATGAACGGGACGCGGATCTTTATCACGTCGCGACATAACAACCTGACAAAGCCCCCAAATTATCGGATGCCGGACAACCTCTGCCCAACCTGCAGGGCCGGGTGCTATATCTCGATTACTACCTAGGCTTGGTCGACGCGCCCGCATTTCAACGCCCCCCCTGTCAACGGCGGAGTAAAATTCGGCCATTGTGGCGGAGCAAAAGTCGGCCAGTTTGGGGCGAGCGCCTTGGAGCGTGCGGCCCTCATATAGCAA
>NZ_JBRJGQ010000051.1:0-4905 GCF_053628575.1 Roseovarius sp. MBR-51
TCGACAGGTGTTCCAGTCAGGTTGACAGTCGCTTGATCAACGCCGCCCTTCCCGTCGCTCAACTGGTAGATGAAGCTGTCCACATCGTTGTAATTTGCATCTGGTGTGTAGTTGAACGTGCCGTCCGCGTTCAGCACAAGCGTACCATTGCTGACATCGCTGATCAGCGACACGCTCAAAGTGTCGCCATTGGCATCGTTGTCCACTCCGTTGCCATTGTCGGCCAAAACATTCCCGACAATAGCCGTGTCTTCGACAAAGGTCACCGCATCATCGGCAGCAACCGGCGCAATATTGTCAGGATCGGCAATATATTTTTTCTGCAGGAAGTCTTCGACCTGCACTCGTTCACTCTCGTTCAGCGCCCGGTCATAGATCAGTACGGCAGCGATCTCGAGTTGGCTTTCACCCAGTCCCCCGATCTCGTCACCCAGCACAAGCCGCTTCAGGTCGGTATTGAAAGCATGGGTGCCGCTATCGATCAGCCCACCGTTCAGGTAGTGGTTGAACGCGCCATCGTCTAGAACCACCGACTGCACAAGCCAGCCAGGGCTCACCGCCTCAATGCCCGAATCGAAGTCGTTCGATCCGCCATAACCCTGCACCGACAGGCCTTCGTTATTCCAACTCGAAACCAGACCAAACGTTTCATTTCGCGCACCGTCGCCATAGGCAACACCCGCTGAAACCCCTTCGTGATCCAGATAATCGACCACAAAGAATATCGTCCGGTCCGCGTTGCCAGTGGGGAGGTTGAAAATCGTGTCGGTGGCGTTGACCCTTTCCAGCAGATCACCAGACCCGTCAAAGGCAAGCGCGGCCTGACCCGTCGGCGTTGCGTTGGCCACTAGCTGCGGATCACCCTGAGCAAACAGGTTGTTGCCGCTACCCGAGCCGTCCAGCCAAGCCGAAACCGTATTGCCCGCTGCTAGGCCAATCTTGATGTCCGACTGCAACAGCAGCACCAACCCATTCGTTACAGGAACCTGATCTGAAATTCCAACCTGTATCTCTATATTTGACGAAAAGCTCGTATCAGTCCCGTCCGTCACCTCAAGAAAGGCTTCAAACGAACCTTCGGTGGCATAAGTATGGCTAGCCGTGACTTCTCCGGTCGGCCCAACCACCCCGGTGGTGCTATTGCCGTCCCCGAAGTGCCAGACGTAGTTCATCGCATCATTGTCGGGGTCAATTGCGGTAGCTGTAAAAGTGATCTCAGTTGTACCGGCACCTCCGATGGCCAGATCCGATTGTTCGTCGGTGATAACAGGAGCGAAGTTGACATCCCCTGCCTCGATCTGGAAAGCCGATGAAAGCACCGTATGGCCCGGGTCCGATACCGACAGCGACACGTTATAGCGGCCATCAATCGTATAGGTGTGCTGGACCGAAATTATACCATCGACGGCAACCACGTCATTGACGATTGTCCCATCCCCAAAATTCAGCCTATAGGTCATCGCATCACCTTCGGCGTCGGCGACAGATGCCGTAAAGGTGACTACCAGCGGCAGGTCACCTGTGAGCGGTGTGAGACTGGCCGTTACAATCTCCGGCGCAGCGTTGTTGTCGAAAGTAATTCGGCGCACCTCACCAGAAGCTATCATCACATAATACAGTGCGCCGTCTTCTCCTACAGTCAGCGCGACAATCTCATTCGTGGTGCCCGGAAGCTGCGCTGATGGCTTGAAATCAAAGTTCCCTAGAACCTGCGTGCCAGTATCATCCAAGACCAAGTACTTGATGAAATCATTGGTGTAATCGCCGTAGAAATAGACTCCGTCCCATTCCTCCGGAAACATGTTGCCGCGATAAACTTCACCACCTGTAATCGAGGTCGACTGCCCCTGATGGTCGATTGAGAAGATCGGCGCAGAATAAAAATCACCGGCGGCCGCATCTGCAAGATCGTTATCCGGCAGTGGATAGTCGTTTGGATCTTCCGGGCTCGCGCCACCATTCACGTAGGTGTTGGGCGTGCCTTCGTAGAAGGGCCAGCCATAAAACGCACCAGCCTGACTCAGCGAGCTGGTATGAATATCGTCATGAGCGATTAGCTGCTGATTGCCACCGACCTCACCGATATAGAATTGGCCATATTCGGCATCCCAACGCGCACGAAAGGGATTTCGCAGGCCGTAGGCCCAAGCATAATCGTTAAAGCCGTCGTTGGGATCTACCCAAGGGTTAGCCGCCCAGCCATCGGAACCATCCGGTACCGTGCCGTCCGAATTGACCCGAATGATCTTGCCCGAGGACGACGCCGGATCAAGCATGATATCATTCCCGCCCGCGGCTCCTTCACCCGGGGTTGTAGACTGGAACTTGTCAGAGGTGGTCAGCCAAAGCTTGCCATCGGGGCCAAAATCCAAACCCCCGCCATAATGGCAGCAGGCCAAATATCCATCGGTGTCTTCCCAAACGGTAAATTCGCTGTTCAAAGCCCCCGTCGAGGTAAGCCCCCCTGAATTTTCCTGATGTTCGAACCGCGCTATGCGGGCATTTTCCGGATTATTCGGTGTATAGTAGAGATAGAAATAGCCGTTATTCGCGAAATCTGGGTCAAGCGTGATGTCCAGCAGACCCCGCTCTTGGCCAGAATCGATATTGTTGATGGTCATATAGATGCTGTTTGACCCGGTTTCCGGGTCGACAATCCGGATTTCCCCGTCCTTGGACAGCAAAAGCATCCGGTTGTCGGGCAGGAAGGCCATCGAGATTGGCAGGAAAAAAGGCGACCCCCCTGTCATATCTCCTCGGGTAACAACAGCTTCGTCACGGAACCCATCCAGTGACAAAGGCAGGGTTCCGATATCCAAGCTGGCCGTCGCCACGTCGGACACCGCACCGTTCGCATCAGTTAACTGGTAGGTGAAGCTGTCCGAACTACCGCTGCTTCCGTTATGGGTGTATGTGACGCGCCCGGTCACCGGATCAATGCTGTCGATCGTCCCATGATCCGGACCATCTAAGATGGTGATCGCCGAACCGTCCAAGACAGCATCATCATAGTCATTTCCGAGAATATCCAGCTCGGTCGTGACTCCTATCCCCGCATCCAGGATTTCGCCAATTGCGATCGGCGTGTCGTTTATGCCGTCGTCTGTCAGGTACTTGTTAGTCAGATAGGTTTCGACATCTGCACGCTCCACTGCGTTCAGCGCCCGGTCATAGATCAGCACGGCAGCAATGTTCATTTCGCCTTCGGCAGCCCCCCCGATATGGGCCCCCAGCACCAATTGGGTCAACGTGGTGTTAAACGTATGCGTATCAGTATCGATCAGGTCCCCGTCGAGATACTGCGACAGAACATTGTCATTAAGCACCACCGACTGCACCGCCCAACCCGGTGAGATCCCATCCGTTCCACTGTCAAAATCGTTCTGGCCGCCCCAGCCCTGAACCCCGTAATTGCCCGTAGAACCGCTAGCTACCAGTCCAAAGGTCTGATTGGTCGTGCTGGTGCCATAGGTCACACCAGATGACCGCCCGTTCGTGTCCAGATAATCAACCACAAAGAATATCGTCCGGTTTGCATTACCAGTAGGCAGAGCACTCAGTCCAAGAACTGCCCCAAGCGTGTCTACCTCCCCATCAAAGGCTATAGCTGGAAGGCCAGCTGGCGTCAGCCCTGATACGAGAGTAGGATCTCCCGACGCGTTTAGGACGATATCGGATGCTGAAGCATCCTCCCATCGCGTAACTGTCCCACTCTGCGTGGTTAATCCCGACGCTGTTTCCAGATGCAGAACAAGTCCATTCAATATCGGCAAAGGCATGGAAACCTCCTATAATTATTACGGCCCCAAGAGGTCTTAGGGCAAAACGGTTAGATCTGTTCACCAAACAACTACTAAACTGCGCCGCTCGGCCTTTTCCGTTCAGAACCGCGCCTGCAGACAGGCGTTTCTGAAAAGTGACCAAAGGCCAAAAATGAATGCCTCGACACACATTTACAAGCGAGTAGGCATTCGACATCCAATGCAGGAACATTCATTCCAATGAAAACACCGAATGATCAGCACTTACTTGCATTTACGTCCACGTTAACAGTGAACTCTCCTAGACTGCCTAAAACAAGACATAATTTTGCCAGAATTGAAAAATGCGCAGCGCATTTTTTGAACACATTGAAATTCAGCCTTTTTCCGCAAATAGGCTTCGAACAAGCAAAACTTCCTCACCGGCGATTGTCGTTAGGTCGTGAACAAAGGCTCTTGAATGGGGAAATAGTTCCTGAACAGTCGCGGTTGATTCGCGAAAGCCCTAGCAGGCCGCTGAAATAGTCCCGCCTGGACAGCGATTTAAGAACATGATTCACTTCCCTGACGATAGCGGCGGGTGTGATGATGCGCGGGACAGACGAGACGAGCGGGTCGCTGTTCAGCAATGTTGATCTGGAAGAGCGCATCCCCGCGCGGCATCCGCTGCGCAAGATCAGGCAGGTGGTCAGCGACGCGCTGGCCAGTCTGGATGCTGATTTCGAGGCGCTTTACATCGACTTCGGACGGCCCTCGATCCCGCCCGAGCGGCTGATCTGGGCAAGCCATTTACAAATCCTGTTCTCCATTCGCTCTGAACGCCAGTTGATGGAGCAAATGGATTACAACCTGATGCTGCGCTGGTTCGTGGGCCTCGGGATTGACGATCCAGTCTGGGTCCCCACGGTATTCACGAAGAACCGCGACCGGCTGCTGACCACCGAGATGTCGCGCAAGGTGATGGCGGCGATTCTGGCCCATCGCGAGGTCGCGTCCCTGTTGTCGGACGAGCACTTCTCGGTCAATGGCACGTTGATCAAGGCTTGGATCAACTTCAGATCGGCGTCTGAGTCCGGGCGGGGCTTGTAGTAGACGCTGCCCCGGCTGATCCCCAGAACGACGGCCTGCCGGCTGGCGCTCAATT
>NZ_JBRJGQ010000052.1:0-4434 GCF_053628575.1 Roseovarius sp. MBR-51
CTCTGAATTATGCTGACACGCCGCGCCGATCTAACTGAAACGCAACTGGTAGTTCGGATCGGCGCGGCATAATCCGAAACGCGGCATTATGGGCCTTATGCCGATGTCGGCATAAGACCCACTGGACAGGGGCGACAAAGCGGCTGGACCGCTTGGGCCGGTTCAATGACCGCAAGGCTTACGCGTTCGAGGAGCTGGTCGCGGAAATTGGAAACTGCATGCTTTGCGCGCAGATCGGGGTGGAGCCTGAGTTCGACCAGAGCGCGGCCTATGTCGAAGGATGGCTTGAGGCGATGAAGGAAGACAGCCGCGCGATATTTCGGGCAGCCTCCGAGGCGCAGAAAGCCGTGGATTACATCATGGACCGCACTGCGCAGGCCGACAGGATGGCCGCAGAGTAACAGCCCGCACCGCCGAGAGGATCGAGGCCCCCATCAGCAGGTGGGGGCCTTTTGCGTTGTGGGGTGATCGTGGATGCGGGCGGTTTCAGGGTGACCTGCCAGCGGGCAACCTGAAGGCCACCCGTCGACAGGCCCGGCGCTTCGCGCGGACGGACATTCCATGCCCGGAAGCGCTTGGGGGCCACCATCCGTGAGTTGGGGTGTGAACAAGCATGCAATTTTGACCCCGTAGCGGGGTGATCGGCGTCCAAAAGTGACCCCCTTACACTGATGTGGATAATGCCCCCGAGGCTATCGGGGAGCATAGTGTGGGATGTTGGTTGTGGGGACGATTGCGAAGATCCGTCGGGCGTATTTTCAGGACAAGAAGCCGATCAAGCAGATTTGCCGGGAGTTGCGGGTGTCGCGGCATCTGTCGCAACCAAGTTGAAATGTCACCGGTTGCGCATATTAGGTGAACATAAAAGGCGCTCAACCCAAACGGGGAGCGCCTTTCGCATAGATGGATAGGGTTGCCACTCCTGCCACAACGTTCGTCAAAATCACCCAGTTGGTTTCATTAAAGGTGGTTAGAACTCTGGTTAGTGCAGATTTCACTCGTGCCATACGGCTTTCATTCATTGTCTTTGTCTCCATGAGAATCTCCTTTCTGTAGTCTAGCCCAAAACGGACGATGGTTAGAAAGGTGACGACAACGAACCAAGTGGCGGGATTTGGACCCGCACCCATCTCCGAAGCTTGTTTTTACCTTATATAGGTTTTTTCGACTTTTGTCAAGTGATGGGTAAGAGCTCTTTCGGAAGAAAGGAAGAGCTCTCATCTGTATTGGAGGAAATTCAAGAGAGCTCTTGAGATAAGTTGTTAGAGCTCTGTATATGAAAATGGTGAGCTGTACTCACGCTGCGGAATGAGCTGAATCAGCATCTACCCCGCAGTTTCCTGTGAGCTCTAACAAGGAGTTGAGCTATGAAAGTTACGTTTCCCGCAATGAAGGGCACCATCGGTGGCCGTAGATACTACTCATGCATGATGCCGCTGCGCGTCGTGCCCAAAATGTTTACGTTCAGAGATTGGGCGGAGTTTACGCCTGAAGAGCGCGAACAAAGGGTCCTGAACCAAAAGCGAATTCCTCACATTTCGAAGTACATCACTGAAAACGAGGATGGATACCTCTTCGCGTCCATTACGGCGTCGTACAAATGTAACGTCGAATTTTCGTCGCTTTCGAGCGAAGAGAGCCTTGGTACTGTTGCGATGGATTTCGATGAGGCGGAATTTGTCATCAACGACGGACAACACCGATGCGCCGCCATTGCCCATGCTTTGAAGGAGAACCCCGCCCTAGGTGACGAGACGATCTCCGTTCTTCTCTTCGAGTATGAGAGCCGCGACCGGATGCAGCAGATGTTCTCCGACCTGAATAGGTTCGTGCAGAAGACCTCGAAGTCGATTGATATCCTTTATGACAAGCGAGACCCTTTCTCTCGGCTGACTTTGGAAGTGATCAAGCTGGTCGACGTCTTTGACGGCATGGTTGACCGTGATGCCATCTCAATCGGTATTCGTTCGCCAAAGCTTTTCACGCTGTCAACAATTTATGATGCCAACAAGGAGCTCCTAAAGTTTCACGATGTAGCAGGTGAGAGTGAGGATGATGAAGAAGGCCATCATGAAATTACCGCTGTTGCGGTGAAGTTTTGGCGGTCGGTATCCGAAAATATGCCACAATGGGCTGCGGTAAAGACGCAGCACATGCGGGCGATGGAGCTCCGCCAGGAAAGCCTCGCATCCCATGCAACAGTTATGCGCGCCCTTGGAGGAGCTGGTGCAGAGCTGATGCGCGAGTACCCTGATACATGGGAGGATCGCCTCAAGGCACTTCCCGAGATTGATTGGAAGAAATCAAACCCTGAGTGGAATGGTGTTTGCATCATCGCTGGTTCTGTCTCGTCAAACCGGCAATCCAGGCAAGCTACGAAGGCTTTTGTGAAGCGTGCACTTGGCCTGTCCCTGACTGACGCGGAAGTTCGATCTCTCACCCCGCCAGAACAGCAGATTTCGGAGTCAGCCGTGTGATGGGTAGTAGAGCAAAAACGAGTGGTGTCCGCCTGACAGAGTACGATGCTGCGCTCGTTAAAGGGATGCTGGCGAGAGGTGATCGTCAACATGACATAGCCGCGTGGTTCGGCGTGAACGGCGGTCGGATTGCAGAGGTTGCCACCGGAGCCACATTTGGGTGGGTGCAACGGGCCGGGGAGGGCTTGCCGCCCCAAGGACCATATCCAACCGGCAAACAAGCAGCAGAGGCACAGGCCGCGCTTGATAAAGCGTTGAACGCGTTGGCCCTCGCAAAAATCAAGATTGGGGCAATTGCGCGCGAGACCCGATAAGGACGCTTTGACAATCGAGTATCATAAAGTAAGTCGCGCGATTGTATTCAGTCGCGCGGCTATTAAGGCTGTTTCTAAAACGGTCGTTTTTGACCGGATTCCGTGCTCCCACCAACATCAAGCTGCCAGCCATGACAAAAACCCCCGGCAAAACCTTCGCAGTTTTGGCACGTTACTGCCCCCTAGATACCCTCAAACCAATCTGGCTGAATCTGAACGCGCTCGATCATCTCCGTATCCACGCCCAACCGATTTTCCTTCAAGAGTTCGCACAGCCGGTCACCGTCGATTAGGTCAATTGCAATCGCGCCGTCGCGCGTGGCCTCATCCGACGCCTGACTGGTGAAATGCCCGGTGGTAATGAACAGCCCTTTGTCAGCTCGCCCTTGGAGCGCCCCACGAAAGTCGCGGATTTCCTTTGCTCCGACGCTTCCTTTCCAACGCTTGCACTGGAAATAAACCTGGAACGATACAAGGTTCACCCTTAGCACACCGACACCGTCGATCCCGCCGTCGCCGGACTTGCCGCGCACCTCGACCTTGGTAAAGCCCGCCTCGCGTAGGAGGCGCTGCGCCAGGCGTTCGAACCCATCCGGAGGCATCTTTCCAAGAACGGCCAAGAGCGCTGACTTCCAATCTTCTTCGTCGATAGGGCCGTCATCCGCCATGACTTCGATTTCTTCACCTCGGTCGGCGTCCGCTTTCTTGGCGGCTAAACGCTTTAGGCGCGCGCGTTCGCGCTCTTCCTGCGTCACCTGATCGTAGATCGCCTGCGTCGCGCTGAGCTCGGAGATAGCGGACCCAGTTTCAGTCAGTGCCCAAACACCGCGCTTGGAGTTGTTCAGCGCATCGCCGCGTTTCAGATAGGTGCGGGCCCATGCTAGGTAGTAATTGACCCGCGTGCGGTTCTCGTCGCGCGGCATGGTGAAAGCTTGTTCAGCTTCGGTGACGCCTTCCAGCTCAATTACCTTTTCATCCAACTCCTGGATCGTTGCTGAGCCGCCAAGGTCTTTCAGGGCTTCGACTGTGACAAGCATCATCCCCGGAAGGTCGGGTAGGGTTTCGGCGTCGATTTTGAAGCGTCTCATCTTATCCCCTAAAAAAGTAAATCTTGCGACGGCCTGCCCAAGAAACTGACGCCAGTGCTGTTATTCTCGGGCAACAACAGTGTTGTACAAGCCGTAGCTCGACAGGCCTTCATGACTATCAATCCCAGTGTAATTCAATGAGGCATCTTCGTATCGGCGGAAGGCGAAAACCGCCTGATTCATCTGTTCTGTGTTGAACACTTTGAGCCGAACCAGGAGATGAAAATCCTGGACTGTCAGGCCGGTGACCGTCCGAAATAGATCGGGTTCGAGCTTTGTGATCACATCCTGAAGGGTGTTTTCACGGAAATCGGTCAGGTACATGAACGCAGGAATACGAGTGGCAAACTTGATCAGTTTTTCCTGGACCAACTTTCGAGCGGACTTGTATTCCTTCTCTTCAGCGGAGAGCTCTTTCTTTTCTTTTGGGGTCAGGTCGCGCTCTTTGGCCTTTGCCTTCAGGAGAGTACCGTAAAGTGTGGGGCAATCATGCAGCCATTTCGGTTTCGGACGAAGGCTTCAACGCCGGATGCCATTGCTCGAACTTGGCGCGCA
>NZ_JBRJGQ010000053.1:0-3792 GCF_053628575.1 Roseovarius sp. MBR-51
ACTCCTTGCTGGGAAAGAGTCCGCGTTCAGAATCCATCTCGCCGGTCGGCACCAGCCCTAAAATCTACAAAATGCACACAGTGTCGCGTAGTGTGCTTCTTTCCACTCCCCTGCATATAGACGGTGCCAGGCTTCGTCAGGATTGCCCAGGCGATCCGCTTGATTCGTGGCCAGCAATGGGTTTGCAAGCTGGCATGCTCAGCGCGATAACAGCACAGGAACCGTCGTATCCTTCAGGATTGCCCGGGTCACGCTGCCGAACAGCAATTGTCTGGAGCGGCTGTGGCTGTGAGCACCCATGATTATCAAATCGGCCTTGTCGCCGGCGGCGGTGTTCAGGACGATCTGGGCAACAGAGGCGCCGTTCGAGCTAATTTGTTCGACCTCCACCTTTGCACCGTGCCTTGCGAGGTGGCGAGCTACGTTGGCTCCGGGCTCCTCGCCATGCCGATCAGTGTTGCCGGCGGCATCCACAATCAGGATTTTCACGGATCGAGCAGTCGACAGCAGCGGCAACGCATCCGTGGTCGCGCGCCTTGCCTCCTTGCTGGCATTCCAGGCAACTATGATACGATTCCCGATCGTGTCCGAGGTCCACCCGTTCGGCACGACCAGCACTGGAACGCCAGTCGCCAGCAGGAGATGGTCAGGAAGCCAGTATTGAGGCAGCCCATGCGGCTCTGTTTGGCCGACAATCGCGAGATCGGCGTAAAGTGAATTGGCGACAATGTTTTGGCCAACCTCGCTGTTCAGGATGAGCCTGAACTCCACCTTGATGTCGTCGCGCCTTGCCACATCGGCGAACTGTCGTCCAATCTCAAGCACCAACCGTTCCTCCTTCTGGCGACGGCGTTCGCCGACCGCGCGGATTGCTTCGCCACGGGCAAAACCATCATGTGCGTGACCGGTGTTGGGGACGACATAGACTCCAATCAGATGGGCCATGTAGTGTCGGGCCAAGTGGGCCGCTATGCGTAGGCGGTGTATGCTTGATGGCGCCGGATCGACAAAGACCAAGATGTCTTTCAGCGTCATGCCGGTCTCCTTCCCCAAGACCACTCAAACCAGTTGGTGAGATAGCCAGTGCACTGATGCGGTGGATGCTCCCACCGGGCGGCATCGAGTGTGCCAGAGCGGTTTCGTTGGAACCAAGATGGAGAAGGCATCCATACTTGAGTTTAGCATATTGGCTAACGACCTTGCCAAGAAAAATTTTCAAGTTTGTGGCGTCCGGTCTAATGGCCTGGTGGTCTTCAACCGAACTGTATCCCTAGGGCGACTGGAGCAGTTGCTGTCGGATTCGTCGCCGTGTGTCGTGGCGATGGAGGCTTGCGCCACGTCGCAACACAGTGCCCGGGTTGTCATGGCGCACGGCCATGACGTGCGTCCGATCCCGGCAAACTATGTGAAGCCCTTCGTGAAGTAATGCTGAGGTCAGCGTTACTTCACTTATCATCAGGTGGTCATAATGCGGAGGAACAGTGAACAGGCCCATGAAATCCGGCCGGTAGTCGACGACTTTGCTCCGCATTATTTTCCGGCGAACATCTGCTGTCATTTGACCAGCGGAGGAGCCAACGATGATAAAACCCGATTGCGAAGTAATCACTGAACTCGAAGCCATACTGACCAAACAAGGGTACAGCCCGGTGGTGGTCAGGAACTATTGCGCCTATGCGCGCGGCTTCGTTGACCATCTCGCACATAGGAATATCTCGGTCGCAAATGTGACCGAAGCCCAAGTGGAGCAATACCTGCGCGAAGCGGCCGCGCTGTTCCGGCGTCGTCATGGCCGCTTTCCGGGTCAGCGTTGGCATCAGATTCCGTCCGCGGGCATTCACGCTCTGCTGCGGCTTGTGCAGGGTCGTTGGCCACCGGCTCCAGATGCGGCCTGTGCTGCCGATGCACTGAAGTTTGCTATTTGCGACGAATACGAGACCTGGCTTCACGAGGAACGTGGCCTTGCGCGGCCGAGCATTGATGCGCTCCTGTGGGAGGCCCGACATTTCCTAACCTGGCAAGTTGAACGACGCGGTCCCGAATGTCTGATAGATCTGAGAATCAGCGACATTGACCGCTATATGGACCTACGTGCGGTGAAGCTGACACGCAGTTCGCTGAAATCTGTGGCGGAGCGGCTTCGTTCGTTTTTGCGTCATCTCAATCGGGCGGGCCACACTGCGGCCGACCTGTCGCCGCATATCATCGCGCCGTTGCTCTACGCCTATGAAGGGGTGCCCTCGATCCTGGAGCGGGGCCAGATCGCCGCAGTATTGGAACACGCGAGGGCGGACAAGACGCCGGCAGGGCTGCGGGACCATGCGATCTTGCAACTCCTTGCATCCTACGGCCTGCGGTCTGGAGAAATCCGCAATCTGCGGATCGAGGACATCGACTGGCGGAGCGAAACCATCCGTGTCCGTCACAGCAAGACGGGAGCTTGCTCGTTTCTGCCCCTGATGGCGCCCGCGGGCGAGGCCATGCTCGCGTATCTGCGTTCCGGACGACCAGCGACCGATGCCAGGGAAATCTTCATCCGCACACGAGCGCCCTATCGCAAACTCGAGAAGCTATACAGTCTGGTTCGACGCCGGCTCTGCGATGCCGGCATCAAGCCACCGGGCAAATGCGGGCCGCACAGGGAGTGGGCAAAACTTGGGGGTGTCTGTGTATGTTGGTGGTTCATTGAGAAGGGAACTGCCATGGAAGTGCGGATTATTGTCGAGACGCCCTTGAGAACGGAACCACAAAGAGGCATCATCTCGGCCGTTTGTCCCGCCCGTTTCGACGCACGCAGCCTGAGGGGTTCGGGTTGTTGCTCGAAGATGCAAAGACGATCCTCGGGCAGTTGCAGAAAGTGATCCTGCTCGACCAGATCGAGGAGATTTCTCAAGCAAGCAGGATCTGTCCCGACTGCGACGGGGTCCGGACCATACATGATTATCGGTCTCGGGTGCTCGACACGCTCTTCGGCAGGTTCGAGGTCAAGGTGCCGCGCATTCGCCGCTGTGCCTGCAATGCAAAATCCGATGTTGTGTTGGGCAGACCGCTTTCGCCTCTCGCTCACTTTTTTCCGGATCGATCGACCCCGGAACTGCGACGCCTTCAAGCCGAACTTGGGGCGCGTCATTCCTTCCGGGAAGCCGCGCGTATCCTGGAAACCTTTCTGCCTTGCGCGAAGCAGATGCACACATCAGTGCGCAATCGACTGGGTAAAGTTGCCCGGGAGATCTGCGACAGCGAGCAAACTGAGCCGCTGGTTCCTTCAGCCGCCGAAGAGGCGCCTGCGCTGACGGTTTTTCTGGACGGGGCGCATATCCGATGCAGGCCGGAATATCAGAAGCGACACCTCGATGTTGTGGTCGGCAAGATCGAAAGCCACGATAGGTGCCGTCGCTTCGGCTTGGTGCAACAGGCGGTCCTGTCACCTGCTAGTCAGCTTCGCCAGGACTTGAGGGCTCTCGGGTGGGATCACGAACAAACCGTCACGGTAATTTCGGACGGGGAACCAGCCCTGCCAAACCTCGTCCGCAATGCCGTCGGTGGGAAGGTCCGCCACATCCTCGACTGGTGGCATATCTCGATGCGCATTCAGCATGTCGACAACGCCGTAAAGGGCCTGCTGCAGAGCAGGAGTTTCTCCGGCATTCCAGTGCTGTTCAAACGTCCGGCCGAAACGCTGCGATGGTACCTTTGGCGGTTCTGTCGCAAAGTTTCCGGGAGTTCTTCCTTGTCTTTGATTTTGGCGCTACATCGGGCAAAAACCAAGACTAGGTTCGGTACGGATGACAG
>NZ_JBRJGQ010000054.1:0-3622 GCF_053628575.1 Roseovarius sp. MBR-51
TGTCGGATAGCCGGAATTCATGAGATTCAAGCACTTCCCTGAAAAACGAGTCGGGGTTCATGAGATTCTGTACCGGTATTTATGAGACTGGATGTGTAGGTATTTGTGAGACTGGCGCTGTCTCGCGGCTTTTTCGGCAGTCTGGCGTGCTCTCTCGTCGCGCTCAGCGCGCCAGAACCGGGCCGAGATGCTTCGCCTCAACGAGAGAGGCCATGGGCTAATCGCCTGCCGGACCCTTTCCTGCCCCTCCGCATCGCTCTCGAGCATGACTGAGATCGCCCATTTGACCGGCTCCTCAATGATCCGCCCAACGCCGACCGTTAGCGCGAAACATTGCAGGAGCGAGCCCTGCGCCAGGGCGTGAAGACCGGGCCGCACCGGCTTGGCAAGCACTGGCGCCACCTGATCGTATTCGGGGACAACGACCGTCAGCGCCTGTCGGAGGATCGGCGTGGTCAGAAAATCTTGATAGTCCCTCCGGTCTTTCAGAGACATTCGAGGCTGCTCGCAAACGTTCGGCGGCGAGGCCCGGCGATGCCGCGCCGTCAGAACCTGAAGCACTTCGGGCGCTTCCAGGTCTCCCTGCCCCGCGCTACGCGCCCAGGCATCGAGATGAGCGGCACCGGCCTCGGCATGCCCTTCAAGTTTCTTGAAGCAATCCGTACCGAACCGGTCGGACAGTGTCTCGCCGGTGGCGTCCCGAATCTCCACACCATGCAGCGGACAGCGAAATCGCCACGGCAGCGCGGCGGCTTTGCGATGCAGATCTTCGGGACAGTGCGGGCAGTAATACCGGTTTTTCCGGGCGATCATCATGCGCGCCGCAGACCCCAACTCCCGGAAAGTCATGGCCTGCACCGCTTCGGGCGAAAGGCCGGTCCGAGTCGCGATCAGAGCCCCCTGCCCTTCCGAAAGACGCCATTCCAAGTCGAACACGTCGCGGCCCTTTAGGCCAAGCGCGACCACGAATTCCGAAACCGTCATGGCGTAGAACGGGGCCATGCGCGCGGCCCAGGAAGACAGCCGTTCGTCGACCTCGGGGAGGTAGACAACCGGCAGACGCCCGCGCGCCGTCACACCGGTTCTCCCAGGACAGCCTGCAACCGGTCGCCGCCCAGAATATCGCGCGAGAGGATGCGTTCCTCGCCGCTTTCGATGGCAGCAATCGCCAGCTGCGACAGGATCGAAAAGATACCCGAGGTGATGCCGCCCGTCACCTTGATCATCCGCGTCAGCGCGGGTCCGTCGATCTGGCTTTGGCGCCGAAGCGGCAGCGTGCGCGTGAGCGTGCTCATCAGCCCGTTCAGATCCTCGCCCTCCCGCCAGGGCGGCAATGCGAAGGCCTCGAACCGGCGCACCAGTTGATCATCGGTGCGCAGCGCGTTGCGGGCCTGCGCTGTACCAACACAGACCAACGGGATGCGCAGCTCGTTGCCCAGAAAGCGCAGCATGTTCAGGAATCGTGCCTGTTCGCGGATCGTCCCCGCCTGCAGGCTGTGAATCTCGTCGATAACCAGCATCCCCGGACGCAATTCGGCGAGCAGACGCAAGGCCAGGCTTTCCAGCACAGACAGTGTCGCCCGCGGCGGCTCCGGGGCACCAATCGCGGCCAGAATCCGGCGGTAGAAGCGCGATTCATCAGGCCCAGACACCATCTGCACGGCGACAACCGGCATATGCAGCCGTCCGCTGGTCTCGTCGAAGCTCGATGCGTGGTCGCGGGTGAATTTCTCGATGATCATGGTCTTGCCCATGCCGCTGTCGCCGACAATGAGCAGGTTCGGCATGCGGGCGCGCTCGGGAAACGACATCAGCGTCTCCAGCTTCTCCAAGGCAGCCTCGGCCCTGGGATAGGAGATCCAGCGGTCGGCGCGAATCCGGTGAATGCGCTCCTCGGCGCTGAGCGCGGCGATCTTGCCGGCTCCTGGATAGAGATGCGGGAACTCAGTCATCGTCGTACCACTCCTCGACCTTGAAGCCGGGGTGACTGAGGAACGGGCTCCCCTCCCCTTCTGGCGCAGGCAGGGCATCTCGTGCGGCGGCATCCGGTGTCACATCGATCATCGGCAAAGGAGTCAGATGCGCCCGCCGCGCCTGATGGCGCCGCGTGGCCTTGGTCTGCCGCTCGGCGCTGTCGACGAGGTCGCGCTGCGCCTCGATCGTCCTGAAAATCAGGTCCTCATCTACCGACCGGCGCCCGGACTCGCGCAAAGCGCGCCGCGCCGCGCGGTGCTCCCAGAGCGTGATCGCAGGCCGTGTCAGATCCGCCGGTCGGGCTTCGATGATCCCGTTCTCTGTCAGCACGAAGATGCGCGAAAGATCGCGCGGGTCGTATTTGAGCGTGAATTTGCGGCTTTCCCGGCCCATCAGCCAGCGCAACTCGTCCGCCCAGTAGCGGATGTGGAAGAGATGCAGGCCGTCGCGCTGCAAAACTCGCTGCTCGGAGGGCAGGAAATCGACCAGAAACTGCCTGAGATCGGCGGGCATGCGGAGTTGGGTCTCTTCTACCCGCGCCGCCCAAGCCGCTGCAGGTGTCGTTTCCAGCGCGCTGTGGACCCGCGCATGGTAGGAGCCGGTGATCTCGAGAGCGAGCCAGGTTTCTAGCTCTCCGAGAGTCATCACCGCCTCGGCCTCGGCGTCAAGATCGCCCCGCTCGAAAATGTTCGAGAAATGCGACCCGGGCAACAGGTGCACTGCGCCCATCATCGTGCCGATCAGCCGCTCGATATGGCCACCGTAGCGCGGCGTGCCCGGCGGGCGGTGCCGCAGGTCGATCTGATATTCGGAACAGGCGCGCTCGAACGCTCGCGCGTGGAACTCCGCGCCATTGTCCACGTAAATCGCGTTTGGGATACCCTGCGCAGCCCAATCCGTGCTGATACTGCGCGCAGTGAGCCACTGCGATTTGTCCATCACCGCATGGGTCAGACACAGCGCAACAGCCAGAAGCGATGGCGGCTCCAGCGACAGATGAAACCCCAAAACCATGCGGGTGTTCACATCGATTGCCACAGTCAGCGTCGGACGACCGAGCGGACGACGCGTCACCGGGTCGACCACTGTCACATCGGCCTTGGTGTGGTCGATCTGGACGATATCGAGAGGGCTGTCTGCAGTAAGGCCTCCCGGCGTGGCCAGATAGCGCCGCTCGGCCTTGTCCTTGCCCTCTCGCCTGGCCATCAGCTTTGCTTGGTCATGTTGCTCCAGCCAGTGGCCCAAACGCCGGATCGAGGGCGGTGCCAGCCCTTGATCCCGACAATCGGCGGCCACCTCCCGCCAGAACCGCGTCCTGGTGGGCTTGCGGCGGGTGGCATAGAAAACCCTGAAATGGCGGGATACGATCGCTTCCACCGACGGGTCCAGGGGCTGCATGCCCGGTTTGGGCCCCCTGGTATCCCGCAGAAGCGCACTGGTCCGCCCGTCCTCGCGGAACTGCTTCACCAGACGAAAGAGCGTGGATCGGCTGACATTCAGCTGATGCATGGCCCAGTCGACATTGCCCTGAGTGAGCTGGGCCGGCAGCTCCCCGAGCACCCGGGCGCGAAACTCCGCCTCTTCCCAATCCTTGTCAGCTGGAAAATTATCGGACATAACTTACTCAGTGCATGGATGCCGGATAGTC
>NZ_JBRJGQ010000055.1:0-3350 GCF_053628575.1 Roseovarius sp. MBR-51
ACATCCAGTCTCATAAATACCGGTACAGAATCTCATGAACCCCGACTCGTTTTTCAGGGAAGTGCTTGAATCTCATGAATTCCGGCTATCCGACACTCGATTTTGGTGCTGCTATTTGTGAGATTACCCATATTTTTGAGCATATCATTTTTACGTCCGATAATGCAAGATTATTGGACATAACTGTGAATGACAAAGCAGGGCGGTTACGGCGTATTTTTCTGGATATAAGCGCCGCGACGATGTAGGCTTCAAGCATGACATTCGCTCGGCACGACCACTGCGACGACCTAGACACGCTACCCCGGATGCCGTCCTGGGTCACCTCGGGTCGCGTTGAAACCCTTGAAGATGTGGCGTTTTTGTCAGGCGCGGCGCTGAGCAACCTGCATCTTGTGTTGGGACACGAGGGGGTGCCCCAAGCTTTGTTGCGGGATCGGCTTGCGCTGCGCGCGGCGGAGTCTTGTGTCGCGTTCTCTGGTCGCCCTGAGCGGGCAGGGGAGCTGCGCGACGCGGTGCACCTTCTGCGTCCCGGCGATCTGCCCGGACCGGCGGGGGAAACACACCTGACCTGGCGGCGCGCGGTGGAGCGGTCGGTATCGATCAAGGCTCTGGGTCGGGCTTTGCCGACCCTCGAGCCGGGCCCGATCGCAACGTGGCTTGATGCGGGGCAGGGGGCACCCGTCGACCGCGCCGCAAGGGTGCTGGAGGCGGTGCTCACGGAGGCACCGCGTGCGGACGTGCCTGCTCTTGTCTTTGCCGACGCAGCCCTTGCGCAAGCGCTTTGCTGGAACCATCTTGTGCCGCTGCTGGCGCCGGGCCTGAAGCGCGCCGATCTGCGCAAGCAAGGTGATGAGCTTCGCATGGCCTGTCATCGGGCGCTCGTCTCATCGGCGGTCGAGGCCGTGCGCCTCGCCGCAGACCTCGCGCAAAGGGCTGCGCATCTGAAGGCCGTTGCGCCCAAGCTTCGGGCCAAGGGCGCTGGCTATGCAGTCGAGATGTTTCTGACCCGCGATGCGATCGCGCCCTCGGCGCTGCCCTTGCCGGATCGCGCTGCGCGGCGGCTCTGCGACCGGTTGGTCGAACTCGGCGCCATCCGCGAACTGACCGGGCGCGACACCTTTCGGCTTTACGGGGTGTAGGGATGGCGAAGGACCGCACCGCGCCGGAGCTTGACCGCGAGTTGACCGACCTGCCGCCGGAACTGCGTTGGCGGGAATGGATGCGGCGGATCGAGGCGGTGCTCTTCGCGTCGGCTTCGCCGGTGCCGCGCGAAGACCTGGCGCGGGTGGTGGGGCAGGGGGCCTCGGTCGACCTACTGGTCGAGGATCTTGCCGCCGATCTGGATGGGCGGGCGTTCGAGATTGCCCAAGTGGCGGGTGGGTGGATGTTCCGGACCCGACCCGCCTACGCGCCCGCGATCCACGCCGCGGCCGATGTCGGGGACAAGCTGCTGGACCTGAGTGAATTCGACGTCGCGGTGCTGGCTGCCATCGCCTACCATCAGCCGATCACCCGCGACGGGTTGAAGGATATCTTCGGCAAGGAGATCAGCCGTGACTTGATCGGTCGGCTGCATGCGCGCGAGTTGATCGGGACCGGGCCGCGGTCCCCTCGACGCGGCGCGCCCTACACCTTCGTCACCACCGAGCAGTTCCTCGTGGCCTTCGGGCTGGAGAGCTTGCGCGACCTTCCGGACAGAGAGCAGCTAGAGGATGTAGGCTTGGCTCGTGCAACGGATCTCACAGCGACCTAGCGGCGCGTCAGTTTCCCGCTTGCGCAAACCGGGACCGGCCAAGCGATATTCCAGATCAAGACGGCATAAGACTCTGCATGGCAGCCGCCGCCGAGTGGTCACCGTCGGACAGAGCAAGAACCGTGTTCGCGATTGAATGCCGATCTAGCCCGAAGTGACGATATAGATCGCCAATGGTGCCGGTTTGTCCGAAATGCTCCACCCCGTGCGAGGCTGTCCTGTGCCCGTGCACCGATCCCAGCCAGGCCAATGTGGCGGGATGCCCGTCGATAGCGCTGACGATCAGGCAGTCACGCGGCAAGTTCGCAAGCAGTGCTTCGATATGGCTGCGGGCTTTTCGGTTGCCGCGTGCGCGCGCGCGTTGCGCGGCGGTCCAGCCAGCGTTCAGCCGGTCTGCTGACGTGATGGCCAAGACGCCCACGTCGCGCCGGTGTTCGCCGATGATCCCCGCCGCGGCGATGGCTTCCATGGCCACGGCCCCTTGGTAGGCGATAACTGCCTGGCAATTCGGCCCCGGCTTGCGCAGCCAGTAGGCCCCGTCAATGGCGCCTTGCCGGAAAGCATCGTCGTGCCTTTTGCCTGGTTGCTCGAGCGGGCTTGTGGTCAGCCGCAAATAGACGGACCCGCCTGTTTCATCGCGCAACCACGTGCGCTCGTCCGGGTCTTGCCCGCCATCGCGCTGTAAGTAGTCGAAAGCCCATTCCATGATGACGGCAAGTTCGTCGGCAAAGGCCGGTTCAAACGCGGCAAGCCCATCCTGGGACATGCCTGTCAGGGGCGTGCCGATGGATTGATGCGCGCCGCCTTCGGGGGCCAGCGTCACGCCGGAAGGCGTGCCGACGATCATGAAACGCGCGTCCTGATAGCAGGCATAGTTCAGCGCATCGAGGCCGCGATGCACGAAGGGATCATAAACCGTTCCGATCGGGAAGAGCCGCTTGCCGAACAGACTGTGCGACAGGCCTGCAGCGCCCAGAAGCAGAAAAAGGTTCATTTCCGCAATGCCCAGTTCGATATGCTGGCCTTCGGGCGCGAACTCCCATTTCGCTGTCGACGGGATGCGATGTTCGATGAAGGCGTCGGCCTGGGGTGCGCGTGCAAAAAGCTTGCGCCGGTTCACCCAAGGGCCAAGATTGGTTGTCCCCGTCACATCCGGTGAGGTCGTCACGATTCGCTTAGCCAGCGGGCTGTCGCCCTTCGACAGATCATCGAGGATCTTGCCAAAGGCAGCCTGCGTTGAAATTTCGCGGTCGGTATCAATCGCGATTTGCGGCACTGCGATGTGGTCGTCTCCAAAGCGGCGTCTGCCGCGGGAAAAGAACGGAACGCGCGATAGAAACGCCTGCAGCGCGTCTCGATCCGCAACAGCGGCCAAGGGGTCCCATTCCTGGCCCTGCGCCACGCCCATGTGCTTTTGCCATGCGGCGAATTGCGTCGGGTTCATCAACCCGCCGTGATTGTCCTTGTGACCGGCAATGGGCGTGCCCCAGCCCTTGATCGGGTTCTGTCGCAAAGTTTCCGGGAGTTCTTCCTTGTCTTTGATTTTGGCGCTACATCGGGCAAAAACCAAGACTAGGTTCGGTACGGATGACAG
>NZ_JBRJGQ010000056.1:0-3328 GCF_053628575.1 Roseovarius sp. MBR-51
CTGCGCGCCAAGTTCGAGCAATGGCATCCGGCGTTGAAGCCTTCGTCCGAAACCGAAATGGCTGCATGATTGCCCCACACTTTACGGTACTCTCCCTTCAGGTCTTTGACCTTCTCGCTCTTGTTGATAATGGTCTCAATGACGTTGTCGCCCAAGGCACGCCAGCCTTCGATGCGTTCAACAGCGGCCATCGCTTCAGGGTTATCCATGATCTTGCGAAGGGTTTCGTTATCCACGTTGACCAGCAGGGCACTTTCCCATTTCCGGGCCAGCAGCGTCGCAGATGTCCCCGCCATTGCGATGTCGAGGATACCGCCCGCGTCAACCTGGTACATGTTCGCGCCGTCATAGGCGAGCACCGGCAGGAACGACACAAGCTCCTTCACAGCGTTCTCTGGGTTGGCTTCGTTGGGTGACAGGCCGATCCCATATTCGGACAACTGCCGCAGGGCACGCGTTGGCGCGAAGTCGAACACAAAGCACACGGGCTTCAGGATTTCTTCTTCATGCGGGTTGTCCCCGTTGGGGTTCTTGATGGACCAGGGCGACTGCACACGGAATGCCGCCTGAAAATATGTCTCGGGAGATTTCAGGTTTCGCAGCATGAGGATGGATGACCACTGCTTGACCGTGACACCCGTAGTCAGCTTACCGCACGACAAGGTTATGCTCTTGCTATCGAAGCCGCTTCCGATCGCCCGTCGCACGGGAGGCAGCGCTTCAAGCCCTATCCCGGCGGCCGCCCCGGCAGCGCTGATGACCTTGTACTCATGCCAGAACGTGTTCTGGCGCTCAGTCAGTAGGTTTTCCATTGCGTGACAGGCCGCCACGTTCGGCAAAAACCAGAACGAGTGTTGCAGGTAGGGCAAAAGCCGCACGTCAGAATAGGGGAACGGCGGGCGGGTTCCAGTCTTTAGGCTATCTACCGCGCCTGGTGCATACTGCCCTCGGATGATGTCCAGCCATTTTTGAACGTCACTCTTGTGCTTGAACTGCGCTTTGCTTCCGGTCCCCGTGGCGGCAAAGAACTCGTTCAGATCGAACTCGTCAAACTCTCCGGCGCTGGCAATGGCCAGCAGCTCGTCGGGCATCTGATAGGTCAATAGCCTCATCTGCGGCAGGGAACCGTAAGGGTTCCACTGATCTGGGTGAGCGGCAGCAAAGGCCGCTTTTGCCCGTTGCTCGTCGGTGTAGGTCCAGTTGAAAATCTGTTCTTCGATGAACTCGCCCGTGGACAAGGCCTTGAATGGAGTCCCTGACAGATAAAGATAAGCCTTTGTCGTGATTGGCAGAAACTCGGTTTCAGGTTCCAGCGGCTCTTGCAGGTCCGCGATCCGGTCCTTCAGCTTTTTGGCGTCTTCAAGCCGGGCTTCTTCGCGGGCGATCTCATCTTCTTCCCCTGCGAACAACTCTTTCGCTGTCTCGCGCCATGCGCCGAAATGGTATTCATCAAAGACGACTAGGTCCCAGTTTTCGGTGTGGAGCCATTCATTCTTGGCCTTGATGTTGCCGCGTGCATCGCGGCCCAGAAGGTCCTGAAACGAGCCGAAATAGACGACAGGTTTGTTTCGGTCGATCTGTGTCGGGTCGCCGCCGGTCTTGACTGACAGATATTGCCAGCCGTCAAAATCTGCGTGGTTTTCCAGATCGCTTTGCCAGGCGTCTTCGACGGCTGGCTTGAAGGTTACCACCAGCACGCGTTTCGCCCCCATCTTCTTGGCGAGCTGATACGAGGTGAAGGTCTTGCCGAAGCGCATTTTGGCGTTCCACAAGAAGCGTGGAACGGCGTGCATGTCCTCTTCCCAGCGGGAATGATAGTAGGCGTGGGTTTGCCTGACAGCCTCTGCCTGTTCCCGGCGCATGGGAAAGGTTTGATGGTGCGTGCCGCTGAACCGCAGGCCGGTGCGCAGCTCTGACAGCACAGTATGGACATCGGCCAGGGTGCAGCGCATCCATTCCAGGCTTGTGTTCTCGATCCCCTTACGGATCAGCGCGGCGCGCACCTCGTGATCGGTAAAGATGGTGCCATCATCGCGTTCAGCGGGTTCGTTCAGCTCAATCTGGAAATTGGTGATTGCTGCTGTGCGCAGTTGTTCGGCGACTCGCTTCTTCACATCCCTCGTGGTCTGGCCGACCTTCAGCAGGCCTTCATGGGCCTCATCCGCGATGGAATAAGCATAGATGCAGGGCCGCGCTTCCGGCTTTGGGGAGAGAATGTCGTCGATGGTGGGCTTATGCATCTTCGCCGGCCATTGGACGGATCATTTTTTGAATAAATTCAATTTCTTCGTTCGTGATACTGTATTTTTTATACAAGATATCATCGGTCCACATCTTATCCCACGATTGTTGAGGGACCCATGAATAAGTTGAACGCAACGCGTGCTGCGTAATCTTCCTTAGTGACACTAGAAACCGGAATAGACGAGTTCTAGTATAACTTTGAAGACTACTCGCTTCCAGATTGCTCGCCAGTGGCCCCGCAACTAGATAGGTCTGAGTGCAGACAGAAGCAGGTGGCGCAATTATGGAAGGCCCCAAAACTAGCGCTGGTACGGCTCCGCGTTCGCCATAGGCCTCAGGCAGGAGCACTTTCCACGCATCGATCAGATGTGTGTTCTTGATGATTTTAGATCGAGCGGTGTGGCCTATTTCGCGGCGTCCACGGCTCGTCAGATACAACTCAACCGATCCATCAAAGGGTTGCATTTTATATTCAGAAAAGTTTGTCGCCAATCCAAAAGGAGTGTCAGCGCTAATCATTAAATCCATCGTTGGCTCAGCGTGGTGCTGTATCCGTTTCAGGATATCGAGCGCACGATGGTCGCGGATAAAAATATCATGAGCACTAAGGTCCCTACTTATGGTCGGATGACGCTCCTCTCCTTGAATTAGCGTGTATTGCGCATCGCCTTGGTGTTCTCGATTCCACAAGAAGTAGCCGACCCCACCCTCGAAATCGACGCCCGGGAATGCTGTAGACATCTTGGTATAGTCTACTAGGTGACTAATGTGCTGGTCTGCAAGCATAGTTTTTCGAAAGTCGTTCATGCCTCTTCCGCCCGCCATCCAGCGCGAAGGAATAACCATGCTAAGGTATCTAGGTTCGAGCTGCATCGCTTGTTCCACGAAAAGATGGTAAATTGAGGAGTCACTTGTGCCTCCTGCACCACCTTTCATTTGGTAAGGAGGATTGCCGATTATCACGTCAAACTGCATTTTGGCTCCAAATAGCTGTCAACGGCGGAGTAAAATTCGGCCATTGTGGCGGAGCAAAAGTCGGCCAGTTTGGGGCGAGCGCCTTGGAGCGTGCGGCCCTCATATAGCA
>NZ_JBRJGQ010000057.1:0-2993 GCF_053628575.1 Roseovarius sp. MBR-51
GCCCTTAAACTCGATCACGCCAACCGCCTCTTGCCAACTCCCTGACAACGCTAACATATCATGCGCACTCAGAAAGTCGAAAGTTTGCGACAGTAGCTATTTATTACACGAGTTCTTGTCCCCTCTAACCAACAAACGCACTGATCAATATGGAGGAAGCCAAGAGAACCGACGTCGCTTCGTAGTGGAAATATTTGAAAGTGTGCGTGATGTCTGGCCAGCTGAAAAACCACTGGGTATCCGCATTTCGGCTACCGACGGGATCGAAGGCGGTTGGAATATTAATGAATCTGCGGAACTTTGCAGTGAATTGAAGCGGCTTGGATGCGACTATGCTACTGTTTCATCTGGCGTATTATCCGGTGCGCAGAAAATCGCGATTAGTGAAGGTCATCAGGTAGCCCTTGCAACGCGGATCCGAATAGAAACTGGACTTCCAGTAATGGCCATCGGAATGATCAATCGCGCCGAACATACAGATCAGATCATTGCGACAGGTCAAGCTGACATGATCGCCATTGCCCCCGAGGAATGCTCTTCGACCCCCATTGGACCTGGCGAGCGGCGGTCACACTTGAAGCGGAAATCGATACGCCACCTCAATACATAAGAGCACACAACTCAAAGTGGCTTCGCTCGCAAGTCAGAAAACAATAGATTCAATGAGAAAATTGTAAGACATGGTGTGATTGCGGCGGCCGCTCTCCCAGGGCGAACGAGGTCCGGTATATTGGCCTCACGATATCAATGCCGTGAGGAGAACGACCATGAAACATTTTGCCGGTTTGGACGTGTCACTGAAAGAGATTTCGATCTGCGTTGTTGACGCGGACGGCAAGACCGTTGCCCGAGGCGTGTCGCCAGCTGACCCCGAAGGCGTGGCGGGATGGTTCGGCACGAGATCGCTGTCGCCGAAGCTGATCGTGCATGAAAGTGGGCAGCTGTCGATCTGGCTTCAACGCGGTCTGGAATGGCTGGGACTTCCGGCCACCTGCATCGATGCGCGCAAGGCACACAAGAGTCTCTCAGCTCGACCAAACAAATCCGATGCCGCGGACGCCGAAGGTCTTGCGCAATTGGCTCGCACAGGCTGGTTCACACCTGTCCACGTTCGGAGCGAGAGCTCAGATCCGCTCCGCTGCCTGATCAGCGCGCGGGCACAGTTGATCAGCCTGCGCAAAGATCGCGAAGGCCATATCCGGGAAATTCTCAAGACTTCGGCGTCCGTTTGACGGGTATTGGCAAAGGTGGACACCGCCGGGCATTCCGCGATCAGCTTACATCTGCGGCAGAACGGGATCCGATCCTGCGCTCTATCGCTGACAGCTTCATCGCTGCCCATGCCACCCTATGCCAGGCGGTGGCCGATCTCGATCGCGCGGTGAAGAAGAAAGCCGAAGATAATCCAGTAGCTCGCCGCCTGTTACTATCCCTGGTGTCGGCCCGGTCGTTGCGCTGAGCTTCATCGCGCTGGTCGATGATCCGGCGCGGTTTCGAAGAACTGGTGATGTCGGTGCCTTCCTGGACCTCACCCCTCGAAGGTATCAATCCGGAGAGATGGACTGGTCCGAGCGCGTCTCAAAATGCGGCGACGGGACCATGCGGAGCCTGTTGTACGAGGCCGCAAGTGCCTTGATCAATCGGGTGCAGCGGTTCTCGGCACTGAAAAGCTGGGCGGTTCGACTTGCTGGACGGCGCGGGTTCGCTAAGGCCGCTGTGGCTACATCGCGGAAGCTCGCGATGCTGATGTTGACACTGTGGAAGAACGAAACCGAGTTCAGATGGAAAGAGGAGGCTGTAGCCTAACCTGAATTCCCTCCCGGAGACCGGCGCGGAGCTAAGTCCCGAAGGGGCGGAGGTTGATTGATCTCGAGAGTGCGGTTGGGATGCTGACCATTCTGCTTAGCCCGTGTAAGACATTGGAGACCATCCGCCACCGAACACCATCATGAGGCGCAATTTAGAGCGGATTGCGTTTAATCGGTTTCATAGCCGGCGGCCTTGAAGAAATTGTAGCACTCTTCCTCAGTGAAGAGATCGCAGACATTGCCAACGACCCGCCAAAGGTCATCGTATGTCCGTGCGGCGGCCCGCCGGATCAACGCCTTGAGCTTGGAAAAGGCCATTTCGATTGATGGTGTGGATGGCTCCTGCTCCAACCGGCGTCTCGAAGCGCCATAATGGGATGTCATTGTCCCAACAGGAGGAGCCATCCATGTTCGAATTTAGCACAGTCGGGGTCGATCTGGCCAAGAACGTTATTCAGGTCCATGGCGTCGACGCCGACGGCAAGACCGTATTGCGGCGCCAACTCCGGCGGAACCAGTTTCTCTCCTTTTTCGAAGGCCGCCCCGGCTGTCTGATTGGCATGGAGGCCTGCTCCGGGGCGCATCACTGGGGGCGGCGGTTGCAGGAAATGGGCCATGAGGTGCGGCTGATGCCACCGTCCTACGTGAAGCCCTACGTCAAGCGCGGCAAGACCGATGCGGCCGATGCCGAAGCGATCTGCGAGGCGGTGACGCGACCATCGATGCGGTTCGTCCCTGTGAAGAGCGAAATGGACTCCGCGGCGCTCGTTCTGCACCGGGCGCGCGACTTCCTCGTCGGACAGGTTACCCAGACGGGGAATGCGATCCGGGCCCACATGGCCGAGTTCGGGATCGTGACGGCGAAGGGTTCGAAGCGCGTTGCGGAGCTGGCAGATAAGCTGGATGCCCTGCCGGAGGCCGCCCGTTTGCCGATACAGGTATTGTTCGATCAACTCGCCGAGACGCAAGACAGGATCGACCGACTGACCGATGAGATCGAAGAGGTTCATAGGCAAAGTGAGGTGAGCCGGCGACTGGCATCGATCCCCGGAGTGGGCGTGCTGACCGCAACCGCAATTGCCGCGACGACCACACTACGCGACACTGTGTGCATTTTGTAGATTTTAGGGCTGGTGCCGACCGGCGAGATGGATTCTGAACGCGGACTCTTTCCCAGCAAGGAGT
>NZ_JBRJGQ010000058.1:0-2879 GCF_053628575.1 Roseovarius sp. MBR-51
TTATCCCAGCTGTTCGGATTCTCGCAGCCACCTCTCCTCATCCGCTTCACATTAAATGCAAAGTGCTTTAGTCACAGCAATAAACCCCATCCGTCAGATATTTTTCTTTTCGATGATGTCCGTGATCACATTACAAAGCGCCTTTTCGTACACCTTCAACTTCTCACGCCCCCTTGCGAACGCATCGGCAGCCTCACGTTGCAGCTTGTCCCGGTCGGCATAGCCCTGAACAATTGCATCTTGGATCGTGATGGTCGATTGCGATGTGCAATCCACTGTTCGGGCATAACCGATGGTGCCAAACAGCCCCTCAAACTTACGGCTGTAGGCCATCGGGATCACCGGCACCCCTGAAGAAAACGCAGCAATACACGCATGCATTCGTGCGCCCATAAAGAAATCCATTTCTGCGATATAACTTTTCGCTTCTGACGGAGAATTAAACGCTGGGGCCAAAACTGTGTCGGGAAACTTCTTGTGTAGTGTCTGACACGCGCGGAAATCATCTTCGCCCACCATCGGGCCAGAGACCACAATAACATGGGGCACCAAATGAACCTCGCATCCGTCCTCATGGGTTTGGAAATAGGTAATCAGGTCCTCGATCATGGCAGGGTAATCCACCTGCAGGCCAAATTCGTTTTTTCTGGTATAGCCGCCGCCCATCAGTAGGCCGGACACATTGATACCTACCTTTACTGGCCCACCTTCTCGATCAGGGGGTTGGGTGTAGGGCAGGCGCATGGCCACATCACAGGCTTCGATGACATCATCCCGGCCTAGATCACGTGCAGCTTTGGTTGACATTTGGTCTCGGCTTGCAACAAGTCGCGACAGGCGTAGGGAAATGCGTGCCAGCAGTTTTGCCCAGCCTTTGGTGAAGGGCCCCACAGTCTGCGGAGCTAGTACCATTGGAGTGCCCGCGATGTGAGTGAGATACTTAAGGATGAACGTGCGACGCAAGCGACGTCCACCATAGATGTCCGTAAAACTGTCGCCGCCACCAATGTCGATCATCAAGTCGGCATGCCGTGCAATGGAAAAGAAACCACGCGGATTCAGCATGACCTTGCCATCCAGATCACGCACGGTCACATCAGACCCAGTGATATAGCTGTCGCGCGCATCTTTCCAGTCCATAGCAGTAATCTGAATATCACGCCCAATGTCACGGGCGATGTCGCGGATGATCTCGATCTCGGACACAGTCAAGGCACCTACCCCAAGATTATCGGAGCGGGTAGAATGCAGGATCAGGCAGATACGAAACGGGCGTTGGGTCATGGATATCCTTTGGGTGTCAGGGTTTTTTAGTCCACAGCGTCCGGTGAAGGGTTCCTAAAAAATTCTTAAGGTTGCCCTTGATAGTGTTTTGCCGAGACGCAGCGAGGAGTTGTAGCCCTTTGTACTTTGGGATCGGTTTGCCAGTGATGCGCCGTCCCATTAACCGGGCCAACAGCCCACGGCGCCGGTCTCGTTGGCCGATTTGGATTGATGTTAGATCAGAGATATTAAAAGCCTGCGTTTTGATCCGCCCCGCCGTGCGCGCCTCTTCGATCAGCCGCGCGCCCAAGTCTGTGCGCGCCATGATCAGGCTGACGCCGGGCGCTTCATCGAAAATGGGGTAGCCGTCCGAGTCACTTTCCCAAGCGTCCGCACAAACAATATCAGCAGCCGTGCCGGTACCATCGGCACATAGTTTGCACCGCATCTGCACATGGCGCGAAAGGATACCTCCCCAGCTTTCATGATAGCTCATTGACCGTTCCGTTCCGTCATGTGCAGTTGCAATAGTCCGGCCCGGCCAGCCGTTCCCGCGAAAGCGAAAACTACTAGTTTGGTCTAATGTGGTCCCGAGCTTGGCCAGCACTTCCCTGCCACCCTCATGGGAGGGAACACCGGCGCAGAAAAATGACAGTATCACAGGAAAGGTGGCAGACACTTCGGGGTCGCGCGCGCACATCGCACGCATCGCCGCTACATCGCAGGGTTTGCCCACGAAGGCGTAACGCGCTCCATTGGCTCTGTTTGCCGCAACCTGCGCGTTGATCCCTTCCAGCGGCGCAGACGGCGCGTAGCGTGAGCCTGCCGCTGCTGTGATGCTCTTTTTGTTCATGGTGACTACAGGAGTATTGCCGATTGGCAACTCTGTTGAAGCCGTGATCTGTACCACTGCATCCACGGTGCCACTGTCTATAAGATGCACTAGCACCGCCGAAAGCCCCCCCCCGGAGGCACCGGCGAAGCGGATACTGTCGTCAGTTGCATGACCTATCATTACCTCTATGTAAGGACCCCAAAGTACTGGGTTGCACCGCCCTCGCTCCTCAACTGTTTGGCTTAGGCCAGGGCATACAGCGCTGATCTCCTCCTCTTCTTGGATGCTCAGTGGTGACAATTGAATTGGGCGTATAAAACCCGGGGCGGCCACGGCCATCACAACTTTGCCCGGTGCCAGCGCTGCGCAGGCACCACAACCTGCACAGAGATCTCCCTTGGCGATACGGGCAAGGGCCGGGCTCTGCGGTGCGGTAATGTGACCTTCGGACATAGAGTTCTTTCTTGCATCTGATTGCGGCATGAGCAGTCATCTTAAGATGAAGACCTGATTTGCATACTCGCCTTTAGAGGCTGGTCTCGATATTGTCATGGTAACTATGATTAAGCTACTCCCCATCGATTGGACAGGATCTGGCGTAGCTTAAGCTACTCGTAGCACCTGCTGATCGGGTTGGTTCATATCTTTTCTCTGCCAATAGACCAGCGCTGGTGGTTGTAGAAGGGGTTCTGTCGCAAATACTTCGGGCACGGGGGTAGCCCAGTATGATGCAGCGCTTTAGGAGGAGAGGTGGCTGCGAGAATCTGAACAGCCGGGATAG
>NZ_JBRJGQ010000059.1:0-2854 GCF_053628575.1 Roseovarius sp. MBR-51
GAGAGTACCGTAAAGTGTGGGGCAGTTGAATTTTGGGATTGATGCTGGCAAGGATTTTGGATGTCATCCGCTTCTCCAATCTATCAGCTAAAGGTACGCCTTCTTGGGTTGAGCCCGATGATCTGGCGGCGTGTTTTGGTATCGGATTCGACGACACTGCGTGAACTGCACGGCATTCTTCAGGTTGCGATGGGCTGGGAGGGCATTCATCTGTTCCTCTTCGAGGTTCACGCGGTACAATACGGCTCGTTGGAGTTGCATGCTGGAAACCCGGATGTATCCTTGCAGCAGTTTGGGTTCCGCGAGAACGAACGATTTTCCTACGTTTACGATATGGGGAATAACTGGGAACACGAAATTCGTGTTGAAGCGATTAATCCGCCACCAAAGAAAACCTATCCGGCCTGCATAGGCGGTTCCGGAGCCTGCCCGCCTGAAGATTGCGGTGGTGTATATGGGTATCTTGAACGGCGGGATGAGGCTGACGGCTATGATGCCTGGAATGACATGGGCGTCATGGTTGGTTTCCTTGAAGATGTTGTAGCAGCGAACGCCCCCAATCGGCCGGTATCTGATTTCATGTCTGACGAGGTGGAAGCTGCGATGGAACGGATGGTTGCTCGCAAGCCGTTCGTCGACGGGAAATTCTCACGGGGTGCTGTGAACAAGCGGTTTCGATCCGGAGATCATCGCGACCTGATGCGCCAGCAGATGTGGTAAGGGCCGTCCGAAATGGTTCGGTTCCGGACAGGGCGTAATGATCTGTCCATAAATTATCTTGAACCTGTATCGAACAGGCGTATTATTTTGGACAACATTTCCGGACAGAATTGCAATGCTGTGACCAGAACATTCGCCTACGCCAGAGTATCGACCGTCGAACAGGACCCCGAAAACCAGATCCGGGAGATCGCTGCCGCAGGATTTGCGGTGGAGCCACACCGGATCATTACCGAAACGGTTTCCGGCTCACAGGCCATCGCACAGCGGAAGGGATTTGCGCGTCTTCTGGACAAGATGGAGCGTGGCGATGTTCTTGTCGTGACTAAGCTGGACCGGCTGGGGCGCGATGCGATCGATGTCAGTACGACCGTGGCCAAGCTGGAAGTCTTGGGCATCCGTGTGCATTGCCTCGCCTTGGGCGGCGTGGATCTGACCAGTTCTGCGGGCAAGCTGACGATGGGTGTGATCAACGCAGTTGCCCAGTTCGAGCGAGACCTTCTGATCGAACGCACGCAATCGGGGCTGGCGCGTGCGAAAGCGCAAGGCAAAACACTGGGGCGCCCATCAACCCTTTCGGCTGATCAGCAGGCGCTGGTCCGCGAAAAGATTGCCAATGGCGCGACAGTTTCCTCCATCGCACGCGAAATGGGCACCAGTCGGCAGACAATCATGCGGGCGAGAGATTCAGAACCAATATAATCAAGCAGGCAGACCCCGAAGATGGATATCGAAATCAGCGTCACAATAACTGCGCCAGATGGCACCGCTCACACGGATAGGATCGCCGCATTCTCCAAGGGCATTGAGGCTGCTGGTGACATCGGCCTGTCCATAGAGGAAGGCAAAGCCGTTCTTTTGGGCATCCAGCGGAAAGTTGTTGCCGCGCAATGCGAAGCGTTTTGTATCCAACGTGCCCGCTGTACGTGCTGTGATCGAAAGCTTCGTGGCAAAGGGCGCCGGCAAATTCGATACCGGACGGTCTTCGGTGACATCGCCGTTGAAAGTCCGCGCTTCTATTCCTGCCAGTGCCACAATGGTCCAGCCAAAACTTTCAGTCCTCTGAACGAACTTTTGCCCGACCATATCGCCCCGGAGTTGCTCTGGCTTGAGACGAAATGGGCTTCGCTTGTATCTTTCGGGGTCACGACTAACCTGCTGAAAGATGTCCTGCCGATTGATATGAGGCTAAATCCAGACACCATCCGCAGACATCTGGGGCGTGTGGCCACGCGGATGGAGGCCGAACTTTCTGATGAGCGTTACAGTTTCATTGAAACCAGTCCCCACCAGCGCGCCCAGCTTCCCAACCCTGAGGGCCAAATCACCGTCGGTATCGACGGTGGCTATGTTCGGTCTCGCGACGCGGGTCAGTCGCATTTCGAGGTCACCGTCGGCAAATCCATCCCCACAGATCGCCCGAGCCGCTATCTTGGGCTTGTCCAAAGTCATGATGACAAGCCCAAGCGGCGACTGCATGAAGTTTTGAAGGATCAGGGTTGGCAGGAAAACCATCCAGTGACATTCATGACTGACGGTGGAGACACCGTCATCCACATGGCGCGACACATGGCACCTTCCTCTGAGCATATCCTGGATTGGTTCCACATCACCATGCGCATCACCGTCATGCAGCAATACGTCAAAGGGCTTGCGCATCACAATCCCGCAGAGGCCGAAGCCATTGCCCGCCTGCTGCGCCAGATCAAAGGGTTCCTTTGGAATGGCAACCTTCACAATGGTCAGGCAGCGATCGAAGACCTTGTCATCGATCTGGAAGTTGTCGAGACGGACTATGCCAGCATCAAGGCACTTCGGAAGGCGGCGTCCGAGTTCGAGACCTACATCGCCAACAACGCCTTGATGATCCCGAACTATGCGGAAAGACGACGGTACGGTGAACGCGTTTCAACCGGCTTTGTCGAAAGCACCGTCAACACCGTTGTTGGAAAGCGCTTCGGCAAGCGGCAGCAAATGCGCTGGTCAAAACGAGGCGCGCACCTCATGCTGCAAACCCGAACCAGAGCCCTCGATGGCACCCTGCGCGCCAAGTTCGAGCAATGGCATCCGGCGTTGAAGCCTTCGTCCGAAACCGAAATGGCTGCATGATTGCCCCACACTTTACGGTACTCTC
>NZ_JBRJGQ010000060.1:0-2507 GCF_053628575.1 Roseovarius sp. MBR-51
TGTGAACGGCGGAGCAATACTCGGCCACGGTAGCGACGGCATAGTGTTGTCGCGGGCGGCGTAAAAGTCGTCCACTTTTGCCCTTTCGGATTTCGGGAGGGCTTGGGGATATACACCGTGGACTTGTATTTGAAGGTGCGTCACGCTCATTTCCAGGATGGATTGAGCGGGCGTCAGATTGCCCGGGATTTTGGGATCAGCCGGGACAGTGTCGCGAAGATGTTGGCCTATTCGGAACCGCCGGGATATCGGCGAACAGCGCCGATCAGGCGCCCGAAGCTGGATGCGTTCACCAGCCAGATGGACCAATGGCTTGCTGAAGACAGGGGCCGCCCTCGCAAGCAGCGTCACACCGCCAAGCGTATTTTCGAGCGGTTGCGGGACGAGTGCGGTTTTGATGGCAGCTACACCATCGTCAAGGATTATGTTCGAGACCGGAAGCGGACCGGCAAGGAGATGTTCGTGCCGCTGAGCCATCCGCCCGGTCATGCACAGGCCGATTTTGGTGAAGCGCTTGTCATGATCGGCGGTGTCGAGCAGAAGGCACACTTCTTTGCCCTCGATCTGCCGCACAGCGACGCATGCTACATCCGGGCCTATCCTGCGGCCAATACCGAGGCGTGGCTTGACGGCCATGTCCATGCCTTTGCGTTCTTTGGCGCGGTTCCCCAGTCGGTTCTTTATGACAATGACCGCTGCCTGGTTGCCCGGATCCTGCCGGATGGCTCCCGGCAAAGAACCCAGCGGTTCAGCGCGATGTTGTCGCATTACGTGATCCGGGACCGCTATGGCCGTCCCGGCAAGGGCAATGACAAAGGGGCCGTGGAGGGGTTGGTCGGCTACGGACGTCGCAACTTCATGGTGCCGATCCCGTCCTTTCCGGACTGGCACGCGTTCAACGCTCACCTGGAAGAGCAGTGCCGCAAGCGCCAGGGTGATGTTCTGCGTGGCCACAAGGTCAGCATCGGGGAACGGCTGAAGGCCGATCTCGCGGCGATGCGGGATTTGCCCGGCACCCCCTTTGAGGCCTGTGAGTTGCAAAGTGGCCAGGTCACATCGACATCCGTGGTGCGTTATCGCGGCAATGATTACTCGGTGCCGGTTGCCTACGGCCACCGTGCGGTCTGGATCAAGGGCTTCGTGACCCGGGTTGTCATCGGCTGCGGCGCCGAGGTGATCGCCGAGCATTCGCGCTCCTATGACACCGGCGACATGGTGTTTGATCCACTGCATTACCTGGCGCTGATCGAACGCAAGATCATGTCCTTCGATCAGGCCGCGCCTCTGCAGGGCTGGGAGTTGCCCGAAGCGTTCAAAACCCTGCGCCGACTGCTGGAAGCCCGGCAGGGAAAGGCCGGCAAGCGCGAGTATGTGCAGGTCCTGCGCCTTCTGGAGCGCTTCGAGATTGACGTGCTGCATCTTGCCGTCAAAGATGCCCTGCGAATGGGAGCGGTCAGCTTCGATGCAATCAAGCACCTGATCTTGTGCAGGGTCGAGCAAAGGCCTCCGAGGCTGGATCTGGATGTTTATCCCTTCCTGCCCAGAACCAACATCACCACCACCTCCGCCGCATCTTACATGAGCCTGCTGGCAGGGGGTGGGGCATGACGGATGCACCCGAACTGCTGCTGGCCCACCATCTCAAAACGCTTCGGCTGCCCACGTTCCTGCGTGAACATGACAAGCAGGCCCGTATCTGCGCCGCTGAAGGCGTAGATCACGTGCGTTACCTGGCCCGGCTGAGCGAGCTGGAACTGATCGACCGGGAACGGCGCATGGTGGAACGCCGGATCAAGGCCGCAAAGTTCCCGACCATCAAAAGCCTGGACAGCTTCGACTTCAAGGCGATCCCGTCGCTCAACAAGATGATGGTGCTGGAGCTGGCGCGCTGCGAATGGATCGAACGCAAGGAGAATGTGATCGCGCTCGGTCCCTCCGGCACCGGCAAGACCCATGTCGCCCTCGGGCTGGGACTGGCTGCCTGCCAGAAAGGATTGCCTGTCGCCTTCGTGACCGCCGCAGCCCTCGTGCACGAGATGATGGAGGCCCGCGACGAAAAACGCCTCCTGCAACTCCAGCGCAAACTCGCCAAGGTCAAACTGCTGATCATCGACGAGCTGGGATTCGTCCCCTTGAGCAAAACCGGCGCCGAGCTTCTGTTCGAGCTGATCTCACAGCGCTACGAGCGAGGGTCGACCCTGATCACGTCGAACCTGCCCTTCGAGGAGTGGACCGAAACCTTCGGCACCGAACGCCTGACCGGCGCGCTGCTGGACCGGCTGACACACCACGTCAACATCCTCGAGATGAACGGCGAAAGCTACCGCCTCAATCAAAGCCGCGCCCGCCTCGCCGCCGCCAACAAATGAACCTCACAGAATTGGCCTGACGGCCAATGCGCCTTGGACCGGGCTTGCTATATGAGGGCCGCACGCTCCAAGGCGCTCGCCCCAAACTGGCCGACTTTTGCTCCGCCACAATGGCCGAATTTTACTCCGCCGTTGACA
>NZ_JBRJGQ010000061.1:0-2504 GCF_053628575.1 Roseovarius sp. MBR-51
CCGCCGAGGACCGTGGTTAGGCAGCCTTGACCTGGTGCGCTGCTGCGTTCCATTCCCACGGCAGCAACTCGTGCAGGCGCGAGACCGGCATATCGGAGATGCGGGCGATGACGTCGGCGAGCCAGGCCTGCGGGTCGATGTCGTTCAGCTTTGCGGAGCCGATCAGGGAATACATGAAGGCGGCGCGCTGCCCGCCGCGCTCGGACCCCGCGAAGAGCCAGGACTTCCTTCCGAGGGCCACGCCGCGGAGGGATCTTTCGGCGGCATTGTTGGTCAGGCAGACACGGCCATCCTCAAGGAACCGCGCGAAGCTCGACCAATGGTTTGGCGATAGCAGGTAATCAATCGCCTTGGTGACCTTGGCGTGTTTCGATAGCAACGCCCGTTCGCCGCGCAGCCAGGTTTCCAGATCCTCGACCAGCGGGGCCGACAGGCGTTGCCGCGCTTCGAGCCGCTCGTCGGGGGATTTGCCGTTGATGTCGCGCTCGATCTCGAACAGGGCGTCGATACGCTTCACCGCCTCGAAAGCGATCGGCGAGATCTCCTTGGGCGACTTGCCCTTCCGGATGTTGCTTTCGACATCCGCGAGTTCGAAGAACTTGCGGCGTGCATGGCTCCAGCAGAGCGCGGATGTCACCGGTCCGGGCGAGCGCTTTTGATCGTAAAGCTGGTTATATCCGGCATAGGCGTCAGCTTGCAGGATGCCCTGCCAGCCCATCAGATGCCCGGTCGGATGCTCGCCGCCCCGGTCGCGGGAGAAGCGGAAGGTCACCGCCGGTGGGGCGGCACCGCCAAAAGGGCGATCATCGCGGACATAGGTCCAGAGCCGGGCCGTCTTCGTGCCACCGCGGGCGAGCAAGGGGACCGTCGTGTCATCGCCGTGCAATCGCCCGGCGGCCATCACATGCGCCTCGATCAGCGCATGCAGCGGCGTCAGCAACTCGGTCACCGCGCCCACCTGGTCGGCGAGCGTGGACAGGCTCAGATCCACGCCTTCTCGGGCATAGCGGTCGGCCTGGCGGTTCAGCGGCTGGTGCTGGCCGAACTTCTCGAACACGATCATCGCGAGCAGGCTGGGACCAGCCCAGCCGCGCGGGATCGGGTGGAACGGGGCGGGCGGCTGGCTGATCTTCTCGCAATCGCGACACGTGAACTTCTCGCGGACGGTCTGGATCACCTTCCACTGCCGTGGCACCACCTCCAGCGTGTCGGTGATGTCCTCGCCCATCTTCACGATCCGGTCTGACCCGCAGCATGCACAGGCGGTTGGCGCCTCGACGACCACCCGTTCGCGCGGCAGATGCTCGGGGAAAGGCTTCTTCACCGGCTTGCGCCGCTCGAAGCTGCGAACCTTCGTCGCCTTCTCCTCCGCCTGCTCGGCGCGGATGGCGTCCTCCGCCGCAGCGGTTTCAAGTTCCTCGAGCTGCAACTCGAGCTGGTCGATCAGCCGGGCGGTGCGTTCGGCGCTGCGGCCATACTTGTCGCGCTTGAGCATGGCGATCTCGAGCTTGAGGCCCGCGATCAGCGCCTCGGACGCCGACACAACGGCGTTCGAGCGGGCCAGTTCGGACCTCAAAGCGGCCAGTTCGGCGCGCAGTTTCTCGAGCTCGGAGGCGGCATCTGACATGGTCACAATCTACCATGCCGGTTTACGAATGCCCATGCAAAACAGGGCTATAAGCGCGTTTTACCCAACCTTTGCAGGGCGTTGTGTCCAACGCGGATTGCGCCAGTCAATTCCTTCCAGAAGATAACCGAGCTGGGCTGCGGAGATCTGAACCGCGTCGCCCGTGCGACTGACGGGCCAGATGAATTTACCTGCCTCGAGGCGTTTCAGATAGAGAGATGTGCCGACCCCATCATGCCATAAAATCTTGACCAGGTCGCCCTTGCGCCCTCGGAAGCAGAATATCTCCCCGGCATGAGGATCGCGCCCGAGGCCTTGCTGGACCTGCAATGCAAGGGTGTTCATGCCACGCCGCATGTCGGTGACGCCACCCGCCATCCAGACCTTCACGCCCGCCGGAAACGCGATCATTGACCGTCCACCACTGACAGGATCCGGGCAAGCGCTTCCGGGTCGACCAAGATGGGCACGATAAGCCGACGACCATTGGGCAGAGCAATCTCCACCTGCGAGTTCCGGGAGAGATCAGGGAGATCAACAGGCCCAGGCTGGGAGGCCGCGATGTCCTTCGTCACGGTTACCGGTGTGAAGGATATCGGGCGGGGCGCTCCCAGCTCACCGTTGCGATACTGTCGACGCCAGGTCGTCAACAGCGACCGGCACATGCCATGCCGCCGCGCCGTAGCTGCCACTTGCCGGTGGCCGACAAAACTTTCCTCTACGATCCGGAGCTTGTCCTCATCCGACCACTGCCGACGACGAATGCCATCGGCCGCGGAAAGAACTTCGATTTGAGGGCGAGAAATGAAATCGGACATAAGGTCGGACTTATCATCGGATCGTCGCCGAAGTCAGACGGCCCCCACCGGAGCGTTAC
>NZ_JBRJGQ010000062.1:0-2098 GCF_053628575.1 Roseovarius sp. MBR-51
CATAATGCCGCGCTTCGGATTATGCCGCGCTTGTTCAGGCGAAGTCTTGTTTCCTGCGGTTTTTGTCGTTTTGCTGCTGCATAAGACTATAGTTTAGAACCGCCATGTGAGCGTGGCGAACTGCGCAATTGGGGCCGGCGATCTGCCATAGGTGCAACCTTCAGCCAAAAGAAGGAAACACTCATGGAAAACGATACGCACCCAGACCAAGCGACGAGGCGGAAACTGAAAGCTGGCAGCCATGTCGGTCGCTTTGCCCTACAGATCGAGGCGGAGGGATACGGTCTCCGTTCCATCGCCAATTATAGGACCACAGCCGAGGCGCTTTGGGCGGCGATGCTGGAGGCAAATGTCTGTCCCACTGAGCTGACCGATGATCCTGTGGACAAACTGGCGACGCCGATCATCAGTGCGGCTTCTGCGAGAGACCAAAAACACTGTCGCTACCGCATCAATCGGTTCAGGGATTATCTCATTGAAAACGCGGGTGCACCGCCACGCTCAGAACCGCCGCTCGACATGTCTCCAAGGGCAGTGCTGAAACGGGAATACGAAACCTACCTCCGTGTTCAGCGTGGCCTGTCGGAAGACAGCATCTACCACTGCCTGCGGTTTGGTGACCGGTTCCTGACCGCGAAGTTCGGCACCGGTTTGGGTGATCTGAATACGATCAAACCCGGTGACATCACCGGGTTCATCCTTCGACTGCGGGAAGCGCAAAACGCGCCACGCGACAAAACCAGTCCGTCACATCTGCGTAACTTTTTCCAGTTCCTGTTCTGGAGCGGCAAGACCGAGCGAAACCTGAGCAACGCCGTGCCAAAGGCGCGGCAGCCGAAGCCGACAGGCATTCCGAGGTATCTGGAGCCGGAACAGGTCAATCGGCTCATTGAGGTGGTGCGCGGCCACAAGAAAACGGGCCGACGCAACTATGCAATGCTGATGCTGATCGCCCGGCTGGGCCTTCGGCCTCCAGAGGTGACGGCGATAGAACTGGACGATATCGACTGGCGCGCCGGTGAAATCCTGATCCGCGGCAAGAGGCAGTTGCACGATCGGATGCCGATGTCGGCGGAGGTTGGTGAAGCGATTGTCGATTACATCAAGAATGAGCGCCGGGGCCTGGACCGCGCGCTGTTCGTGTCGGTGAAACCGCCGTTCAAGAGGTTCAAGGACGCTCAAATCCTTCGCTGGATTTTGCGGGATGCCTATGACGCGACCGGCATTGATCCACCACAAGCCTATATCGGCACGCACATTCTGCGACACAGCCTGGCCACCGACATGCTGCGAAAGGGCGCTTCGCTGGCCGAGATCGGGGATGTGCTGCGTCACCGTTCTGCGATGACCACGACGATCTATGCGCAACATGATGTGGATGCCTTGCGCTCAATCTCGCGCCCTTGGCCGACTTCGGGAGACGTGCGATGAAGACGCTTTCTCAACGACTTGACGAGTACCTGGTTCTTCGGCGTTCGATGGGTTTTGATCTCTCCTTTGATGAACGGGTTCTCCGCAAGTTCGTCAACTTTGCCGACGATAACGGGTTCCATATCATCTCGACGCCCTTGTTCCTTGAGTGGAAGGCAAACTACGGCAGCGCGGACAACAACACTTGGTCTCATCGCCTTGGTATGGTGCGCCGGTTCGCCTTTTGGCTTGCGGAGCACGACAATCGGACCGAGGTCCCGTCCAGCCAACTCGTCATGGGCCGCTACCGAAGGCGTGCCCCCTACATCTATGCGCCCAGTCAGATCGCAGACCTTGTCGCTGAAGCCGGTCGGCTGCCATCACCATATGGCCTTCGGGCCGCTTTGTGGCAGACCCTGTTCGGCTTAATCGCGGTGACGGGCATGCGGGTGAACGAAGCTTTATCATTGGAAAGGCATGACGTCGATCTTGATCGCGCACTTCTCACACTAAGAAACACAAAAAATGGTAAAGACCGGCAGCTTCCCATTAATAACGACACAGCTGTTCGGCTTGCTGACTACGCCAAGTTACGGGACCGGCTGGTCCCACAAAACTCGTCCCGGTTCTTCATCCAGGAAGATGGCAAACATGCAAAAGACTGCGCGGCTCGGTACAACTTCGCGCA
>NZ_JBRJGQ010000063.1:0-1795 GCF_053628575.1 Roseovarius sp. MBR-51
AACTTCGATTTGAGGGCGAGAAATGAAATCGGACATAAGGTCGGACTTATCATCGGATCGTCGCCGAAGTCAGACGGCCCCCACCGGAGCGTTACGACCATCCGGTCGATCAGGGCAGCGAGTTCATCTCCCGGGATATGGACCTCTGGGCCTATCAGCGCGGCGTCACACTCGAGTTCTCACGATCTGGCAAACCGACGGACAACGCCTTTGTCGATGCGTACAATGGCCGCTTCCGTGCCGAGTGTTTGAACGCCCATTGGTTCCTGACGCTTACAGATGCGATCAAAAAGTTGGAGGCTTGGCGTAGATACTACAACTTTGATTCATTACGCCCATCTTTCTATGTTTTTGAAGGGGCCCATACAATCCGTAGTCGTTCAGTTTCGGGTCATTCCCGTGTTACGCATATAGGCATCATCTTGAGGTTGCAAAGATTGCCCTCCAAGCATTGGGAAAAGCATGTTCAGCAGTTTGCGTGGCTTTCCTCCGAACAGCACTCGACGTATAAATATACGTTGGAAGTATCCAATTTTGGCCTTCGAAAACACTATGTTCGGGCTTCGCCAAACGACGTTATAACCAAAATGCCGACCAATATGTTCTAGGGCAGCTTCGCTGTAGAAAAAAACATGCCCGCCGGAATTAGGGCATAGGTAACTCCAATTTTTATCTTGCCCCTCATACAGGATTGTAGTCGCAAATAAAATTTTTGGATCTCGTTTAAAAATTTCCCTGAGGTCATCAATCGGATTCGGCAGGTGTTCAAAAACTTCTGTTGCTAGGATTATATCATATGATTGGCTCACTTCATCTTCGAACCCGGCTGCATAAGTGTTCTGGGAGTACTTGTCACTGAGGCGCGCATCAATTCCTATATCTCGCAACATTCGCACTAGAAGTCCGTTTCCTCCTCCGAAATCGAGTACTTTTGCCGTTCGACCCAATTGCAGCATCCTGGAGAGGTAGAAAACGGTTACCTGCGCCCTCTGACAGCGCGCCACGGCCCCCAGATCTTCGCCTGGGAGGCTACCGCTATAGGTCTCACCAAGCCAATGAGGTTCTTCGGTTTGAAGTGACTTGCAACCAGAACAACGATAAAAGCTTACGTCGAAGCGTTTAAAAAATGGCAACGAGAAAGCTCGTTGAGCTTCCTCGCCACAAAGTCGACATATGGTCACATTTAGTGGGCCTACGTTCACTGAAGTATTCTTTGGCACAGATAACCTCGCAATTTTTAGTTCAGATTGCCTTGCGCAAACGACACCAAACTGACGATGTCCCACTGAAAGCACCCGCGTTCAAGATACCGACGGGTTTTGCAAACAAGTCATCTCACTACCCGTTAAAGCCGCCAAGTCTAGGCTGGAGGAGGTCACAATTACTTCGATGCTCATCCAAACATAAAGGTATCGTCAACATAGGTTATCTGAAGATAGTTCTCGACCTGCTCGCGCTCTAACTCATCAAGTGCCCGGTCATAGATCAGTACGGCAGCGATCTCGAGTTGGCTTTCACCCAGTCCCCCGATCTCCTCACCCAGCACAAGCCGCTTCAGGTCGGTATTGAAAGCATGGGTGCCGCTATCGATCAGCCCACCGTTCAGGTAGTGGTTGAACGCGCCATCGTCCAGAACCACCGACTGCACAAGCCAGCCAGGGCTCACCGCCTCAATGCCCGAATCGAAGTCGTTCGATCCGCCATAACCCTGCACCGACAGGCCTTCGTTATTCCAACTCGAAACCAGACCAAAGGTTTCATTTCGCGCCCCGTCGCCATAGGCAACACCTGCTGA
>NZ_JBRJGQ010000064.1:0-1410 GCF_053628575.1 Roseovarius sp. MBR-51
CGAAGCGCTCGTCCGGGCGATGGTATTCAACCGGCTCTGCGACGCCACGAGCAAACTGGGATGCTTGCGCTGGCTCGACACGGTGGCGATGCCGGCAATGCCGGAAACCGTGACGCATCAACATCTTCTGCGCGCGATGGACGCGTTGATAGACAACACCGAGGCTGTCGAAGAAGCCCTGGCGCGCCAGATCAGGCCGCTTGTGGACCATGACCTCACAATGATCTTCTATGACCTGACCACAGTGCGTATCCATGGCGACGCCCGCCTTGAGGATGACATCCGCGCCCTCGGCATGAACAAGGAAACTGGCGGCATCGCGCGGCAGTTCGTGCTGGGCGTGGTGCAGACCGCCGATGGCCTGCCTCTCATGCACACAGTCCATCCCGGCAATGTGTCTGAAACCAAGACCTTGCAGGGCATGGTGCAAACGGTCCTGCAGCGCTTCCCCATCCAGCGTATCATTCTGGTGGCGGATCGCGGCCTGTTGAGCTTGGACAATATCCACCACCTGACAGACATCGCCGATAAGGATGGGCGCAAGCTTGAGTTCATCCTGGCTGTGCCTGCCCGCCGCTATGGTGATCTGGTGGAAACCTTTCGGGGGTTTGACTTCAGGACAGGTGACGGGCTGCGAGAGGCCAGCTTTGAAGGGCACCGCCTGATTGTCGCGCATGATGCCGCCCGCGCAATCGAGCAGGGTGAGGCTCGCCGCGCGAAGATCAGTGAGTTGGAGGCCATGGGGAACACCATGGTGACCAAGTTGGATGCACAAGATAAGGGAAGGAGCTCAAAAGGGCGGCGCGCCTCAGATCGGGGGGCCTATAGCCGATTTGTCCGTGCCATCGCCGATGCCGAGCTTGTGCGCTTCATCAAGGCTGACTTCACTGCCGATCGGTTCAGCTGGGAGGTCGATGAAGAGGCAATCGCCCGAGCCGGCCTCTTTGACGGCAAGCTTGTCTTGCTGACCAATGTCCCCGAGATCACGCCGGCTGATGCCGTCGCCCGCTACAAGGCGCTGGCAGATATCGAGCGCGGCTTTCGCGTGCTGAAATCCGACATCGAGATCGCTCCAGTTCACCACCGGCTGCCAGACCGCATCCGCGCCCATGCCCTGATCTGCTTTCTGGCGCTCACCCTTCACCGCGTCATGCGGATGCGCCTGAAAGCCAAGGGCCACACTGCGAGCCCCCAGATCGCCCTCGATATCCTGTCGCACATCCAAAAACACACGGCATACGCTGGAAGCCGCAGCTTCCATGGAATAAGCAAAACCACACCGGAGCAACTGGACCTCTTCGAAACACTCAACCTGCCAAAACCCACCTGACAGCGCACGTGTTGTAACATTTTCGGCCATTCGGCCTGAATGAAATCAGTTGCTTATCGGTTTTGCTGTTGAACTTGGGC
>NZ_JBRJGQ010000065.1:0-1293 GCF_053628575.1 Roseovarius sp. MBR-51
GGGCATCTCTAAAAATTGCCCTGACCTTGGCGCTGCGATATCGTGACTTGGTGAACCGGCATATAGGGGATGCAGCAATGACGCAGATGGGTTTCTTTGATCTTTCGGACCGTTATGCGAGCCTTGACGCCAAGAAGGACCCGCTGGTGGAGATCGATGCCGTCGTGCCGTGGGAAGAGTTTCGCCCGGCTCTTGAACGGGTCTGGCGCAAGCCGGATGCGGATCGCAAATCCCGCGCCGGGCGCAAGCCGATGGACGCGGTGGTGATGTTCAAAGCGCTGGTGCTGAGCGCACTCTACAACCTGTCGGATGACCAAATCGAATATCAGGTCCGCGACCGGCTGTCTTTCATGCGGTTTTTGGGGTTGGGTCTCGGGGATCGGGTGCCCGATGCCAAGACGGTGTGGCTTTATCGAGACGCGCTGGCGCACGCGGGCAAGGTAGAGGAATTGTTCGGGTTGTTCGACGGTCATCTGGCGCGACAGGGGTATATTGCCCGTGGCGGGCAGATCCTTGATGCTTCCATTGTGCCGGTGCCGCGCAACCACAACACGCGCGAGGAAAACGCAACGATCAAGAAGGGTGAGGTGCCCGAGGATTGGGCAGACAAACTGGCGAAACGGGTGCAGAAGGACATGGACGCGCGCTGGACGAAAAAGCACGGCAAGAGCCACTACGGCTACAAGAACCACGTGAATGTGGATCGAAAGCACAAGTTGGTCCGCCGCTACCACGTCAGCGACGCAGCCCAGCATGACAGCCAGGCGGTGGATTACCTGCTGATGCGGGGCAATACCGGGTCCGGAGTATGGGCGGATTCAGCCTATCGCTCCGAGGAAATGGAGGTAAAGCTGCGCGCTCGGAACCTGAAAAGCCACATCCACCGCAAGGGCAAGCGCGGCAAGCCGCTGACTGCACAGGCCAAGGGCAGCAACCGGACCAAATCCACCGTGCGGGTCCGGGTTGAGCATGTCTTCGGCGCGCAGGCAAACGACATGGGCGGCACCTTGGTGCGCACCATCGGTCTGGTGCGGGCCAAAGCCAAGATCGGGCTGAAGAACCTTGCCTACAACATGCGCCGCCTCTGCCAGTTGCGCCGCATCAACCCAAATCCGGCATGACAAACAGACCGCCAGAGACGCAGGTCATGCTGCTCATCGCCAAAAACGACCCTGAAATGGGCTGCGCATCATCAGACCCGACGCAACAACCCGTCAACTGACGGCCTTCCAAGCCCTTCAGGCTGCGCCAACTGCTCCATAGTCGAGAAAACAGTCAAAAATCGAGGTGCCC
>NZ_JBRJGQ010000066.1:0-1177 GCF_053628575.1 Roseovarius sp. MBR-51
GTTACTCGATGATCTTCGACACGACGCCGGCGCCGACGGTGCGGCCGCCTTCGCGGATGGCGAAACGCAGGCCGTCTTCCATGGCGATCGGCGCGATCAGTTCAACCGTGAACTTCAGGTTGTCGCCGGGCATCACCATTTCGGTACCTTCGGGCAGCATCACCGTGCCGGTCACATCCGTGGTGCGGAAGTAGAACTGCGGACGGTAGTTGGCAAAGAACGGCGTGTGACGGCCACCCTCGTCCTTGGTCAGGATATAGGCCTCGGCCTCGAACTTGGTGTGCGGCAGAACCGATTTCGGCTTGCACAGAACCTGACCACGCTCAACGCCCTCACGGTCGATGCCGCGCAGCAGAACGCCGACGTTGTCGCCCGCTTCCCCACGATCCAAGAGCTTGCGGAACATCTCGACGCCGGTACAGGTCGTCGTCTTGGTGTCCTTGATCCCCACGATCTCGATGCTGTCGCCAACGTTGATCACGCCACGCTCGATCCGGCCGGTCACAACCGTGCCACGGCCCGAGATCGAGAACACGTCTTCGATCGGCATCAGGAACGGCTGATCCACAGCGCGCGCCGGCGTCGGGATATACTCATCCACAGCAGCAATCAGCGCGCGGATCGAGTTCTCGCCGATTTCCGGCTGGGTGCCGTTCATCGCATGCAGCGCCGAGCCGCGGATGATCGGGATATCGTCGCCCGGATAGTCGTATTTGGACAGAAGCTCGCGGATCTCCATCTCCACCAGTTCCAGCAGTTCCTCGTCATCGACCTGATCGACCTTGTTCATGTAGACGACCATGTAGGGGATGCCCACCTGACGACCGAGCAGAATGTGCTCGCGGGTCTGCGGCATCGGGCCGTCAGCGGCGTTCACAACCAGGATCGCACCGTCCATCTGCGCGGCACCGGTGATCATATTCTTCACATAGTCGGCGTGGCCGGGGCAGTCGACATGCGCGTAGTGACGCGCTTCGCTCTCGTATTCCACATGCGCGGTCGAGATCGTGATCCCGCGCGCCTTCTCTTCGGGTGCCCCGTCGATCTGGTCATAGGCCCGGAACTCGCCGAAATACTTGGTGATCGCCGCCGTCAACGTCGTCTTGCCGTGGTCAACGTGACCAATCGTGCCGATGTTCACATGCGGCTTGTTACGTGCAAACTTTTCCTTTGCCAT